>JAJCXT010000055.1 GCA_029263295.1 Acidobacteriota bacterium | reverse complement strand
ACGAACCGGCGAGGCCTCGCCCTTCCGGCTGACAACGAATCCCTTGTCCTCGAGCCGGCGCAGCGTCTTGTAGAGCGTGCCGATCGAAACAGCTCGCCTTGCCCGACGTTCGATTTCATCGCTTATCAGCACACCGTACGCGTCGGGGCCGAGCCGCACGAGCGCGGCAACCACGAGCGCTTCGAATTCTCCTAGTCGCTTTCTGTCTGTCACAGGTACTACGAACTCCAAATATCTATGGCAAACACACTGTTATCACAGTAGCACACGCGCAGCGGCGCACCGTCAGCCCTTGGTACGCATAGTCGTGCCGATCATAGGGCGTCGTTTCTTGATATCTACGGCAAGAGAATTATAATAACCGTTGTGCACTCAGGATATGGCGTGACAAGCCCTTCCGGGGTGCGCGTCGCGGACGTCGCTTTCCCTTCGCTCTGATCCCCCGCACCGAGATCGACTCATGCCTGGCCAGTTCATTGGCGCCTTCCGAAGCCTGCGTCAGACTCCCGGGTTAGCGGCTCTGGCAGCCCTCAGTCTCGCTCTGGGGATCGGACTCACGACCGCGATGTTCGGCATCGCGTATGGGTTCGTGCTCAAGGGGCTTCCGTTCGAAGATGGAGATCGAATCGTGGCGATCTCGCGCACGCTCGCCTCCTCGGGCTCCGCTCTGCTGCCGGTGCCGATTCGCGACTACGAGAGGATGCTGCAGGAGCAGACAGCGTTCGAGCAACTCGCCGCATTCACCAACGTGACATTCAATCTCAGCGGTGGCGACCAGCCACAGCGGGTGGCAGGCGCAGCGATCAGTGCCTCTGCCTTTCGCGTGCTGCGCGAGGAGCCCATCCTGGGACGTGCCTTCACAGCCCAGGACGACGCGATTGGATCCCCGCGCGTGGCCATCATCGCCTACGAACTCTGGCGTGATCGCTTCCGGATGGACCCGGAGGTTGTCGGACGGATGATCCAGATCGACGGATACGAATCGAACATCGTCGGCGTCATGGGCGACGGCTTCGAGTTCCCGGTGCTGCAGAGCGTCTGGATACCACTGCGTATCGACCCCTCGCGGGCCGCACCGAACGAGGGCCAGCTTCGTGTCTTCGGTCGTCTGGCCGAGGGACTGAGCGCCGAGCGAGCGCAGGCGCAGTTCGACACGATCGCCGCCAATCTGGCGCGACAGCATCCACAGTCGCACGCCGACGCGGCCTTCGCGGTGCGACCCTACGTGCAACAGTTCATCGGTCCCCGGGCCGCGCCATTGCTGTTCCTGATGGTGGCCGCCGGGGCGCTCGTCTTGCTGATCGCCTGCGCCAATGTCGCCAACCTGTTGCTCACCCGAGCGGTGGGCCGGCACCGTGAGGTCGTGATTCGTGCCGCTCTCGGCGCCGGGCGTGGCCAGTTGATCGTCAACCAGCTGATCGAGGCCTTCCTGCTGGTTACGATCGGGGCCGTGGGCGGCATTGTGATTGCCCAGCAAGGCATCCGCTTGTTCTACGACTCAATCGCACCTGGAGCGAGGCCGTTCTGGATGCAGGCGAGAATCGAGCCTGGTGTGCTGTTCTTCGTCGCTGTCCTGATGCTGGTCTCTACCCTCGCGGCGGGCGTACTGCCCGCGCTGCGGGCCTCCAGCCCGGCGATAGCCGACGTCCTGAGAGACGAGTCGCGCGGATCTTCCGGACTGAGAATAGGTCGCCTCAGCCGCTGGCTCGTGATGGCAGAAATCGCGGCCTCGGCAGCGTTGTTGGTGGCGGCGGGTCTCATGGTGAAGAGCATGGACAACTTCGCGTCGATGCCACTCGATTTCACCGCGGGGAATGTGTTCACTGCCTCGCTCTCCGGAGGCGAAGGCGACTTCGATTCGATCGAGCAGCGCTTCCAGTTCTTTGACGACGTAGAGGCAGGCATCGGTGCATTGCCCGGCGTGATGGCCACAGGGATAGCCAGCGAGCTTCCGGTAGTGGGCGTCGGGCAGGCCTCGTTCGAGATCGAAGGGGTCGTCCACGACCAGCAGCGGGCGCGGCCGATGACGCGGGCCGTACTGGCCACTGCCGGCATGTTCGAAGTCTTTGAGATGCCGGCCATCGAGGGGCACCTGTTTGGTGAGTCTGATGATGGCGCCTCCTTGCCGGTGGTCGTAGTCAACGCGAGCTTCGTCGCGCGTTGGCTCGATCCGGGGAAGTCCTCCCTGGGCCACCGCTTGCGGTTCCACGGCCCCGACGGTGCTAGCCCATGGGTCGCGATCGTCGGGGTCGTGCCCGACGCCTACCTGGAACAGCGATATAGCTTCGCGCCACCGGATGCCATCTACACTCCGCTCAAGCAGCGCGACCTCACGTGGGGCGGAGCCGGAGCTGGCCCGGCGGCAAGCCGGGTCGTCGCCCGCACAGTTGGGGAACCCATGGCGATCACGGATGTGGTCCGTGACACCGTGGCGCGCGTGAACTCGAACATCCCGTTGTCGCTGGTGCTCTCATTCCAGCAGACGATGGACGCCGCGTACGCTGCCATCGGGGCCATCGGCGGCACGTTTGCCGTGTTCGGTGTGATGGCCCTGTTCCTGGCTGCCACCGGTCTCTACGGCGTCATGTCGTTCTCGACCAGTCAGCGCACCCGCGAGGTCGGAGTTCGCATGGCTCTGGGTGCAGGCCGGAGCAACGTGTTTGCGATGATCCTCCGCGATGCCCTCGCCCAGCTCGCCGTGGGCCTCTCGCTAGGCCTGGTCGCAGGCTACGGAATCGCCCACTTGCTCCAGTTCGCGCTCTTCGACGTCGAGCCGCTGCAGGTTGGAATCATGGCCGGGGTAGCGATCGTGCTCGCAGCCGCAGGGCTGCTGGCAGTCGCGATGCCCGCGCGCCGGGCCGCACGAGTCGACCCGCTAGTGGCTATCCGGTCGGCATGAGTGCCGATTCGGCCAGCCCGCGGCGTACCAGCCCCACGTGCCCAGGACTTCCCGCGCTGGAAAGACGACCGCTAACTCCCCAACAGGGTCCATACGAATGCCACAATCGAGTCGACTGAACTGGAGGTTGATCCTCGCACTGGCTCTTGCCGGAGTGCCATTCGCGGCACTCACGATTCTCGGCCTGGTCAGTGCGTCGACCACGCGCTGGCTGGTGCCCCTGCTGCCATTGGCCGTGGGCGTGGTGGCTGGCTCTCGGTGTCCGGATCGTGCCGTGGCGCACGGCTTTCTGGCAGCTTTCTTCGCCGCGGTGGTCTTCGTCGAACTGCAGGCTCTGTTCCTGCCTTGGTACTTCGAAAACAACCCCCAGTACCGATCCATTCCGATCCCGTTCGGAATGTCGGCGCGCTTCGCTACCGCAGTACTCGGGCCGGCCAACGCTGTGCTCGCAGGCGTAGTCGGAAGCGCGGCAGCGTGGGCCAGCGGGCGACTGTCCCGCCGAATCACTCCAAGGAGCGAGACTCCATGACACAAACGCACTCGCTCACGCTGCTCGGTCTCACGTTGGTCGCGATCACCTGGGCCTGGACAGCGAACGGACTGCAACGGCCCGTGATCGAGGTCGGTCCGGACGTCCAGGTCTCCTTCGCCCCCCCGGACCGACCTCAAGTTGAGCCGTTCCTGGCGATAGATCCGCACAACTCCGACCGTCTCGTCGCAGCGTCGATCTTGTCGCGGTCAAGCGGCTCGCTGATCGACCGTGTCCTCGTCTACACCTCCGACGATGGCGGGGCCTCGTGGACACCGGCGAGTCTCGAGGCTCGCGAGGACGGCGCGCATTGTCTCGGCGATCCCTGGCTGGTGTGGAGCCGCTCGGGAACGGTGTACCTGTCGTGCCTCGCCGAGGTCCGAGACGAGTTCGGCAGAGAGCCCTACGTGGTCTTCGTACAGCGATCTACGGATGCGGGCCGCTCGTGGTCCGTGCCAGTGCAGGTTCCCTACGATCGTCGCAGCACCTTCGACCACCCCGTCCTCATTCAGCTTGGGCGGAGCGACGAGGGGGACCACCTCGCTGTTGTGGCAACGCATTCGATCGTGGACGGCAGCGGCTTGAGCGTGTCGCGCTCGGAGGATGGAGGGAGGCACTTCGACACCGCGCGCATCTATCTGCCGGGAGAGGGTAACCACAACCTCGGGAGCGCCGTTGGTCTCGGGAACGATCAGGTTCTCTACACGTACTTCACCATGGCCCAACGACGACCGTTCTGGTCCGTGCGAGAACCGGCCCGGGACGGCGCGCCGGCGCAGTCTCCGATTGCCGACCACATCTCGCCGTTCGGGTTTCCGATGCTGGCGTTGGATCGGAGCGGAGGAGAGCATGCCGGTCGCGTGTACAACGTCTGGACCCACGCCAACGAGGCGGGCGGGCTGGACATTGCGTTGTCGTCTTCCGACGATGATGGCATCACCTGGTCGCGCCCTGTGACCATCAATGGTAGCGCGAACAGTTCAACCTCCCGGTTCCACCCACAGGTCGTGGTTAGCGATGAGGGGCTCGTAGCGGTCGCATGGACGGACCGACGACTGGACCCGTCCAACCAGTGCTCCGATGTCTTCTTCACCGCATCGACGGATGGTGGCGTGACCTTCCTGCCGGACGTACGGGTGACGCAAGAGACTGCATGCAACCAGACGGCCGCAAACGGCGCCGCCGGAACTCGCTGGCGGAGCGGAGGTGGCGACTACATCGGGTTGGCAGCGGCCGTGAACTCGCGATTCCATTTGGCGTGGTCAGACTCCAGAACAGGAGTCTTTCAAGTCTGGACTTCGGTCGTCCAGGTCTCCTCGGGTCTCACGCTCAAGACAGCGGCCTGTCCGCCTAGCTGCCCGGCGGTTCGCCACGCGATTCCACGGCTCGCCAACGCGTATCTTGACGCTCCCGGTGCGTGCATCGAACTCTCGGAGTCAGGCTCCCCATAGCCCCTTCGAGAGAGTACCCATGACCCGCCTGCTATCTGCACTTGCCGCAATCGCGCTCCTGGCGCTTCCTGACGCGAGCATCGCTTCGGCCCCGGTCCAGACCGCTGGGCCGATGGCCAGCCAAGCAGCCTCCCAACATCCCGCCCACGACCGCGTTGCGGCGTTGATCAGAGCCTTCGAGAAAGGCGATATCGACGCGTTTCGTGAGTTTGCCCAAGCAAACTACGCAGCCGATTCTGGCGGCGGAAAGGACATCGAGGCCGCCGCCCGTTATTGGGCATCGATATATCGAGAGCTGGGTCCCATCAAGCTAATCCGCCCCGAGGCGCTGCCGATCCCTGGTCGGAGGGACGTGGTCTGGTGGGTCCGCGGAACCACCACTCAGGCTGTGGTGGCGCTGCGTGTGGATGTTGAACCGGACGCCCCGCACCGCATCGTGCGCACCGGCGTCATGCGCGGTCCGGACCCAACGCAGGGGCGCGACCCCGTGGAGCAACCGCGCAACCCGCCGGCGTATCTGGACCGGTACCTGTCGGTGGCGGCAGAAGGGGGGTTCTTTTCGGGGGTCGTGGTCGTCGCCGACGGCGACGACATTCTGTTCGAGCAAGCCTATGGCTGGGCCGACCGCGAGTCGCAGACGCCGGCAACGACGGCAACCCCATTCAGGCTCGCGTCTGTCAGCAAGATGTTCACAGGCGTTGCGATCGCCCAGCTGGCCGAGCAGGGGCTCCTCTCGTACCAGGACACGATCGACCGGTTCATACCCGAGTACCCGAGCCACATCGGTTCGAAGGTGACGGTGCACCACCTGCTAACGCACACCTCAGGCATCGAACTCGACCGGGACGCCGACTATCAAGTTCTGGCCCGCAACGCCACCTCGCTCGAAGAGCTTCTCAGCGCTCAGGTGCGCTTCATCGATCGACTGAATTCGGGCAACTACGAGAACTTCGAACCTCTCGGCCGCTTCGACTACACGAACGAGGGAATCGATCTGCTAGGCGTAATCGTGTCGCGGGCTAGCGGAATGCCCTGGCGCGAGTACGTACGCCGCAACATCTTCGAGCCTGCCGGGATGGAAAACGCCGGCACGGATCTTCTCGAGCCTGTCCCGGGGCTGGCCCAGGGCTATACCTCTCGCAGTGAGGACCTTCGTGGCTCTCTGCCGGGAACCCGCCGTCCGGTGGGCGACGACGAGATCGGCGCGCGGTTGGTGTTCCGGCCGGCGGGTTCGGGCTACGCGACCGGGCGCGACATGTTGCGTTTTCTCCGGGCGCTGCAGGACGGTCGCCTGCTGACTCCTGAGTCAGTCGAAACCGTCACCAGCCAGCAGATCGCCCAACCGGGTATCCCTGGGGCTGCCGAGCGCGGCTATGGCTACACCTTCAATCTCACGAGTAGTCAGCAAGGGCTACGAACCGTGGGCCATGATGGTGGTGCCACCGGCATGAGCACGGTCGCCGAGTTTCATCCGGAACTTGGCACCACGCTGGTCGTACTATCCAACTACGATCGAATCGCGAACCACTACGCTGCGCACGTCCGCGAGTTGCTGGCAGGTGCGTCGCGCAACCGTTGAAGGAGGGCTTCGTTTGGCGCCTGACTTCCGACAGTTTCGTGCCTGGCTGGTAGTCGTCGGGGCCTGGGCGCTCCCGGCGGTGGCCACGATCACGCGAGCGTACTTCGGCACGCGCGATGAGCGCATCGTCCCGACGCTCGTACAGGTGATCACGCTCGAAGCGCCGGCCTGGATCCTGTGGATGCTGGTCACGCCGGTCGTCTTCTACCTGGCACAGCGATTCCCGCTGGAACGAACGCGGTCGGCGCGGGCCCTTGTCGCGCACGGCGGTCTCGCGCTGACGATCCTCCTGGCCACATCAGCCCTCGTTATCGGGACGATCCGCAGTTTCATGGGGCCACAAGAAGCCGCGGGCCTCGACCTTCTAGGCGGAGTCGTGCAAGTCGCCGGCCAGAAAGCGTTGCCCGTGATTGCGACGTACTCCGCGCTGGCGGCTGCCGCCTACGCCATCCTGCTCAACGAGCGCCTGCAGGCGCAACGACTGCAACAGGCCCAACTGCGCGCTGACCTCAGTCGGGCCGAGTTGAGCGCTCTCAAGATGCAGCTGCGCCCACACTTTCTGTTCAACGCCCTGCAGTCCGTGAGTACGCTCGTCGATAACGATCCTGAGGCCGCCAAAGAGGCCGTAGCGCGCCTTGGCGATCTGCTGCGGACGACGCTACGCAATGGCGGCCGCGAGATGGTGCGCGTTGACGAGGAGCTTGGTTTCGCCGAGCGCTACCTGGAGATCGAACGCACGCGCTTCGGCGATCGTCTCACGATCGATGTGCGCGTGGCAGCGGACGCGGTCGAGCGGACGGTCCCCGGCTTCCTGCTCCAACCGCTGGTAGAGAACGCTTTGCACCACGGCGTGGGCGCGCGTATTGAGAAGGGCCGGGTCGAAATCGAGGTCGCCACGGTAGACAGCGATCTCCAGATCCGGATTCAGGACAACGGTCCCGGGTTCCGAGATGGGTTTCGCGAGGGCTTCGGTCTGTCAATTACGCGCAAGCGCCTCGCCAGCCTCTACGGAGACAAGGCCCGGCTATTCCTGAGTAACGCTGCACAGGGTGGTGCGGTGGCCACGGTGCACCTGCCGCTGGCCGCGAGCAGGGCCAGCATATGAGCCTGAGGGTGGTGATCGTCGACGATGAGCCGCTGGTCCGGCAGGGCATCGAATCGGTACTTTCCAGGCTACCCGACGTCGAGATCGTAGCGCTCTGCGGTGACGGACTCGCGGCCATCGCGGCCATCGAGGAGCAACGCCCGGACCTCGTGCTTCTCGACGTTCAGATGCCGGCACTCGATGGATTCGAGACGCTCGATGCTCTAGACATCGAGCCGTTGCCAGGGGTGGTTTTTGTCACGGCGCACGACGAGTACGCACTACGCGCATTCGACGTCCACGCGGTCGACTACGTGCTCAAGCCGTTCAGCACCGATCGCCTTCTGACGGCACTCGCACGCGCCCGAGAACGCATGGGTAGTACCGGCCGTACCCGGCGTATGTTGCGGCAGCTGCTCGAGGAGCGTCGCTCGTCGCAGCGCTTCCTGGGTCAGTTCGTGGTGCGGCGCGCCCGGTCTCTGCAATTCGTTCAATGCCACGACGTGAATGTAATTCGCGCCTGTGACAACTACGTGATCCTGACTGACCGCGAAGGCGGAACACACATGGTTCGCGCGACGATCAAGGACCTGGTTGAACGCCTGGATCCAACGATGTTCTGTCGAGTTCACCGCTCAGCAATCGTGCGCCTCGAGGCGATCCACAAGGTGCGGCCCCGCCCTTCCGGCGACGCCGATGCCGTCCTCGGCGCGGGCACGCTCGTGCCGATCAGCCGTTCGTACAAGCACGAACTCCTGGAGCGTCTCGCGTTCTGCCAGCGCTCCACCGCGGGCGCGACAAACAGGGACACGACTGCGTAATGATGAGACTACGGGTGCCGCGGACTTCATCAAGGAGGGGAGGCCTCAGGTGGCGCCCGCGAGCGACCATCGAACTCGATGACGCGGCGATCGCCGCGCCGCAGATCCTCGGCCGCTGGTCGGTGTTCCCGTCGATCATGTCCCCTTCGCGCAGCCGGCGCACCTCTAGCGACTCGCCGCTGAACAACCCGCCCGTGAGTGAGAACCCTGTTGATCAGGGAGAACGTCGGTTGCTGGACCCAGCGCGCCGCAGCAGGGTGCGGAGTCGCGGTTCGCCGCGGGCCCGTACCATCCGCTGGAGTTCTGCGTCCACGCCTTCGATCGCTGGTTCGTGGAACAACTCGGCGACCGACTGATGGCGTTGCGACGCTAGAGGCCTCCCTTGAGCCGCCTTCTGACTCCTACGGAACGGCTACCCCACGAGCGATAGCGACGCGCGAGACCCTCTCCACGCTGAGTGACAGCTCGCTCCTGCGCCAAGCGTTCTCTGCGGCGAGCCGGAGGCGTGACTGGAAATCACGCAGTACGACAGTTCACCGAGGCGATACTGTAGTTCGCGGAATAGCGCACGCAGAGGCCGCAAGACCGAGCACGAAATGAACTGCGCTGCTGCTCAAGCGTGTGGCGGAATCGGTTCCCGGTGACAGGCAACTCGGGCCCACCAGCCACAGGATTGCGGATGACGAAGGATCGCCTCCAGCAAGAGCTGCCGAGACGATTGCGCGCAGCGGCATTCCTCAACTATCCGCCCGTCTTGCGTCCGCTCGCACGGGCCGTGGCGACCATCGTCTGCTTCCTGTCGAGGAATCTGATTGGCCCCCAGACCACCCATACCGAGGTGTTGCTGCGCGTCGGCCGAGAGGCCATCGTCCGCTTCGACGACCGAGCAAATACCCTTGAGAGTTGAAACCCCTGGAATCGAGAGATCCTCTCGACGTTGTGCCAAACTAGATCTCCGGGTACCGGCACTCCCAGTACACTTGCGGTTGCCCCGGAATCCGTCGTCGGCAGTCTCCGCTTCGATGACCGGTTCTGATCCATGCTCCCGCTCATGCTGGATCGGTGAGACGCTGCCGCGCGCGGTGCGGCAGCGCGACAAGAGCGCTTGTTTGCCAGGCTTGGGTGCTCGCTCACCGGGTCCAGGAGCAGATCGCCGAAAACAGGAGTCGACGGCCTTCCTCGGGCAAGTTGCTGCCGCTACCCTACGCGGCATGGTCGCTGGGAGGTACCCAAGGATTGAAGACGACGAGACCCTCCTCGAAACTCCGTGCGCGAGGAGCTGACGCACAGGCTGGGCCCGTCCGTAGGGCGGGCGGTTGGGAGTGCGGCGTATCCGCGCTCGCTCGTGGCCTCCTGATCGCATCGTGCTGCGGTTCTCTCGTGGGCCATGCGGTCACAGAGGGAGCGCTGCGCACGGTCGCTGGACTGCCCGCGGTTCGCGTCTTGTCACGCCTGGACGGGACACGCGCGGATTCGTCGGAGCGGTCGACCGCGTTGCCCGACACATCGCTAGCGGTCGGTTTGAACAGTCTCCTCACGTCGTCCGACGACGTGATCCGTTTCATGACTCGGCAGGGCGGCGAGTCGGTGGAGCGCCTCGGTGCCGATCTCTTTGACGAACAACTCGTGGACGCGTCGACCGCGGCAGTCTTCGATCGTCTGAGCGGACGGGCCTTTCTCGCAAGCGTGACGACGAGTCGCCGACAGACCGTCGTTGGTTTGGGCACGAGTCTTTCGAACCAATTGTACGGTCTGTCCAAATCAGGACCCTTGCCCAACCGGGGCTGGTGTGCGGCGTCAGTCACCCTGGACGTAGTCGTCGGCGATCCGCAGGTCCATATCGGTGTTGGCGAGCGTTGGGTCGCGGTCACCATCCGTCCACGCGGAGTTGGCAAGGCAGCCGTGGCCGTGTTCGACAAGATGAAGCTCGTCGGCTACGACTCGAACGACCGGTGCGCGGAGGTTGTGGCCACCGTGTTCGACATCGCTGCGGCCGATCGGGGAATTGCGCCTGCCGTACATACGACGCGATCACTCCGGGGCAAGCCACCTCTGTACTTGGTGTCGAGCACCACCAACGCTGCCGGAGCCGATCAGTATTCCCTGTGGACGATCATAGGGTCGAGCAAACCGCGACTACGGCGCAAAGTGCTCGATGCAGCGGTTCCCTACGATGCCCCTCCCGACGACAAAACGGCTGGGGGGCCCGCCTTTGCCATCGGCGATGGAGGAATGGCATCCGTTGCGTATCGTGGTGGGCGCCTGTGGGCGGTGCATTCGGTGGCGTGCCCGAAGAGGCCACGCCGGGCGTGCGCCCGCCTCTTGTCCATCGACCCGCGGGCCAAGGGGAAACGCATAGGCGTCATAGCCACGAGCACGCTCGTCGGCAAGGGAGCGGCGAACGTCGCGATGCCCGGTATCGCCGTCAACAAAAACAACGACGTCGCGGTCGCATTCCTCCGCGCGACGCGAAGGTCTGGACCGACGTTTGCGGCTGCAATTCTGGCCCGGGGCGAGAGCGAGTTCGGTCCGGCGCGGACTCTGGTGAGAAGCGAATGCCGCCTGACGATGGGCCTGTCGGGTGCACCGAGCGGAGCCGTCCAGGTTGATGTTCATGACGACCTGGGCTTCTGGGTCAACGCGCCGCGGCTCGTAGCCAAGGGCGGCTGTGCCTGGGAAGCGCAGACGATCCAGTTCGTGCGGGCTGACGTTGCGCGGCCTCCGACGGAAGTTCTCGGCGCTGGCGAACTCATGCTGCCATTCGCGCCGGCGCTCGCCGGGCCCGGGTTTCACGAGCGATTCGATGTTCGAGTCCCGGCGCCTGGCTCGTCCAGTCCGAGCGCGGGCGCGCGATTGGTCGTCCGGCTCAGCGATGCCAGTCGGCCAAGCGTGGAATGCGACCGCCAACACCCGCTGTCCGGTTGCGCCACGCTCGACTACCCGGAGCCAAATGCACTCCTCAGGAACTTCGTTGAGGTCGAGACCACCGCGGGCCGACGGACCTATCACTTCGCCGACAGCCAACTGCTCGGCACCGAGATCGTGCCGCGACCGGGCTGACTACATACCGCGCTGGGTGGGTCTACCCGGGAATGGAGCGTGGAATTGAGGGACGGATTGGTGCCCGGGACCGAGGTCCTGCTTCACGTCACTCTCACCAAGTTCGGGGCCCCCAGCGTGACTGTTCGTTGGGAGATCGCACTCGAACGTTAGGCGGCGGCAGCGCGAGGCTCACGGCGGTCACGACTGACGTCAGAACCGTATGGCCGGGGACACGTGCGCCAATCTCGAACCCGAAGGCGCAGTGCGATATCCGTCGGTCCCGGCTATCACAAGAGCAACAACGACGGCGAGCAGCGTTCCAGTAGGTACTGTCAAGTTAACTCGATTCTGACCGGATCAGACATCCCGGGCCGCGGTGATGCGCCCGCTGGTTCGTGGAGCAACTGGGCGATCAACTGCCGACCCTACGACGCTAGCCCGGCCGCAACCTTCAGCCAGATCCTGCATTCTGGTTGGAGTCGTCGGCGTCGAACCGGACCTTCGCCAGGAAGGTCTCGACGACGCGATCTAGCCTGTCCGGCTGATCGTCCATGATGAACACGCGAGAATCGTCGATCGTCTCCACGGAAACCCGACTGTTGAGTTCTTCGACCCCGGCCCACGTGCCGTGGAGGTAGGCCCGCATGTACTCGTTGCTCGGCTCGGAGAAGAACTCGGCGTCAAGACCAGGCTGGATCAGCAAGGTGGGCACCGCGAGGTCCTCGATATCCAGCGTGATGTCCTGGGCGAACACCTCGCACAGATAGCGAATCCAAGTTGGCAGAGTCGGCTCTGCCGCCATGCGCCACAGCTGCAACGCCCGGACCGGGTGACGCGCGTAGTCGCCCGGGTAGAAATTGTTGTCGTCCCAGGTGTCCCGTGTGACGGTCTTGAACCAATACGGTGCCAGCCGCGTGTCGACGATCTCGATCCGGTCCGATAGCGGAGTCGGCCCAGACGAGGAGGACCCCTGCGGCGGAATCCCTCTCGCGACCCCGCTGATGATCACGACAGCCGAGATCTTGTCGGGGTTGTCGAGGGCGAGCCGTAGCGCCACCTGCGTGGCCGATAGCCAGTGACCAACCACCACGGGTTTGTGGAGGTTCTCATCGGTGATCAGCTGCTCGATCGACTCTTTCGCTGCCCGGCTCCAGCTCTGCTCTCCGTAACTGGTCCCTGCTTCAGGCATGGGCGGTGCGGCCGTCCTACCGAAACCCGGAAGCGTCACGGCATACATCGTGTAGGCGTCGACCCTCGAGGCCGTGAAGCTCTCGTGGATCTCGCCGCCGAATCCGGCACCCGCTACCAGGATCATGTCGTTCGGGCCGTGGCCGACCTTCGTGACTCTCCCAAGTTGCCCCGGAGCGGCGGTCTGGTAGCCCTCGCCGTGGACCAAGTTGTCGCGCGCGGGATCCTGGTCCATTCGTCGTTGCTGCGCCAGCGGCGGTGCCGCCATGCCGAGCGCCAAGCACGCAACGCAAGCCAAGACCCGGGCCATCATTGTTCAAACTCGATGATCCGGCGCTTGCGGCGCCGCAGGGCCTCTACAGTAGGTTCGGGGTCGTGATCGTCGAGGTCGTTGCCGGGCATTCGTGTGTAGGCCAGGCGGGCGACGACGAGGTCTAGCGGCGATAGAACGCGGAAGTCGCATTCGTAGTTGCCCATTATCGAGCACAGCGGAACAGAGGGATCTGGCGGGGCATGGCGGGCGTGGCGCATGCCAAGGGCGTGGGCGAGTTCGTGCACGAGGATGCGTACGGAGCGGGCCGATGTGGAGGAGTTCAGGTGGTGGTCGCGGAGCGTAAGCTCACCCGATACCAGCACGCCGTCGACTGCGATCGCGCCACCCCCAGCCGAGCTCATCGGTAGATCCAACACCATGATTCGGATCTCTCCCTCGGGCCAGGCGTCGGAGTTCCCATCGATCAGATCTCCTTCGCGCACGCGGCGAACCTCGAGCGACTCGCCCGAGAACAACCCGCCCGTGAGAGGCGTCACGTAACTGGTCAGCATGAACTCGAGATTCTGGATCTGGGCTTCTGTTATCCGTTGAGTCGTTGCTTGCAGAAGGACCTGGCCGGCGTCGTCGCGGACCGGCACGAGAGCCCGGTTGATCAGCGCGAAGGTCGGCTGCTGGACCCAGCGCGCCATGCCCACGGGGTAATTACCCCTGTGGTCGCTCCGGTACACGGCGTCGAAGTGCTCGCGCAACTCCGAGGCTTGGAGCGGGAGCGAGTATCCAGGAATCTGCACCGGGACGGCCGGGAGCAGATAGATGTTCCTGCGGGACCGAACTCCAGCCTCCGCCCACGTTTCATAGGGCAAGAAGTCGGGCGCCGAGAACACCGTCCGAAACGGAGAGGTTCGCCGACTTCTCAGCTGCACGCGATACCTGCCGTTGTGCGCTTCGTCGCGGACCCGTCCCATGCTGACCGCAGCAGCGGACACCCGGTCCTCGGTGACTGGATCCGCGATCAGCCCGGAGAGCTTGGTCTTCGGGCGCGGAGGGCGTGCTTCGCTTGCCCGACCCATCAACGTCCCCTCTGCTGCGACCGATCCCGCCGCGACTCCGGGCAGTACCCGACTATCTGCCAGTAGGCTCAACCCGAGGCAACCGACCAATAGGGCTGCTGATGGTACGCGCATACAGGCTATCAAACCCCCTCGTCGCCTCCATTGCCAGGCGAGCCGGCCTGCTCTTCGGTGACTGGTCGAATCCGACGGTGACCTGCCAGGAGAACCTGGGCACCCGCATCGACCGCGGAACTCGCCTCCCTTGGCTCCTCACTCCCGGCAGGGACTTCCGCTTCCTTTCCCTGTCTGCTGTCGTGATCAGCGCCGGCGCAGCCTAGTTCTTCGGAGGGACCATCGTTACGCCGGTCGGGTCCCGGGATTCACGGGAACATGCTCCCTCGAACGATCCGTCGTCGAGTCTTTCGAGAACACACGTCAGGAACATGTTGCCGTCTCGCCACTTGAAGGTAAGCACGGACCCATCGTAGGCGACATCCTCGAACCCCACCGAGCCCGCTGCGAGGACCAGCCTGATGCGGAGTTCACCGCCGGCATTCCTCGAGACTTCGTAGGACACGTCCTGGGCGTCGGCAGCAGAAGGAGCCACGGTTCCGGTCCAGGTGCCGGTGTCCAGGGTCTGAGCGATGACGGGGGCGGCGGCGGGCAAGAACATCCCGGCCAGGATGAACGTAACCGTCAGGGCGACTCCGGACGTTGTGAACCCTCCACGAAATCTCACTGGTGGCGTCTCTCGTGCGTTGTTGGCCAGGGGTCGACTGTCGGCCGCTTCGCTAGCGTTTCCTTACCATGGCATGGCCACGGGATCGCGTCATGAGGACGCGACTGGATACCGATTAGGAGATGACGGGAAACCATAGGAGGCACGATCAGCTCGCTCGCCAACGGCGCGCAAGCGGCGGTAGGGCCTCCTATGGGCTCGGCCGACTCCTCTCGCCCGGCCATTCCAGCGCGAAGCTGGCTTAGTGCGATCTCGTGAAGGTCACGTCTTTCTGAGTTCTTTCCGCTTCGTCACCGATGGCTTCGAACGATTGCCACCCGATCTTGTCGAGCGTGCGAAACGTGATCACCAGTCTCTCGTGGATTGGCGTCAGGTCACCACGCCGCAGGATCGTATAGGTGCGCCAGAAGTGAAGCCGAGTTTCGTCCTCGAGGCTCTCACCCGCGCGAACCTGGGGTGAGGTGAACCCGGCCCCCACTTCCCACATGGCGTATGTCCCCCGAAAACCATCAAAGCCCAGGTGGGACAGGCGAACGAGTCGCCCATCCTCAAACAGCCGGAGTTCGAACCAGGCACCGTCCATCATCTCAGTGACTTCGGCGACCTGGGCAACGGGTTCCATGTTTCGTCCGGCGGTCCCCTCTACCGTCCAGCTGCCAGCCAACCGCGCCAGCAGCTCGTGCTCGGGTCCAGGCACTAGTGCTCGACGAATCTCCGGTGTCGTTCCCACACCCTGATTGACTGCCGTTGCCGGGCCGAACAACCGGTCCATGTCACCTTGCGCCCGCGTCTGGGCAAGGGTCGGAATGCACACGAAGAGTGTCAGCATGACCAGCGCACATCGTGTTCTCACGGTCTTTTCCTCATACGTTCCTCGGAATGATGGCGACCCGATGCTCCGGAAGAATGCCGGGACTGCGGACCCCTCGCTGTGCGAGCTGCCTCGTTGGTCTTCGACTGCGTCGGCGCTATCGCTGCGGAGCGTCAGTCGCTTAGCACTCATGCTGCGCCGAGTTTGCCAGGTAGGCCGGTGACGCCGCCACCCAACTCTGCTGACCGTTGGGAAGCGAGCTTCGTCGTGGGATAATCGCGCTATGGATGCTGTCGATAAGCGATCTGAACAGCGCGCTGGCTGGGCCGTTCACATACGCAGCCTGGACACTCAGGATTCCGCGAGCGCGTCAGGCTCGGTTGAAGGGCGCCTGCGCGCAGTGGCCGAGTTGAGCGCCGATGGCTGGGGGCTCGCCGGGAAGCCGCTGCCTTGCTACCGTCGCCGCGAGGCCCCGATTCGGATTCTACCCATGCGTGGCGTCCTGGCGACTCCGTCTTGAACGAGGACTTCCTCGACCTATTGCGAGCACTCATCGACTCCGGCGCCCGTTTTATGGTCGTTGGCGCCCATGCCCTGGCCGTTCACGGAGTTCCGCGAGCGACTGGCGATCTCGATATCTGGATCGAAACGAGTCCCGGAAACGCGGCGCGAGTCTGGGAGGCGTTGATCGAGTTCGGCGCACCGGTCAGCGACGTGGGCCTCAGCGAGTCGGACCTGCGCCAGCCTGATCGCGTCATCCAGATTGGGCTTCCGCCACGCAGGATCGACGTGATGACGGAGATCTCCGGTGTCGCGTTCGAGGACGCCTGGACCGATCGTGTGATGCATGGGGTCGACGGGGTGACGATCCCGTTCATCGGGCGCGACCACTTCGTGGAGAACAAGCGAGCGACGGGCCGAACGAAGGACCTTGCGGATCTGGAAGAACTCGGCGAAACCTCGGCGAGGTAGCCAGCGACGTTCTTACGCGCATCATCGGCCCGGACATGTAGTCAGGCGTCTAGGATTCGCGCGGCGCTGAGTTTGCCGGGTAGGCCCGTGACACCACCGCCTGGATGAGTTCCGGGCCCGCCCAGGTACAGGCTCTTGATCGGCGTGCTGTGATCGTACATCCCCGGGATCGGCCGCATGTACAGCAGCTGATCCATACCGAGTTCGCCGTGGTAGAGGTGTCCGCCGGCAAGACCGAGTTCGTCATGGAAGTCTGCGGCGGTCGATAGGTCCGTGGCGTGAACCTGTGCGGCGAAGCCAGGTACGGCCGCCTCGATGGTCGCGCTGATCGCCTCGAGTACACGCTCACGCCCTCCCGCGTCGGTCGCGGCCCCGGCGGAGATGTGCTGCACCCACGCATGCGCGACGGGCCCGGTCTCGGTCTCCAGGAAGGTCAGCTCGATGCTCGGCTCCGCGGGAACCTCGTCGTACTTGGCCGGGTCGTACGCCTGCTCCAGCGCCACCAGCGAGGCGCCGATCTGAATGCGGCCGCCTAACGCTTCGGGCACTGGCAGCGTGGGCACCGCGCCCAGCGCAAAGCGCGCCGTGGCTACGGTGCCGCGATAGCGGATTGCCTGCGCGGCGCGTTGTTTCTCGGGCGCCAGCCAGCCCGGCTGCAGCAGATCTACCAGTGTCGTCGTGGGATCGCAGGCCGACAGGATCGCGTCGGCATCGATCGTCTCGCCGTCGGCCAGCGTCACGCCCACCGCCGTGCCTTCGGCCACACGGATGCGGGCGACGCGCGCGGCCGTTCTCACGGTGGCTCCGTTCGTTGTGGCGGCAGCGGAGAGCGCAGCAGCCAGCGCCGCGGGACCTCCCTTGGCAAACCGTGGAGGGCCGAGCAGTTGGGAGCGCCAGGGCGGGTTGTGATGCAGCAGGGCGAAACCACCACCGGCGGACCAGGGGCCCAGCCACGTGCCGTGCAGAGCCGGGCACGCGATCGCCGCTTGCAGGCGGGGGTCGGAGACGTGCTCCTCGGTGATGTCGCGCAGGGTCATGGGTAGGAGGCGCATCACATCCGGCATGTCGCGCTTGCCGAGGCTACGCAGACGCCAGCCCGCCATGAGCAAGTCGAACAGGTCGCCGATGCCGGTGGGCTCGACCGTTGGCAACGCGCCGCTGAGGATCGGCTTCAGGGCCACGCCAGCGAGGTTGACGAGTCGCTCCAGCTCGGCGAGGCCGGCGCGATCATCTGCGCTCAGATTGGTAGCGGGATCGGCGGCTGGAAGCCACAGGGGTTCGGTCGTACCGCTGAGCACGAGGGTGCCCGAGCCGTCGCTCAACTCCAGGCCATGGCCCGTCAGGCCAAGGTCCTCGACGACGGCAGGGTAGAGGGTGTCGACCGTGGCGAATCCGAGCGGTGCGGAGTGTTCGCCGAACGTCGTGTTCGCGAGTGAGCCGCCGAGCTCGCCGCGGGCTTCGAGCAGTAGAGTGCGTTTGCCCGCACCTGCCAGGTAGGCTGCAGCCGTCAGGCCGTTGTGGCCGCCGCCGATCACGATGACGTCGTAGTCAGCCATTGTCTTCGGTTATCCAGTCCCTCATCGGGTATCCGCGATGATGCGATCGGCGGCGAGTTTGCCGGGCGCGCCCATGACCCCGCCGCCCGGATGGCATCCGGACCCGCACATGTACATGTGACGGACCGGCGTCGTGAAATCGGCGTAGCCGGGAGCCGGCCGCAGGAAGAACAACTGTTCGAGCGTGAGCTCGCCATGGAAGATGTTGCCCTGGGTGAGCCCCATCTGCTGTTCCATGTCCCAGGGGGTCAGTACCTGGCGGTGCAGGATGATGTCCCTGATGTTCGGGGCGAACTGCGCCAGCGCATCGATCACGGCGTCGCCAAAGCCCTCGCGATGATCGTTCCAGGTGCCCTCGGCCAGGTCGTAGGGCGCGAAGGCACAGAACAGCGACACGACATGCTTGCCAGCAGGCGCCATCGTCGGATCGATGAGCGAAGGGATCACCATGTCCATATACGGCTTGCGCGAGTAGCGCCCGTACTTGGCATCGTCGAACGCGCGCTCGATGTAGTCGATGTTCGGGCTGATCGACATGGCGCCCGATAGGTAGGCAATCTGGTCGCTCTTGGAGAGGTGCTGCAGGCAGGTGAACTCAGGCAGCGCGTCGATCGACAGGTTCACCTTGCCGGAGGAACCGCGGATCTTGTAGCGGGCGATATGCTGGCGGAACTCGTCGGGTAGATGCTCGGCCTCCACCAGATGCTCGAACGTCAGTTTCGGATCGACGCTCGACACGACGGTGTCGGCGTAGATCTCCTCGCCGTCGGCCAGCGCTACTCCCACGGCCTTGCCGCCCTGCACGATGACTTGGCTCACCGGCGCCTCGCAGCGAATCTCCGCGCCGAACGCGCGCGCCGACGACGCGATGGCCTCCGAAACACCACCCATGCCGCCACGCGGGAGCCCCCACGCGCGGAACTCGCCATCGATCTCGCCCATGTAGTGATGCAGCATGACGTACGCCGATCCGGGCGAGCGTGGTCCGAGGAAGGTGCCGATGACGCCGCTCGCCGCCAGCGTTCCCTGCAGCGCCGGGGTTTCGAACCACTGCTCGACGAAGTCCCCCGAGCTCATTGTCATGAGCTTGGCGAGATCGTAGAGATAGTCGGCTTTCTTGCCGAACTGGCGGCCCACATCCGCGAGTCGCTTGAGCGCGGCGGGCGCGAGCGAAGTCGGGTCGGCCGGCGTGGTCGACAGCATCGGTCTAACCGCCATGCCCAGGTGATACATGAGCATTGCGAAGTGCTCGTAGGCCTCGGCATCAGCGGGCGAATGACGCATCAACTCGAGGCGCGTCTCGCCAGCGTCATGCCAGCGCATCAGGTGGTCCCCGTTCGTCATCGGCGTGAGCGTGCCGTTCAGCGGCAGCAACTCGAAGCCGTGCGCCGGTAGGTTCAGGTCAGCGATGATCTGCGGGCGCAGGAGACTCACGACGTACGAGGCAACCGTGTACTTGAAGCCCGGGTTGATCTCCTCGGTAACAGCGGCGCCACCGACGAGATAGCGGCTCTCGAGGACGAGTACCTTGCGGCCGGCGCGCGCAAGATATGCCGCGCAGATCAGGCCATTGTGGCCGCCGCCGATGATGATCGCGTCGTAGCGTTGGCTCATGACTACCCACCAGATGAGGCCGCTTCGTCCGTGAGTCTAGCGGGCCTGGAGGGTGCTTGCGAACCGGGCCTGAGCGGTGTGTCTTGAGCGCCGGTTTTCGCTATGATCTGCAGCGACAGGTCGACAGTTGCGGCGGGCGGACACAACCTGGGAGGACGAGGCGTATGGCGGTCGGCACTCCTTTCCACGAACGAACCTCGGCCCTCTGTGACAGTCACGACTGGCGCCAGTGGTCTGGCTACCTGAGCGTTGGTTCCTACGATGACTACGTGCAGCCGGAGTACGCGGCGATACGTAACTCCGCGGCGCTGATCGACATTTCGCCACTGTACAAGTACCGGGTCGGTGGTCCGGAGGCGGAAGGTCTGGTCAATCATGTCGTCACTCAGGACATGACCCGTTTCGCACCAGGTCAGATCTCGTACTCGCCCTGGTGCGACTCCGATGGTGCGGTCCGGCAGGAGGGCACCATCTTCCGCCTGGCCGACGACGAGTTCATCGTGTGTGCGGCGGAGCCTGCGTTCGACTGGTTCAAGCGAGCGGGTCTCGGGTTCGACGCGGAACTCGAAGATCGATCGGCCGAGATCGCTGCGCTGTCGCTGCAAGGGCCCCACTCGCGGGCGCTGCTCGATGACGCCACGGGCGGCGCGATCGCGGACCTCGGGTTCTTCCGTCAGCGCAGCGCCGAAATCGATGGAGTTCGCGTGGAGGTCTCAAGGACGGGCTTCACGGGTGATCTTGGCTACGAATTGTGGATCCCGCAGCAGCATGCTTTGCAGGTGTGGGACGCGCTCCTCGACGTTGGCCGACGCTGGCAGATCAAGCCGTGCGGACTGGCGGCCATGGACGTTGCGCGAGTCGAAGCGGGGTTCATTCTGATCGGTGTGGACTATGTCAGTTCAGAGTCGGCGCACCTGCCCGACGAGCGCTACGACCCGTACGAGCTGGGACTCGGATGGGCGGTGAAGCTGGACAAGGACAACTTCGTTGGACGCCAGGCGCTGCTCGCTGCCCGCGATCGAGGTGCGGCGCGGCGTGTGGTGCCTCTCGAGATCGAATGGCAGCCGCTGGAGGATCTGTATCTGGAGGCCGACCTGATGCCTGATCTGCCGATGACAGTTTGTCGCGAGCCAGTGCCTGTCTACTCGGCCGACGGGTCGCAGGTGGGCCGGGCTACGAGTCGGGTCTGGTCGAAGTTGTTGAAGAAGTATCTGGTCATCGCCACTGTCGATGTTGCGCACGCCGATCCCGGTGCGCAGGTCGAGGTGGAGGTCACGGTGCACCATCGCCGCCGCCGCGCAGTTGCCACGGTGGTCAAACCACCGTTCTATCGACCGGAGCGCATGCGCAGCTAGATATCCACCGACGAGCCGTTGTGAACATTCACCTGGTAGATGGCACGTACGAGTTGTTCCGGCATTTCTACGCCGTGCCACGTCGTCAGGATGCCGACGGCAACGAGATTGGTGCCGTGCGGGGCGTGGTCAGCTCCGTGCTTGCTCTGTTGCGTGACGGTGCTACCCATGTCGCCGTTGCGACGGATCACGTCGTGGAGTCTTTTCGCAACGACCTCTGGCACAGCTACAAGCATGGCGAGGGTCTCGAACCTGAGTTGGCGACGCAGTTCCACCCTCTGGAGGATGCGTTGCGGGCGATGGGGATTCTCGTATGGGGCATGGTGGAGTTCGAGGCCGACGACGCGATGGCGGCGGCGGCAGCCAAGCTCACGGCCGACCCGGACGTCGAGCGCATTTATCTCTGCACGCCAGACAAGGACCTAGCTCAGTGCGTGGTCGGTGATCGCGTAGTGCAGTTCGATCGACGCGCTGGCGAGATTCGGGACGCGGATGCCATCGAGAAACGTTTCGGCGTTCCTCCCTGTGCCATTCCCGACTACCTGGCGCTCGTCGGCGATAGCGCCGATGGCTTCCCGGGTGTGCGCGGCTGGGGCGCCAAGTCCACCGCCACGGTGTTGGGCCACTACGGTTTCCTCGAACAGATTCCGCACGACGCGGCGGAGTGGACGGTGAAGGTGCGCGGCGCGGCGCGATTGGCAGAGGCCCTGCGCGAGAGCTGGGGAGACGCGGTGCTGTTCCGCGAACTGGCGGTGCTCCGCACAGACGCGGTGTCGATCGATGGCGCCGAGTCGCTACGTTGGCGCGGACCTACCGCGAAGTTCGCGGAAGTTGCCCAGCGGCTTGCCGCACCGGAACTGGCGCAGCGAGCACTACGGCTCGCCGCTGAACGCGGGCTTCAGTCGGGCGGCTGATCGTACTTGTCCGCGTGTGCTGCGCGGGCCGCCTCGACCCAAGCACTACGCAGCCGTCCTTTGAGCTGCGGTTCCCGCGTGGCCAGCCAGTCCATCGTGCGCTCGTCCCAGGCCGCGATTTCGCGGTAGGAGTGAATGCCGAGGGATCTCAACAGCGTCGCGATCGAGGGGCCGATGCCATCGATCACCTCGAGGTCGTCTTTGTCGGTAGGAGCGGCCTGCACTAGCGCGCGTAGTTGACGCACCTGCTGCTCGCGATCGTGGAGCTCGCGAAGAACGCGGTCGCGGCCGTCGAGGAGACGTCGCTGTTCTCCTTCGAGCACCGAGATGCGCTGATCGCGGGTTGCACACCGTTCGGCCTCTTGCTTCGTTTGTTCCTGCAACGCGGTGGCGAGCCTCGTCGCTCGCTCGAGCTCGTCCTCGCGGCTATGTAGCAGCGTGGTAACGCGCTCGGCTTCCAGGGTGCGCTCACGGAGGCGTCGCTCGGCCCGGCTCTCGGAGTCGATCAAGTCACCACGTGCGGCCTCGAGCGCGACGGTCTGATGATTCAGTTCACCCCGAGTCTGTTGCAGCGACTCCTCCTGCAGGGACACCGTATCTTGCGCTGCCTGCGCGAGCGTCTGCTCGGCGTCGAGCGCTTGCTGCAGGGCGTCGCCGCGCGCGGTGGCCGTTTGCGTCGCCGTCTGCTCGTGCGCGAGGGCGGAGGTTCGCGAGGCGATCGTGCGGGTCAGGTGGTCGATCTCGAGGGCTCGCTCTTTCGCTTTGCGTTCCGCTTCTTCGGCCTGTTCATCATGCTCGCGCTGCAGGCTGACGAGGGCGTTCTCCTTCTCAACCAGTCCCTCCGACGTCTGGGCGAGTTGACCGCGCACCGACTCGGCCTCGGCCAGCGCCTGCTGTTCGGCGGCGCTAACCTCCGCCAGCATCGCGTTCGTGGAGATGCGCTCCGCCTCGGCGTGTTGCAGCGCCTCGCGCAACTCCGTCTGAATCGTTCCGGAGCGTTGCTCCCGTTCGGATGTTTGACGCTCGATCTCTCCGCGCGCGGTCAGTGCGTTCTCCAGCTTCTGGCCGCGTTCTTGCAGGTGCTCCTGAAGCTCAGCACAGCGTTCCTCCGCGCGCTGCCGCGCGGCCTGAAGTTCATCGCTGTGCGCGGCGCGCTGCTCGATTTGGCCGCTGTAGCCCTGCTCGAGCTCGGCGGTCTCCTGACGGGAGGCGGCCAACGCTGACTGCGCTGTCTCGAGCTCATTACGCAGGCCATCGCGGTCATGTTCAATCTCTTCGTGCTTGGCGCCGGCGCTGCTCGCGGCTGCCCGCGCAGCGCTGAGTTCTCCGCGACGTTCGTCGAGTTGGGTGCGCGCTCGCGCGAGAGCTGCCCGCGCATCTTCGAGTTCTGCAGCGTGTTCGTCGGCCGAGCGTCGAGCTCCGGCCAACTCGGTGTCTCGCTCCCGCACCTGACTCGAGTAGCGCTCCTCCAATTCGCGAAAGTCGCCGCGCAGCCGTGCGATGCGCTCGTCACGTTCGCGCAGACGCTCTTGTACACGCTCGACGGCAGCGCTGGGCGACGGGTCCTCCGTGATCAGCGACTCGGCCAGTTCCGCCTTTGTGGTTTCCAGCTGTCGCCGCGTGTGATCGAGTTGGTCGTCACGGAGCTGGAGCTGGCGAGCTGCGCGCTCCAGTTCGGCGCGCGCGGTATCCGTGGCGGCCCGCAGAGTGTCGCGTTCGGTCGTCGAGGTTGCGCGCGCGGCGGAGACTTCCTCGCGGGCGGCGGCGCCCCGGGTTCGCAGAGAGTCGCATTCGGCCGTGAGGCTTGCCCGTTCCGCATCCGCCTCTGTGCGGAGCGCCGTGATCTTGGCGCGCAGGGACTCGCACTCGGCCACCGCCCGTGCGCGTTTGGTCTCGGCGCGGTCGAGGCGTTCGCGCTGCTGTTCGTGCGCGTCGCGTGCTGCCTGGAGGTCGGCCTCGGCGAGTCGACGTCGAGCGCCCTCGGCCCGTTCCTTGGCGCTGAGGCGACGACCGCGGAGCAGGCCGACCACGTAGCCGATTGCGGCTACGAGCACGAGGCTGACCGTGACCGTGAGAACAGGTGAAAGCATGCGATCTCGGTGGTGGCGCGCGTGCGCGTGCGCAGGAACTCTGGCGATTCCCAACCAGTATTCCCGAGCTTGGCCACGGTCGCGAGATCGACGTGCAGGGAACATGGTCAGCGCTGGCCAGAGTCGGACACAGGCCGCATGGTTTGCGGTAGGGTGAGCGGACAGACGTCGTGGATGATCCGTAACGCCCAAAGACGAAGGAACGGCACGTGGGTAGACACTTCGCTTGTACACTGCTCTCGGTGCTTCTCAGCGGGCTCGTTTTCGGTGCGGGGGCGATGCCAACGCCGCTGTACGCCCAGCTGGCCGGGGAGGGAGTCGAAGCCGATGACGTCGAAGAGGTAGCGGCCTGCTGCCACGCTCGCCAGCTGCCCTCGGAGCGTCGCCAGGACCGGCCGATCGATATTCCGTGGGAGCGAACCGGTGTAGATCCGGAGACCTGGGAACGCTTGAAGGTTGAGGCGAGAACAGACCCGCGTGCGCCGCTCGCACACGAGCTGGCCGATGCCGAGACTGCCCGGGCGCCCGGCATCGAAGAGAGCTTCGAAGGCATAACGCAGGGCGAAATTGGTTTGAGCGCCTCACCGCCCGACACGACGCTCGCAGTAGGCCCGGACAACGTGATTGAGGCCGTGAACCTGGCCGTGCGCCTCACGGATCGGCAGGGCAACGGCCTGGCGGAGCAAACACTGCACGAGCACTTCGGTCTGGTGGCGTCGGGCGGGTCATCCGCCGCCTCGATCACCGATCCGAAGCTGTACTACGACGCGATGTCGGAACGGTTCTTCCTCCTCATGCTCGCGATCGACTTCAACGGAGGCACCTTCTCGCGTGCCTATCTGTCAGTCTCGCGTAGCGCCCGCCCAGCGGGTCTCGGCGAAACAGATTGGTGCAACTACGCAATCAGCACGAAGAAGGGCAACACCTGGGGCGACTACCCGGGGCTGGGAATGAACGAGCGCTGGCTCGCGTTCCACACCAACAACTTCCCGTTTTCCGGCTTCTCATTGCGGTCGCGCCTGTTCGTTGTCGACAAGACCGCGCTGGTAGATAACGCAGGACAGTGCCCGAGCGCCAAATTCTTCAAGTTCAATCTCGGGCTCAACGACACCGCTGAGTTCAACCCGCAGCCGGTGCAGCACTACGAACCGACGGGGTTCCCGGGCAATCCGCTCTACGCGGTGAGCACGGACGTTCTCGGGGGCGATACCTACACGCTGTTTCGAATCGCCGCCAAGAAGAAGAGCGGGGGGGCGAAGCCACGCCTGTCACGGGAGACGTTCGCTGCTCGTGACAGCTACACGATCCCGCCGACCGCGACGCAGAAAGGTGGCAGCGAGGAAATCGACACCGGTGATGCTCGCGTCATGCAGCAGGCCGTCTATCGCCATGGGCGGTTGTGGTTCACGCACGCGACCGGTTGCGTGGTGAGAGGTAGTTCCACGACGCAGTCGTGTGTGCGTGTAGCACGAGTGGATGTGGGCGAGAAAGAAGCGGCGATCGATTTCGAGCAGACACTCGGCAAGAAGCGCGAGCATTACTGGTGGCCGGGGGTGGTGGTCACACCGGGCGGCGCGGTCGTGGTGGCGTTTCAGCGCAGCGGCGACACGAAGCTCCTCGGCGTCAGCTACTCGGGAATGAAGGACGGTGACGCGGTGCGGATCGCGGCGCGCAAGGGGTTCGATCGAGTGCGGGCTGCCCAGAATGGCGAGTGCACGTTGCAGAACCAGCAACTCGTGCCGCTCCCCGACGGAGGCGTTGCCATCCGTGTGCGCTCCGGGGACTACGTCGGCCTGGCCCCGGACCCGGAGACCGAGGACGTGTGGATTGCGGGAGAGCAG
This sequence comes from Acidobacteriota bacterium, assembly GCA_029263295.1. GTDB lineage: Bacteria > Acidobacteriota > UBA890 > UBA890 > WLXD01 > WLXD01. The sequence goes on along the minus strand of JAJCXT010000055.1, from coordinate 135,358 downwards.
GGCAAGTTGGTGTTCGGCGGCTTCTCCTGTGTCTGGGGCACGACCGTGACGCGAGTTCGCTACTAGCAGCCCGTGGTTAGAGTCTGATGGGCCTCGCGACAGGCGGTGGGTTCGTGACCGGCGCTACCAGGCGACAGAAGCCGAGTCGATTGCGCTATGCTGACTCTCGTTGTGTTCACCGCTCCTCCGCACGCTGGGCAGGACATTCTCTGACCCTGGCGTGCACGACTCGCGGCCAGGCCCGGCCTGGACGTTCAGACTCACGACATTGCCCCGACGGACTACGCGACAGCGATGGCCGGTGGCGGCGTTGCTGCCCGCGCTCTTCCTTGCGGCCGTGACGTGGCCGCACGCGAACGAAGCCGCCGCCCAGCAGACGACGATTCGCTTCGAAGACGTCAGTGCGGCGGCCGGCGTGAGCTTCCGCCATCACCACGGCGGCACCGAGCGACGACACCTGCCCCAGACCATGGGCGCCGGCGTGGCCTGGCTCGACTACGACCAGGACGGCCGGGCCGACCTGTACCTGGTGGAAAGCGGCCCGCTGCCCGACGGCTCGACGCCTGCCGAGGCCGAGGCGGGCACCGGCGCGAACGAACTCCTGCGACAGCGTCCGGACGGTACCTTCGCAGCGATCCCGGGCGCGGCAGCTGACCCCGGCTATGGCAAGGGTGTGTCGGTGGCCGATTATGACAACGATGGCTACCCGGACATCTTCGTGGGCAACTGGGGGGCAAATGCCCTCTACCGCAACAACGGCGACGGGACGTTCAGCAACGTCAGTTCCGCGGCCGGAGTGGACGACCCAAGGCTGACTTTCAGTTCCGGCTGGGCAGACTTCGACGGCGATGGCTGGCTGGACTTGTTCGCGGTGAACTACGTGCGCTACGAACTGGCGACGGCGGTGGTTTGCGAGGATCGCGTGCGCGGAATCATCGACTACTGCCACCCGGCGATCTTCGACGGTCAGAAGGACACCCTCTACACCAGCCGCGGCGACGGTACCTTCATCGATCGGTCGGAGGCGCTGGTGGGCGCGCGCGATATCGACGGCAAGGGTCTGGCCGTTACGATCATGGATCTCGACGCGGACGGGCGGCTCGATGTCTACGTCGCCAATGACACCACCCCGAACTTCGCCTACTTCAACCGCGGCGACAGGTTCGAGGAGAGCGGCGAAATGACCGGTCTGGGCGTCGGGGACACGGGCCAGCCGCAGGCGGGAATGGGCATCGACTTTGGTGATGTAGACGGCAACGGGACGTTCGAGATCGTGGTGACGAACTTCGAAGATGAGCCATACAACCTCTACCGCAGCATTGCGCCGGGTTTCTACGTCGACGAGACCTACGCCGTGGGGTTGGGTACCACGAGCCGTTCATTGCTCGGCTTTGGCGTCGTACTGGCCGACTACGATGCTGATGGTGATCTCGACGTGAGCGTGGCCAACGGGCACATTCTCGAGTTCGCCGACGACTACCGGCAGCCGAACCAGGTGTTGACGAATCAGCTCGGCGCGCTACGCGCGGCCGCCGAACGGGATGGCGAGCTGCTGCCTCCAGGCCCGGGCGCTCCGGCACCGTCGTGGTTGCCAGCGGGAACGCTCTTCATCGACACCTCCGCGGGTGCGGGCGAGGCGATCAATCGCCGCCGCGTCTCTCGCGGCATGGCGGTCGCGGACTACGACGCCGACGGTCGTCTCGATCTTGCCGTCACCAACGTCAATGATCGTGCCGAGCTCCTGCGTAACGTGTCCGACGCTGGTAACTCGATCACCTTGAGGCTGCGCGGAAGGACTTCGAGTCGCGACGCTGTCGGCGCCGAGGTTCTGATCACGCCGTGCCACGCGGCGGACTGTGCGTCGCCGGTGGACGGCGTGGCAGGTTACCCGCAGCGCCATCCGGTGAAGATCGGCTCCTCGTTCGCCTCGCAGAGTCTCCTCGATGTGGTCGCGGGCCTCGGCCTGGCCACCCGCGCGCACGTCGAGGTTCGCTGGCCCGATGGGCAGCGCGAGGACCTGGGTACCCTGCCTGCGACCGCACGAGTGTTGCTCATCCAGGGGCGGGCGCCAGTCGTGTCCGGTGGCCTGATTAGAACTGCTACTGCGAGATGACTACGGCCGGCCGGTCGATGTCAGCTACCAGCGCGTTGAAGGCGGGCACTTCGTCGTCCAGGAGCGCTTGCAGCTCGGCGTAGATACCGGCTGCCTGCTCCTGGAGTTGCGCGAAGAACGCCAGCGCGCCGTCCGTCGGCGGCGCGTCCGACCCGGAGTTGGCCGACGCTTGGACGTTCGCGAGCATCGCCGTGAGCTTGCCCGGGTAGTTGAGCGGATCCTCGAAAGAGCGGCTCTTGGTCTGCACCAGTTGATCCTCGATTGCGGTCAGCTGGGCTGCGAGTGACTCAGCGGCGGCGGCTACGTCGCTCTGGATCTCAGCGTCGATCTCCGCGCCGGCAATCTGGCCGGCCACGACCGTAACCTGCGTCCGGGCCGAGCGCAGCTTGGTGAGGTTCTGGCCCAGTTCCGCGATGCCGCCGGCAACAGCCTGGAGAAACTCGAACTGGCGCTCGAAGTCGTCCTGCGTGGCATCTCCGCGCGGGTCGGCCAAGACCCGGAAGTTCTCCTCCTGTACGTCCTCACCGATACTCAGGCGCGCGATGTAGGAGCCTGGCGGTACCAGCGGTCCCGCGGGGAACCCGAAGATCACCGCCCCCGGCGGCAGCATGGGCGGCATTGCCCGCAGATTCCACAGCACGCGGTGGGTGCCGAGCGCAGCGCTCAACTGCGGTTGCCCCAGAGGGATACCGAAGATCTCGGCGAGGATCCGGAATGACTCCGGTATCGGCAGCGGCGGCGGAGTTGCGCTGCTGAAGGTCTGGATCATCGTGCCCTCGCCGTCGAGGATCTCGAGCTTGACGAGATCCTCCTGGTCGACGCTCAGGGTGTACGAGAGGAAAGCGCCCGCGGGCGCGTCCTGGGCGCGATAGCCGTCGGAAATCGAGAACCCACCGGAGTGAACCCGGTGGGTGTCGCGCGGCGGGTGCAGCGTGGCGGCCGCGGCCAGCGCGGCGTCGGTTAGCTGATGCAGCGGCGTCAGATCGTCGAGGATCCAGAACGAACGGCCCTGGGTCGAGATGACGAGGTCCTGCTCGTGTACCTGGATGTCGGTCACCGGTGTGACCGGCATGTTCAGCTGCAGAGATTGCCAGTGGGCGCCATCGTCGAAAGAGATGTACATGCCGTACTCGGTGCCGGCATACAGCAGCCCACGGCGGTCCGGATCTTCGCGAACCACCCGCACGAAGTGATCCGCGGGGATGCCGTTCGTGCCGTCGGCGAGGTTGCGCCACGTAGCGCCGAAGTCGTCGGTGGCAAAGATGTGCGGCGCCCGGTCTGCCTCTCGGTAGCGATAGCCTGCTATCGTCGCGCGCCCGTCCTGATGGCGCGATAGATCGATCGAGTTGATCGTGGTGCCCTCGGGCAGGTCTGGCGGCGTGATCTCGCTCCACGACTCTCCCGCATCGGTCGAAACATGGAGTCGGCCATCATCCGAGCCCGCCCACAGCGTGCCCGCGGTGTGCGGCGACTCTTCGAGAGCGAACACCGTGCCGTAGATCTCCACGCCCGTGCCATCGCGGGTGATGGGTCCGCCCGCATAACCCTGATGTTCAGGGTCGTTGGTGCTCAGGTCGGGGCTGATCTCGACCCAGCTCTGCCCTTCGTTGCTCGAGCGCAGTACCTTCTGCGCCGCGTGGTACAGGATGCTGCTGTCGTGCGGCGAGATCCGGATCGGAGCGTTCCACTGGAACCGGTAGCGCAGCTCTTCGCGCGCTTGCGCGAGCTGCAGCTGCGGCCAGGCGATGATGTCGCGCGACTGCCCGGTGCGGCGGTCGAAGCGCGTGATCGTGCCGCCGTAGCAGCCGGCGTAGATGATGTTCGGGTCGCGCGGATCGACCGCCATGTGGCCACTCTCGCAGCCGCCAAACTGAAACTCGTCCTCGAAGTCGGAGACCATCCCCGACGGTAGCCGGCTTGGCACCGAGATCGTCGTGTTGTCCTGCTGCGAACCGTACAGCCGGTACGGGAACTGGTTGTCCACGGCAACGCGGTAGATCTCCGCGGTCGGCTGATTGCGCAGCGTCGACCAGCTGTTGCCGCCGCTGAGACTCACGGCGCCACCGCCATCGTTGACGTTGAGCAGGAGATTCGAGTCGTTCGGGTTGATCCAGACGCCGTGGTTGTCGGGGTGTACCTGTGCCAGAGGCAGGAAACTCTTACCGCCGTCGATCGACTTCTGCAGCAGCACGTTGGCAATCCAGACTGTGTTCTCGTCCTGCGGATCCGGCGTGATGTGCATGTAGTACCAGGGTCGCTCCCACAGCGAATGGTCGTCGTTGATCAGTCGCCAGCTGGCCCCGGCATCGTCGGAGCGGTACAGGCCTCCCTTCTCGTGCTCGAACAGCGCCCAGACCCGGTCGGGATTGGCGGGGGACACCTGGATCGCCGTCTTGCCAACCATGCCTTCGGGGAGTCCGTTCTCGAGCTTGTTCCAGGTCTCGCCGCCGTCGGTGCTCTTGTAGACACCGCCGAGCGTGCTGCCCGAAAGCAGCGACCAGGGCTTGCGCTCGCCGCCCCAGGCGCCGGCGTACAGCACCCGCGGATTGGTGGGGTGCATCGACAGGTCCACCACACCGGTACGCTCGTCGAGATAGAGCACCTTGTTCCATGTGTTGCCGCCGTCCGTCGACTTGAACACGCCGCGCTCTTCGTTCGCGCCGAAGGCGTTGCCCAGCGCCGCCACCCAGAGCGTGTCGGGGTCGTTCGGGTGCACGAGAATCTTGCCGATCTGACCGGCGTTGGGAAGTCCCATGAAGTTCCAGGTGGCGCCGGCGTCGGTCGATTTGTAAGCGCCGATTCCAGGCGACACGTTGCCTCGTAGACACGCCGAGCCCGTGCCGACGTAGAGCACGTTGGCGTCAGATGGAGCGACGCCGATCGCGCCGATGCCGCCGGCAGCGATCTGACCATCGGTGAGGTTGTTCCAGGTTGCGCCGGCATCCTCGGTGCGCCAGACGCCGCCGCCAGTCGAGCCCATGTAGAACGTGTGCGGCTCGTCGGCAACGCCGTTCAGCGCAGTGGCGCGTCCGCCGCGATAGGGGCCGACCATGCGATAGCTGAGCTCAGCGAGATGGGCCGGCTCGATGGTCTGGTTGGGGTCGTCCTGCGCGGTCGCAGCGCTCGGGGCGAGGGCAACGGAAGTAAGGGCGACGAACCCCGCGAGAAGGACTGCGGTGATCGGGTGGCGCGAGACAAACAGTCGCATCAGGACCTCCGAGGCACGAGTCGGGCCGGGATAGGGTGGGCGGCAGGAGAGGAAGATCTACCGCAACAGCTGCCGAGCTTCAACACGATGCAACCTTTTGCCCACCTCAGGCCACCAACGAGTAGAACACCAGACAACCCGTGTGCGGCGCGCGAGCCATCGAGCCGGGCTACCCACACACTCGATCCACCATGGAGTCCCTATGAAACTCGGACCCGGCCAGCTCCGGTCACATGTAGTCCGCTTCTCGGTATTGGCCCTAGTGCTCGGGGTTCAGGCCGGGGCTGTCGCCCAGGCGCAATCACCAAGCGCTGCCGAGGTCGCTTTCGAGCGCTTCAAGTCGCTCGCAGGCACCTGGAGCGCCGAAAGCACGAAGGGCTGGTCAACCGAGGACATGACGTTCGAAGTGCTCGCCCGAGGGTCGGTCGTCATGTCGAGAACGGTGTTCGAGGATGCGCCGGAGAACACCATGGTTACCCTGTTCTCGCTCGACGGCGACAAGCTGGTACTGACGCACTATTGCGAGGCACGTAACCAGCCCCACCTGATGGCAACGGAGATCAACGCGGACGCCACAGCTCTTCGGTTCGCGTTCCAGCGCGGGGGCAACATGGTGTCGCGTGACGTTGGTCATATGGACTCGTCGGAGTACCGCTTCGTGGACGGGAATGAATTCACCTCGAAGTGGAGCTGGTACCAAGACGGCAAGGAAGATTGGATGGAAGAGATTCACTACAGGAGGCTGCGCTGAGCGCCGGGGCCGCGGATCGGACGCTGGTGAACGCGTACCTCATCGCGCGAGATGAGGCCAGCTTCAGAGAGCTTTACCGCGCGTACACACCGGCGCTCTACCGCTTCGCGGTGCTGCGGGTCGGGGTGGACGGGGCCGAGGACATCATCCAGGAAACGTGGCTGCGCGCCGCACGCGGGCTGGCCGCGTTCCGCTGGCAGTCCTCATTGCGCACGTGGCTTACGGGAATCGCGCTGAATCTGTGCCGCGAACACTATCGCCGCGGGGTCAGGCTCACGGCGGTGCCCGATCTGACTGCAGACCCGCCTTTCGACGGTAGTCCGGCCGCAGGGCTGGACCCGGTGGGCAGCGCGCAACTGCGCCAGGCCGTGTTGAACCTGGCGGAGGGATATCGCGAGGTGCTGCTGTTGCACGACGTGGAGGGCCACACGCACGAAGAGATCGGAACATTGCTCGGGATTAGCCCGGGCACGTCCAAGAGCCAACTGCACCGCGCGCGTCGCCAGCTACGGCAAGGGCTCGGACAAGGAGATAAGCAACATGGTTGAGGAACTGTCGGCGCAGGAGCGCCATGCGTTGCACGGACTCGGCCGCGATCAGCCGCCGGCCGGGCTCGAGGCACGGGTTACCGAGGCATTACGTGCTGAGGGGCTGATCGCACCGGTCCGCCGGACGACCGTTCGCTCTCTGGGATTGGTGGCGGCTGCCACGCTGCTGTTTGTCGCCGGGGTTGGTACTCAACGCTATCTCCTCGATGCCGAGCCTGTCGCGACTGCGCCCAGCGAGGCAGCGTCGGAAGGCAGCGATCGCTACTTGCTACTACTGCTGGAGCCGGCGGGCTCGTTCCTTGAGCCTGCTGTGGAGGTGGAGCGAATGAGGGAGTACGCGGAATGGGCAGGTGGCCTTGCCGCGCGCGGCCTGCTAGAGGCCGGGGAAAAACTGGCCGACGGTGGCGATGTAGTCGGCGCGCCGGCCCCCTCGGGTCCGCTGCCGACTGAGCGCGTCACGGGGTTCTTCATCGTGCTGGCCGCGAGCGAGGCGTCGGCGCAAGCGGTGGCCGCGGCGAGCCCGCACGCGCGCCACGGGGGGCGGGTCGAGGTCCGTCGCATCGAGCCCACATAGCCGTACGGAGAGATCGCGGGGCGCGGAGGGGCCCGTTCTCGCCCGCCGCGCGGCGTTTCACCGGCTCCTGGCGACGGTTCGCCGAAAGCGGCGAGGGATCTCTACGCTGCGGGGTAGTGCGGATGTTTTGATGGGTTCTCGAAGTGGACGCTCATGCTGCTCCCCCCCCACCTGTTGAACTGTCTTTCGTGGTGCCCGATGCTGCCACGTTATTTGGAGGCGCATGCCATGAGACTTGCCTGGTTCCTGATTGCCACTCTCGCCGCCGTTGTGCCGCACGGATCCAGCGCGCTGTCGCCGCTGGCCCCGAGCGCTGACTACTCGGCCGTCCTGCTGGCCGCGATCGCGGATTGGAACGCCAACCTTGCCTCCGGCACCGAGGTGCAGGAGCGGATTGCACTGCGGTTCGAGGACATCGCGTCCGAGTATCCGGCCGGGTGGGAAGCTCCATTCTGGGCCTCGCACGCACGCACCCAGTTGCAGGCTGACGATATCCCCGGGGCGTTGGCCAACATGGATCTCGCGCAGGAGCTCCTTGATCTCGCAGGGTCACGCCTGGCGACACCCTCGGACGATGAGCGAGCAGAGTTCCATATGATGCAAGCGCTGATCCACTCGAACCGCGCTTACGTGCAACAGGACGCCACCGAGCGCACGCGGCTGCTGGCCCTCGCAGGGCCGGACCGTCTCGCCGCCGAACAACTGAACCCGGACAACCCGCGAGTGTGGATGCAACGAGGGTTCGACCTGATCAGGGCGAGGCGGATGGACGAGGGGCGGATCATGCTGACCCAGGCGCTCGGCAAGTTCGACGCCTACCCGTCCGACAATCCGCTGTGGCCCGACTGGGGTCGGCCTTGGATCGGCTTCTGGCTGGGTGGCATCGAGAAGCGCGAGCGGCAGGAACTGCCCGAACGGGCGCCCGGCCGAGATTCCTGATCGCCGGATCCACAGAAGGGGAGCAGATGCGAAGCGGACGCGAGCCGAGATTCCTGCTGGTGATGATGGTCTGTAGTGCGCTGACGTTCAGCGTAGCGAACGTCTTCGCTGGACCCGCTTGGCAGACCGCCGAGAGCATCCTGTCCGATCCGACCCGATCGGAGAGTGATCGAGCCAGGGATCCTGGCAGTATGCCGCTCGAGGTTCTCGACTGGTTCGGAGTCGGCGCTGGCATGACGGTCGTGGACTACTTCCCCTTCGGCGGATACAACACGCAGGTCCTTTCTCGCCTGCTAGGTTCGTCCGGGCTCGTGTTGGCCACTCGGACGGACTATTTTGCCGAGCAACTCGAGGAGAGGATCGCGACTGCTCGGTTGGAAAACGTGCGCATCGTCCCCCGTGTTGACGACCTGGAGCCCGCGAGCGTAGACGTCATCGTGACCATCAGGAACCTGCACGATCTCTACGTCTTTCTCGAGGACGAGCCCGCTGACGAGTACGCCGGCTTTCTTCGTGCCCTCAAACCAGGCGGGATCCTGGGTGTGGTCGATGTCCGCACGCCCTCGGCGGGAGCCGATGAGAAGACGCACCGGATCAACGAGGAATTCCTGATCGGGGAGATCGTTCAAGCCGGTTTCGAACTCGTGGCCAGGTCGGAAATGCTGTCAGATGCCACCGACGACTACTCGGACTCGCGGTTTCCGAACCGCTACAAGCTCGATCGCATGCTTCTGAAGTTTCGTAAGCTGGCGACCGCGACTTCGTCGGCGATGGGTTCGCAGGAGTACGTCAAGGGAGAAGACTGGCAGCCTGCTCTCGCTCCTACCGAGGTCATGGTGCTCGAAAATGGCTACGCGTTGGGCGGCTACGACCCGGTCGCGTACTTCGCATTAGGGGAAGCGACAGTCGGCCGCGGGGGCCTTTCCACGGTATGGCGCGGTGCCACATGGCTGTTCGTATCCCGAGAGCATAGAGAGTCGTTCATCGCCGACCCTGAGAGCTTCGCGCCCCAGTACGGAGGCTGGTGCGCCTACGGTGCTTCCGGCCACGGAGGCGAGGGCTACGGTGCTCAGTCGCGGCCCCAGGATAGTTGGTCGATCATTGACGGCAAGCTCTATCTGAACTGGAACCCGGCGATCACAGAGCGGTTTCGTCGTCTCGAGCGCGAACTCATTCCGGCGGCTGATCGTCAGTGGCCGACTCTCGCGAATGCCATCCGAGCCGGGGATCGGGTCCACTGGCAGACGCCACCGACGGCCACCCCGGACTCGCGGGTCCTGTGCAGACCCCTAGACGATCTGCTTGCGCAGCTCCTTGGAGCGGCTGCGGCTGGCCAAGACTTCGCGTCCACTGCGCAGGGTAATGAGGTAGCGACTACCTTCGTGGGGCGTTAGCGCGTCCAGAAAGTCCAGGTTGATGATGTGGGACTTGTGCACTCTCAGGAAGTGCCTGGGGTCGAGGCGAGCCTCGAGGTCCTTCAGGCGAACGTGGATCAGGTGCTCGTCGCCGTGAGCGTGAAGCCGGACGTAGTCGCCTTCTCCTTCGAGGTGTTCGATCGAGGTCGCGGCCACGGGAATGACCTTGTTTCGTGTGCGCACGAACAGCCGCGTCAGGGGGACATCGGACACGAGCGTCTCGGGGACGCGGTCGTAGGTGCCGGGTCGCAGTCCACTTCGCAGCGCGTCCCGGGCACGTTCGATGGCTACGGCCAGACGCTCCTTGCCGAAGGGCTTGACCAGGTAGTCGGTCGCGTGGATCTCGAACGCGGTGACGGCATAGCGGTCGTACGCGGTCGTGAAGATCACGTGTGGGCGGTGGGCGATCCTCTCCAGGACCTGCAGCCCCGTCAGGCCGGGCAACTGAATATCCAGGAATACGATTTGCGGTTCGAGTTGATCGATGGCCCGCACCGCGTCGAGCCCGTCGCCGCACTCTCCGATGACCTCGACTTCCTCGAACTCGTCGAGAAGTCGGCGGAGCTTGCGCCGCGCCAGGGGCTCGTCCTCGGCGATCAGGCTTCGGATCTTCATGTGGACCGGTGGTCCCGGCGATGGCGTGGCTGCGGCACGCGCACTGTGGCCGTCGTGCCGCGTCCCGGCTGTGAGTCGATATCAAGATCCCCGGCGAGCGCGTAAATGGCATCAAGTCGTTGCCGCAGCAACGGCAGGCCTCGGCCCGAGTCTCCGTCGCTCGATGATGGTGTAGGTGAGTCCGCCCGGGCTTCGAACCCAGGACCGTCGTCCTCGACTTCGATCTGCAGGACCTCATCCTCGATCTTCGCGCTGACTCGGATACGCCCGCCTTCGGGCCGCGGCGCGATGGCATGACGGATGGAGTTCTCCACTAGCACCTGCACCGTGAAGCTCGGGATTCGAGCGGCGAGCGCCTCCTGGTCGAGATGACTCTCGAAGCGGAGCCGTTGACCAAGTCGCAACCGTTCGAGTGATAGGTACCCCTCTACGAATTCCCACTCCTGTGCCAGGCTCACGATGTCCTCGCTGTCGGCCCCGAGGCTGTAGCGCAGAAGTCCCGCGAGATCTTCGATCGATCGTTCGGCGCCAGCAACATCCGTGTGCATCAGTTCCGATACGGAGTGCAGCGCATTGAACAGGAAGTGGGGATTGAGCTGGGCGCGTAGCGACTCCAGCTTGGCCTCGGCGGCTAGCGCCTGAGCCTCGAGCGTTGCCGTCTCCTGCTGACGTAGCTGCACGCGGGTGCGCATCGAGTAGGACACGCCCGCGATCAGGCCGTACAGAAACAGCCCCATGAGGAATCGCCAGAACGTGAACGACACACTGAGGTGCCACCGGAAGATCGGCAGACCAGTGACCAGCGAGTTCGCGGTCATGCCGATCACCATCCAGGAGACGGCGAACAACGCTGCGAACCCGGCATGGGCGAGATAGAAACCCGCGCTCACGTGATCGGGCCACTCGTAGCGGCCGGTCAAGTGCCAGACGCCGTAGCTCAGGATCGCCGCGGTCCCTATCGAGATGAAGCCGAACCGCGCCGCGGAAACGAGAGTGGCCCCTTCCACAGACAAAATGATCAGCGTCCACAAACCGGCGAGGGGCAGCCAGGCCAGCACTACCCGGGCCAAGACCATGGCGCTGAACTCGCGCTGCGGGAGGCTGTGTTCTCGACGTGATGAGTTGGGCATCAGAAGAGGTTACGACAGGCTCACGCCCGCTGCCGGGACTGCTTCGCTCCGACGCGACCGTTCACCGGGCTTCGGCGACAGGTCACCGAAAACCAGCGGCGGATCCCTACCCCGGACCGTAGCGCGGGTGCTTTGATGGCCACATGAGGTGGCACACAGTCTTTCTTTCGTTCGCGGCCCTGGTGCCGCTTCTGTCCTCGCTGGCGTCGGCCGGGATCCCCGCACAGAGTGCACCTGACGTCGCGGCCCAGGTCGAGCCGCTCCCGCTGTCTGAGGAACTCGAGAGCTGGGGCCGGATCGGCGGCCTCGCGGTCGATCGGCTTGGTTTCGTCTACGTCTCGAACTTCCACGACGCGCTCTGGAGGATCGGTCCCGATGGCGAGGTCACGACCCTGACGCGAGCGCTCTATGGCTCGTCCGGCATCGCCATCGACCGACGCGGCGATGTATTGCAGTCGAATTTCTTCAATCACACCATCAGTAGAGTCGCGCGGACAGGCGAGGTAACGACCGTCGTGGACACTGGACTGGTAGCCCCAGTTGGCCTCGTTGTCGACGGCACCGGCGCGATCTTCGTCTGCAACTGCGGCAACAACACGATTAGCAGGGTGGACACCGACGGCACGGTCAGCGCTCTTGCCTCGGGCGATCTGTTCGCCTGTCCCAACGGAATCACCATCGGCGATGACGGCAATCTCTACGTCGTCAACTACAGGAACGATCACGTCGTGCGGGTGAGCGACTCGGGGAACGCCACGATTCTGGCGACGCTACCGGGCCGGGACAGTTCGCAGCCGACCTCGCCGGGAGGGAATGACCTCGGCGGCAACGCCCACATTGCTTTCGCACGCGGTGATCTCTTCGTGACCAGATTTCACGCCAACGATATCTACCGCGTGTCACTCGACGGTGCGATGAGTCGTCTCGCGGGCACCGGCGAGCGCGGCTTCGCCGATGGTCCGGCGAGAACGGCGACACTTTCGCATCCGAACGGAATCGCCGCGAGTCCCGACGGGTCCGCACTATGGTTCAACAACCTTGCCGGTGTCTGGCGCGGGGAAGAGCAAACCTCGATCGTTGTGCGCCGACTGCAGCTCGGAGACGCACAGGCGGCTACCGCCGAGGGCGCGATCCCGCCGCCCGCCCTCGAGTCGCTGACGATCCGAGTCGGAGAGATGACCTTCGACGCCCTCGCTTCGGGGCCAGCAGACGGCGAGCCTGTGATTCTCCTGCACGGCTTCCCTGAAACGTCTTACGCTTTTCGCCATCAACTGGTCGCGCTTGGCGAGGCGGGGTTCCGGGCAATCGCTCCCGACCAGCGCGGCTATTCGCCCGGTGCCCGTCCCACGGGAGTGAGCGACTACTCGATGACCCATCTGGTCGGCGATGTCATCGGGATCGCCAACGCCCTCGATTTCGAGACCTTCCATCTGGTCGGTCATGACTGGGGCGCGGCCGTGGCCTGGGTCTTCGCGGCGCGAGTCCCGGATCGAGTGCGGACACTGACGGCACTGTCGACACCGCACGTCAGTTCGTTCGGCCGTGCGCTCGCCGACGAAGACGACGACCAGGCGGACCGCTCTGCCTACTTCGCCGTGTTCAGTGCCGACGACGCTGAAGACCGATTCCTTGCCGACGAAGCGACATTCCTACGCGGCATCCTGGCTGGACTCGACGACGACGCGGTCGATCAGTACCTGGCTGCACTGGGTACACCCGAGGCGATCGGAGCGGCTCTCAACTGGTATCGCGCGTCGGCACTTCGCTCCACTGCGGGCAGCCCGGCGAGTTCGCCGCCCCCGCTGACGGTCACCGCGCCCACGCTCTACGTCTGGGGAACGGCCGACAGCGCGTTCGGTAGAGGCGCGGCCGAGGGAACGAGTGAGTTCGTCGAAGGTCCATACCAGTTTGAAGTCATCGAGGGCGCCGGACACTGGCTCATGGAACGCAACGCAGCGCGCGTTACCGCGCTCCTGCTTGCCCACGTCACAAACACGGATCATGTTCGCGTCAGGGCGACCTCTACTGTGGGGGCGTCGTCGTGAGCAAGGGGCACGAGTTGTCCCCCGCGCACAGGTACCGTTTCGGGTTTCTGGCGTGTTACCTGCGGCCCTTGGTATTCCGGGCGAGGATGAGTCGCGGCTGGCGTCAATACGAGATCGCGGAGTGGCTGGAGATTCCAGATCACTCTCTTTCGGAGTACCTCACCTGCCGATCGCATCCGTCGGAGGAGCGCGAGCAGAAGCTGCTGCGTCTTGGCTGCAACCCCCGGCATCTGAGGCGTGCGATCTTGGCCGACAAGCTCAGCTTTTGGATGGACAAGAGGGGACTCAGCGAAGATGACCTCGGGGCGGCGGTCCGGCAGGTTGGCGCGGAAATGCACCGGACGACCGAGAACGACGCAGCTTAGTCTGGCGCGCGCCCGACCCTCGACCCGTTCGGCGTCACCGGGTTGATTCTGAGTTCGTCGAAGCTCTGACGTCGTCACCCGACTTCGCAGGAGTGCGTCTTGCCCACAGGTGGTGACGGCGATGCGTCAGATCGAGAGCGTAGGGTTCCTCGCTCGCTTCGCTTCAAGATGCGGCTGCCCGGAAATGTCGAGCGCAGCGCAGCGCGGCCGGGTTGTTGGATCCAGTCGTTCAAAGAGATGAATCGAGCGCGTCGTCGAACCTGCTCGGAAGAGCGGCCTCTCCAGCCAACAAGTTGACAACTTGATGAGATCGATTGACAGCCTCGGTCCAGGTCAATCGAGTCTCCGTAAGTTCTTGTGTTTGATCTAGTTATGGCGCTGCGACGATCTCTGGGATGCATCGAGAGGCGCCTGGAGAGCCGGTCGTTGGCACGCCTCTTGCTCTCTAACCAAGTGCCTCGGCGTGATCGCCGCAGGTGCTCGGCATCGACGAGGCCGCTACCGAGCGACTGAGAACGACTGCCTCTGATGCAAATGCCAAGGAGGGCAAATGCGATTCCTCAAGAGCTCGCTAGTCGCGAGCCTGATTATGGTCATGTTTGTTGCCGCCCCGGTTTGGGCGCAGGAAACTGGCTCGATTACGGGTACCGTTACGGACCCGGATGGTGCCCCGCTGCCGGGCGTAGCGGTCACGATTGCGGGCAACCAGGTTCCGTCGTCGACCATCTACACCCAGGCAAACGGTGTGTACCGTTTCCCGGTGCTGCCTCCCTCGAGTGATTACTCGGTGACCTTCGGTCTTGACGGGTTCAAGACGATCATCCAGGAAGGCCTGCCTGTCCGCGTTGGTGGCAACACGCAGATCAACGTGGCGATGCAACTGTCGACGGTTGAAGAGACCGTTACGGTTACGGGTTCCAGCCCCATCGTTGACGTCAAGAGCACCAGCCTCGGCACCAACATGACCGAGGAGTACATGCAGTCGATTCCTTCAGCCCGCGATCCGTGGGTCCTGCTGGAGCACACCGCTGGGCTGCAGGTGGATCGGGTTAACACGGGTGGTTCGGAAGGCGGACAGCAGTCCGGCTTCACGGCCAACGGGTCCAACCAATCCGACGCCATCTGGACCTACGACGGCGCCGAGATCACAGACGTTGCGGCGCTCGGCGCTTCGCCCCAGTACTATGACTTCGATGCTTTCGAGGAGATTTCGATTGCCACTGGGGGTAACGATCCTTCGATCGCTACGGGCGGCGTGCGCATCAACTTCGTGACCAAGCGCGGTGGCAACAACTGGCGCGGTTCGGCCCGTTTCTACATCACCGACGGCAGCCTCCAGTCCAACACGGTTGGGGATCGCGACGGCAACCTGACCGGCAACTTCACCGAAGATCAGCTGTTCCCGGGTTACATCGGCAACGCGGTCGACAACATCAAGGACTGGGGCGGCGAGCTCGGCGGCCCGGTCGTTCGCGATCGGTTCTTCGTCTGGGGTGCCTACGGTAAGCAGGACATCAAGCAGTTTGTCGGCGTCTCGCCTGACAACACGCAGCTGAAGAACATCCACGGTAAGGGCAACCTTCACCTGGGTGACGCTTTCGTCCTGAACTACACGTATGTGTCGGCCAACAAGACCAAGCAGGGTCGCGGTGCTTCGGCAACGCGTCCGCCCGACACCACCTTCAATCAGGGTGGCCCGACGCCGACGCACACGGTCAAGGCCCAGTACACGATCAACGACAACAACTATGTCGAGGCCGCGTACAACAACACCGGTCTGGGGTTCTTCCTGGAGCCGCAGGGTGGCCGCAACATCCAGCCCTCCTACGACCTGTCGACGGGCGAGTGGGGCAACAGCTACTTCTTCTACGACACGGATCGTCCGCTCAAGAACATCCGTCTCGACGGTAACAGCTACATTGCTGGCGCCAACGTTGATCACGAGATCAAGTACGGATACAGCTACCGAAAAGCCGGGGTCGCCTCCATCTGGGGTCCGGCGGGTGGCGCGGTCGCTGCCTTCGTTGAAGGTGCTCCCGCAGAAGCATGGCTGATTTCCGATTCCATCGATAACTACGAAGGAACGCGGAACAGCTTCTACGCTGGCGACACGATCAGCGCTGGCCGCCTGACGGTCAACGCTGGTCTGCGTTACGACAACCAGTCGTCGCAGTCGCTCGCGAGTGAGGTCGGTGCTCACTCGTTGGCTCCGGGTCTGTTCCCGGCGAACTCGT
Organism: Acidobacteriota bacterium; assembly: GCA_029263295.1. GTDB lineage: Bacteria > Acidobacteriota > UBA890 > UBA890 > WLXD01 > WLXD01. Next base: position 119,421 of record JAJCXT010000055.1, on the reverse strand, counting down.
TTGCTGGCGCCGAGAAGGGCACGTGGAACTCCCTTTCCCCGCGCCTCGGTATCACCTACGACCTGACGGGCGACTCCAAGACGATCCTGCGGTTGAATGCCGCACGCTACTACTCGCAGATGGGCGCTAGTGAATTCCATCGCACCAACATCACGAGTGGTCGTGAGATGGACTTCGCCTGGACCGACTTGAACGGCAACGGCCAGGCCGAGCCGGACGAGTTGGGCGATCTGCTGTGGACCAGTGGTGGCTGGGATCCGGCTAACCCGACGGCAGCCTCGCCGAACATCGTAGATGACACCTCCGCGCCCTGGACCAACGAGCTGATCGTCGGTATCGAGCGTGAGATCAACCGCTCCTTTGCGGTCGGCGGCAACTTCATCTACAAGAAGAACAGCAACTTCACCTGGAACATCCGCGACGGGGAACAGAACGACGCGTTCTGGACTCTGACCACCAACTCGGACGGCGTGCCGTTCTACGAGCCCGTAGGCCCGCGTTCCATCGCCAACCACTACCAACAGCGTGTTGGGTTCAATACCCAGTACAAGGGTGTCGAGCTGTTCCTGAACAAGCGCTTCGCCAACAAGTGGCTGGGCAACGCGTCGTTCACTTGGGCCAGTCCCACGAATCAGTTCAGCGAGTCCACCGGATACCGTGATCCGACCAACGTCGCTGTGACGAACAACGAGATCGCTGCGGCGGGTTCGCGCACCCAGGCATGGTGGGGAGCTAGCCGTTGGTTCCTGAAGGTATCCGGCATGTACGCGCTGCCCGCAGGGTTCAACGTGTCCGGTTTCTTCCAGGTGCGTGAGGGCAACATCATTGCTCCGTTCACGTTCATCAGCTCGGGCGAGCGCGCCTTTGGCGCAGGTTCGGTCAACGCGATCCGGGACACCTTCGGTTCCGAGCGCCTGCCGACGTTCTGGACGCTCGATCTGCGTGCTGAGAAGACGTTCGATCTGTCCGATCAGGGCCGCATCCACTTGATCGTGGATGCATTCAACGTGCTCAACCAGGACACGATCCTGGCGCAGCACTCGTCGATCACGTCCTCGCAGTTCGAGAAGATCCGTGAGGTCCAGTCGGGCCGCACGATCCGTTTCGGATTCCGCGCGGTGCTCCGCTAAGGAGTGCCGTGAGGTCACTTCGGTGACCTTGCGACGCGACGTTGTCCCCGGGGTTTCCTAGCCCCGGGGGCGTTCGTCGCGACTCGCAGAAACTGCTTTGGCTCCTCTGCGATAGGCAGCACGGGGAGCTCTTGGGGCGCGGAGTTGTCAATGAGGATCGGCAACTCCGCGCTTCTTTTCGTCGCGCCGCGGAGACGGCGGGGTTATCTCAGAAAGCTCATCTTAGGAACGAGGCATTGACTATGACGAGGAATCGACGGGCTATGGTCGCAGGGCTGCTAGTCGCAGGACTTGCGCCGGTACTTCTAGCGGATGGGCAGGAGCAAGAGCCGGAGCCCGCGAGGGCGGAAGCTTCTCCCGTGTCGATGGAGTTGCGGCAAATGTACGAGGCCGACCAGGCGGACCGAAAGTGGGAGACGCCGCCCACCGAGGAGCAATGGGAGGGAGTCTCCCGGCGGGACGAGGAACGCCGCGACCGCGTTCTCGAGATTGTCCGCGCCGGCGATCTCAAAGCGGCCGACGACTACTACCATGCGGCGATGGTTCTACAGCATGGCAAGGGTTCCGAGGACATCATGATCTCGCACATCCTCGCGACCGTAGCCGGTTTCAAGGGCCACGATGGCGGTCGCTGGCTGAGCGCAGCATCGCTCGATCGGTATCTCCACCGCACGGAGGCGCCCCAGCGATTGGGTACGCAGTACATCCGCGTCGAGCCCGAGGACCCGTGGTCGATGGGCGAGTACGCTGATTGGCTGCCCGACTCCATCCGCGCTGAGTACGGCGTCCCGCCGCTGGCCGACCAGGCGGCGTACGCGGAGAAACTGAATAGCCGCTGAAACACCACGATCGTCGCGGTTGGCCGGTCCGCTGCAACCCTTTGAGGTGCGCCTGTCACGCAGTAAGAGAAGGGCCCGACCCCGCGGCTCTGCCACAACCGACAGGAGAGATCATGAACGTTCGTAGCTCAGCAGCGATGCAGGTGATGGTGCTGGCAGCCCTCGCGTGGCTCCCAGCGGTGGCGTCAGCGCATCAGGCGATTGAATTCGAGACGCGTGCTGAGGAGGTCGCTCTGGCCGAAAGCGCCGGCCCCCCGACGATGGCAGCGGGCGCCACGATCTACGTGGTCGGTGACGCCGGCTACGACGTTGCCCGCGAGGGCTCCAACGGCGCGTCGTGTCTCGTCTCGCGTGCCCCCAACGGTACTTTCGAGCCAACTTGTCTCGATGAGGAAGGAACGCGCACCATCCTCCCCGTGTATATGGAACGCGGCCGACTGCGCAGCGCGGGCGTGAGTGAGGACGAGATCAACGACCGCATTCAGGAGGGCTTCGACAGCGGCGAATTCGTGGCGCCGGCCAAAGCCGGCGTCTCGTACATGCTCTCGGACCGCAACAAGGTGTTCAACGGCAGCAAGGTCATCAGCTACCCACCGCACATCATGGTCTATGCACCGGGCCTGACGAACGCCGATATCGGCTCCGACGGGACCAACCCGTTCATGCCATGGGTGCTGCAGGAAGGTAGCCCGCACGCCTACATCGTCGTGCTCACCGGGGGGCGCTAGAGAGAGAGTGCAGGCGCTGCCTCCTGGGGGTGCTGCGCGGGCAGCGACTCTCTGTGACGGGCGGCCGCTAGTCCGGCGCGTGCGTGCGTGCGGGCTGGCGGCGAGGCGGTGATCCGTCCCACTCCGTACGTCCCCAGGTGCCCGCCTGCCGACCCTAGCTGGATCTCGTTCACCGGTGTGGCCGATGGTCCGCGGCTGCCAAGATCGATGACCCCGCACTCGGGCGCACAGACCCAGGCCTGGCCGCCTGAGTAGGACACGTTCAGCGACATCAGGTCGTGGTCGGAGATCTTCTTGGCGAGCAGGTAGCCCATGGGTTCGTAGTTCGCGTCGAAGCGGTTGCCGAACTCGATACGACTGTGCATGTTGCCAGTCAACACGACGACCATGGCCTCAGGTGCGCCGAGGACGGCTCCAGCGAGCCGCTCGGCCATGGCCCGCTCGCGCGCCTGACCGCCACCGGGCTGCGAGTCGAAGAACACAATGCCGACAAGATTCCCGGCACTTCGCAGTTGGCGCAGCCCGTCAATCAACTCGAACATCGCCTGGCTGTTGCGACCGTCCTGGTAGTCACGCTGCCAGTGCGAGGTTGCCATGAGCGCCTGCCGGTCCTGTTCCGAGCCCGACGATTCGAGGAAAGAGTCGACCAGTTGCTGATCGGCGACGGCGAGCTCCAGGCCGACGATGATAGGTATGTCAGCACTCGCGGCGAGACACGCGACATTCAGAACGAATCGGGGACTCTCGACGGTTCCGTGCATCTCACCGAGCAAGAGGACACTCCCCGGCCGCTGAAGCTCCTGCAGGCCACGAATTGCCTCGCAGGCCGAGGACGCTTCTGTCGCGAGTCCACTTGGTCTGGCGAATGCCACCAGCGTGAAGCCTGCGATCCCCATCCCGAGAACTGTCCACAACGTCCTTCTCATGCCGGCCATCAAATCACCTCGGGGTCGGCAGGGGACAGGATCAGTGGGTCGTTTTTCGGTGACCTGTCGTTTGCGCTCGGTGAACGGACAGGCTCGCTGCAAGGTCCCGCCGCGAAAGACAATAGGATCATTGAGATGGACGTTTGAAGATATTCCCCGAGAGGATGCGACGCGTGATGCGACGTTCCAAGACAGCCGGCGCGCTCGCGGTGACACGGACGCTGGCGGTGGTCGGCTTGATGACGGCGACTTCTGCCGGCATCGCCGCGCCCAAGACAGAAGTCGCCGCGCACGCCGAGCAGTCGGTTCCGCGCCCGAACCAGGCGGTTCGGGTGGCCGACGGCGCTGCTGGACTCGGGCCGCTCGAGCCCTGGCTTGCGGTCGACCCTTCCGACTCGCGCCGCGCGCTGGTCACCGCGATGACGGCTGGGGCTCGTGGCTCGGTGATCTACGCCAGCGATGACGGAGGCCGCACGTGGGACCGTGCTGCACAGTCGGATGGATCTGACATCTTTCCGAGCGGTGACCCCATGATCACCTTTGGCCTCGACGGCACTGCCTTCTTCACGACACTCGCCTCTGGAATGATGGTCTGGCGTTCCGACGATGAGGGGCGCCACTGGAGGGAGGGTGTGACGGTCCCCGGCGGCAGTTACGACCGGCAGTTTGTGCGAGTCGTTACGGGAGACGGGGCCGATCAAGGCCGTATCTACACCGCCGGGAAGATCGGAATCACGGTGTTCGAGAGCATTGCGAGTGACGTCATCGCAGTGTCCTACTCCGATGACGGCGGCGTCTCGTATCAGTCGCCACGGTTGTTCTTGCCGCCACCCGGTGAGCAGATTCTGCACGTGGTTACCGACCTGATGGTTGAGTCGGGCGGCGACCTGCTCCTGCCCTACATCGGGTTCATCCGGCGAGGTGGCGGGGAGGGCCCGAGGGATGGGCGCCTCACGGGCAGGTTCTCGCTCCTGCGATTGAGCAATGACGCTCGGGAGCATGAGGGTCCGTTTGAAATGGCCACCATGCACACCTACGGCAATGCTCGTCGCGGTCTTTCGCGGATGGGACTCGGCGGCGGCCGTCTGGCGTTGGATTCTGCTAGCGGCGCCATGTACTTGGTCTGGCCGGAGGCTGTTGGGGAGCGCATCCAGATCTACATGGCGACCTCCGTCGATGGCGGCCGGACCTGGTCGGAGCCGCAACGCGTCAATGACGGCGGTTTCGATGCCAATCTGAGCAACCCTGGCCTCGCGGTGAGCGACGGCGTCGTAGCCGTGACCTGGAACGATCGCCGTGAAGACCCCTCGGGGAGATGCTTCCGCCTCTTCGGCGCGGTCTCGACCGACGGCGGCAGCACCTTCGGCCCGGGCGTGCCGCTGACCGAAGGCCGGGCCTGCATGGACGGACGCTGGGCCAACGGCGGCGATACCCAGGGCCTGGCGGGTCTTGGCGCCGGTCGTTTCTTGGCCACCGCGCTGCACGATGTCGGGGGCGAACGGCAGCTGTGGGTTGTGGAGTTCGCAATCGAGGCCGAGGCTCCTTGACCAGCTGCTCGATGCTCCGAGCTGGATTGCAGAGCCTCGCGAGTCGGCCCCACTCATCGCCGCCCGGTCGCCGCTCCATCGCCGCCGCCGGTTGACTCGGTGGCGCCGCTCCATGATCGCGTGCGGGTCGGGCCGGGTCCGGCCAACGCTGCCTCCAGATCGGCGGGTGTGCCGACGAGTCCGTGGCCCGAAACGAACGTGTCGACCTCCCAGCCCAGCCGATCAAGAGTCGCTGCGAAGAACTCGAACGACGGGCTCGGCGCCGGGTACCAGCCGCCGTCCGGAACGGCGAATAGATCGGACACGAATACGAGACGGGCGCCTGGTAAATAGGCGATGAGCATGTCGTCGACGTGCGGGGCAGGTCCTACCTGCACGAGACGAACGGCGTTGGCTCCTTCGCCGATCGTGGTCGTGTCGGTGACGACATCCAGCCGCACGTTTTCCGGCGCTACCGGAGCCTGCGGCGTGAGTGTGTGCTGAGCACTTGCGACGCGCCGTATGAACTCTGCCGTCTGGGGCCCCGTGTGGATCGTGGTGTCCGAGCCGAGCCAGGCACGTATGCCCCCGGAGTGGTCGTGGTGGTGGTGGGTCGTGACGACGTGGCGGATGGGCTTGCCCGGAGCGAGTTGCGATGCGACTCGCTGCACTATCCCGCGAAACAGGCCAGTCAGAGGCGCTTCGATGACAACCAGCGAATCGCCGACGTCCACCAGGAGTGTGTTGTAGGTATTCGCTGGCCCTGAATAGAGACGCATCGCCCAGACGCCGGGCGCGAGTTGTCGTGGCCGGAAGGAGGGCGCGTACTCGACCGGCACGACATCTGCGGGGCGCTCGAAGACGGCGTCGTCGACCGCGTCCAGCAGCCTGACGCCATCGAGCTTCCACCGCTGCAGCGGCTGATCGTTGATCCGGAACTCGAGACGACGTGGGACCTGCAGCCCATCGACAGACTCGTACGTGTCGTAGAGCACGGTGCGCATCGCGTCGCCCAGCAACAGGTCGGACGCCATCGTCTCGACCGCCGTTGGCAGATCCGTGGCGCCGTCGATGACCAGCGTGAAGCTGGTGCCGACGGCATCAGTGAACCCGATCCGGGCAACTCTGGATCCGGCCCGCTCCTCCTCTCCGAGCCAGCGCAGCGCCGCCGGCCTGGCGAGGGCCATCGCTACCAGGCTGTGCGGTAGGGTGCTCTCCATCCAGCCGGCGGGAGAGCGCTTCAACAGCGCAACGTCGTTCGGGGATAGCTCCGACAGCGTCTTTCGCGAAACCCACAGATGCCAACCTTGGCTATCGTCGAGGACGCGCCTGTGAGACCGGTCCGTTCCCCCGAGAATTACGGCTGAGTTCTCATGGTACTGACGGCCATTCTGCTCGTAGACGAAGCGCCCGGACACCGGTTGTTCGAGGCTGGGCCCGTTGGGGCTGGCGCTCTGCCCGCGAGCGAACCTCGTGCCCGAGTAGCGAAGCTCGAGCGCGTGAAACGATGTAACGGCCGGCCCACCCAAGGCCTGAATGGTCTCCTTGAGCTGGGTACGGGCACGACGATACGACTCTGCCGTACGTGTTTGTTGCGAGGACCGAGCCGTTGGTTGGGCACCAGCTAGCGCCGATGCTGCCAACCCGATCGCGAGAACCGCGCACATCGCGGAGCGCCTGCTTCGGCGTTGCCGCGGTGTTCGCGCCGCCCGCTGTGAGGCGATGTGTGTCACGACTACTCGGTGCCAAGGCGCTCTGCCCATCGATGAATTCTCCATGCTGTTCGTGCCTAAAGTGCTCATCAGAACACCTCGCGGCGCGGCGGCGGTAGCGCGCGTCGTTCACCTTTCGGTGACCTGTCGCTACCGGTCGACGAATGGCCGCATCGGCACAGAACCAGCGCACCGGGGTGCGGACGGGGCTGCCTGCGTGCCGCAACTCAGGGCGTCGTCGTCGCTCCCGCGGCTAGGCCTCGTCGCGTTTGTGGCTCAGCAGCGGCATCAGAACGAGGCCGAACAGGAGCGGCAGGTAGAAGGAGAAGAACCTCCAGCCGGCCGTGAGTACGCCCAGTAGTCCTTCCACCACGAAGCCGTCGAAGATGGCGGCAAACGAGGCCTCGGCGCCGAGGGCGGCGCCGGGGGTCGGCACGAAGACCATCATCGCGAACACGACCCACTGCAGCAGGAAGAAGAGAATTGGGTCGGCTTGCTGACCGAGCCCGTAGATCACCGCGGTGGCCACCGAGGCGCGGGTTAGCCACAGGCCGGTCGTGAAACCGAGGGCTGCGAGCGAGTGCAGCTTGCCGCGTCGCGCGACGAGCGCGTACGCCGACAGGAAGTCGGTGCGGACCTGGGTAAGCGCCTGACGAAGCTTGCTGCCGCCATCCGTTCTCGTGGGGGCGCGGCGGCGCCAGACGAGGGCGACCACAACGAGCAGTGCGATAGCGCCGAGCAACCACGGTGCGACGGTACCGAGCTTGTCGAGAACGCGCAGCAGTACCTCCTGGACCTCCGGTACCTTCCAGCGGGCCGTGAAGAACGCGATGGCGGGGGCGATCGCCGCGAAGAACACGACGTCCGCGAGGTTGTCCAGAAGCAGGATCGACGCGGCCCGGCCGGGTCGCACGCCGGAGTCGATCATCACGGCGACCTTGGCAGGTGCGCCGCCGATTGCCTTGGGGCTGATCGACGAGGTCAACTCAGTGGCGGTAGTCGTTCGCAGGGCGTCGCGGAACGAGATCGGGCAATCCAGGAATCGGGCCCACATCCAGATACGCCCGGAGCTGAAGAACCACGGCGCGATGCCCAGCACTGCCGCCACGGCCAGCCATGCGGGCGCTACGTTGTCGAGCGCGCGGCTTGCGCCCGAACCGATCGATTGCCACGCCATGGCCAGGTTCAGGGCGGCGCCGACGAGAATGATGACCATGCCCCAGCGAGCGGCCGCGGCGACGAACTTGTTGCGCGGCGGCTGTCCGGCACTGGCAGCGGCCGGCGGCGAGTCAACGGGGGTGGGTTCGGTCATGGCGCGAGGGACTGCTGTGGTCTGCGGACAGGTTTCAGGGGTTGACGCGATTCCCATGCTGCCCCATCGTGGGGCGGACTGCTGCCACAGGCGGCCGGCAGGGTCGGAACCTCTCGCGAAACCGAGGTGTCATGGGCGCTACCTACAGAGCCGACACGGTTGTGGTGGGGGGCGGGCTTGCCGGCCTGGTCACGGCAATAGAACTCCTGGACGCGGGCCAGAGTGTGATCCTGCTCGAGGCCGGGCCTCGAAACCGGCTCGGCGGACTCGCGCGCCAGGCTTTCGGCGGCATCTTCATCGTCGGCAGCCCGGAGCAACGCCGTGGGGGCATCCGCGACAGCCCCGACCTGGCCCTGCGCGACTGGCTCGCCTACGGCGAACTCGACGGCACGGAACAGTGGCCGCGCAGCTGGGCAGAGGCCTACGTCAACGCGTCGCGCGAAGTCGTTTATGACTGGCTGCGTGGCTGCGGCGTGAAGTTCTTTCCCATCGTGCACTGGGTCGAGCGGGGGCTGCACCGGCCCGGCAATTCTGTTCCGCGCTTTCATATGGTGTGGGGCACAGGCGCGCGTCTGATCGAGGTCCTCCTCGAGCGCATCGCCGTGCATCCACACAAGGACCGGTTGTTGGTCTTCGGGCGCCACCGCGCGCTGGAGTTGATCGAGCGCTCCGGTCGGATCGTCGGCGTGGCTGGCGAGGTGTTGGGCGAGGGCGGAGGGTCCGAAGGGATCAACGTCGCTACCGGTGAGTTCTCGGCGGAAGGTGATGCGGTGGTGGTCGCGGCTGGTGGGGTCTGCGGCGATCTGAAGAAGGTGCGCGAGCGCTGGCCCGAAGGTTACGGTCGGGCCCCGACCGAGTTGTTGAATGGCTCGCAGCCCGCCGCCGATGGCGTGATGCACGAGGCGGCGGCGCGACGGGGCGCCAGCCTCACTCATCTGGACAGGGTCTGGCTCTACGCGGCCGGGGTGCGCCACTGGCAGCCGCAGCACGAGCACCACGGCCTCTCGCTGGTGCCGCCGCGATCGGCGCTCTGGGTCAACTGGCGGGGAAGTCGCTTCGCGTCACCGCCGCTAGTGGGCGGCTTCGACACGAGCCATCTGGCGCAGACGATCTGTGCCCAGGACAAGCAACATTCCTGGCAGGTTCTCAACGCCCGCATCGCGCGACGGGAGCTGGCGATCTCGGGTGCCGAGTTCAATCCGGCGATGCGTGATCGGCAACGGTTGCGTTTTGTGCTCACGCTACTGCGGGGTAACAAGGCACTCGTCGATGAGTTGCTGGCGAAGTGTCCGGACTTCGTCGCGGCCGAATCGGTATCGGAACTAGTAGCGAAGATGCACGAACTCGATGGCACCGACGACGTTGATGGCGCCTGGCTGGCCGAGGAGATCCGGCGCTACGACGAGATGACTCGACGGCCACAGCGCTACCACAACGACGACCAGCTGCGGCGAATCGCGCAGGTTCGTCGCTATCGTGGTGACAGGCTCCGGACGTGCAAATTCGCAGCGATCGATGACCAGCGCGGCCGGCCACTCATCGCCATTCGCGAACGGATCACCACCCGCAAGAGTCTCGGTGGTATCCAGACTGATCTGCGGTCGCGAGTGCTGGACACCTCAGGCGAACCGATTGCGGGGCTGTTCGCCGTGGGTGAGGCTGCGGGCTTTGGCGGCGGTGGCGTGCACGGCAAGCGTTCGCTCGAAGGGACGTTTCTCGGCGGCTGCGTGTTCACTGCCCGCGTGGCCGCGGCGGCGATCCAGACCGGCTAGCGCACGAACCCTGCTAGCATCGAGTTCATGCAGTTGACCGGTGCTGACTTGGCGGTGCGGGCCCTCGAGAATCTGGGCATCCGCTGGACGTTCGGCATTCCCGGTGTGCACAACACCGAGCTGTATGACGCGCTCGATCGGTCCGACAAGGTCACACCGATTCTCGTGACGCATGAGGGCGGAGGCGCTTTCATGGCCGACGCGGTCAGTCGCACCGGGGCGAGCGTCGGCTGTCTGGTGATCGTACCGGCCGCCGGGGTCACCCACGCGATGAGCGGCATCGGCGAGGCCTTCCTCGACGGCATCCCCATGCTGGTGATTGCCGGAGGTGTCCGAAGAGACACTGACCGGGCCTACCAGCTCCACGACATCGACCAGCTACGATTGGTGGACGGGATCGTGAAGTCGGCGTATCGGGTGGAGCGGCATGAGGACATCGTCCCCACGCTCTACCGGGCGTATGCAGAAGCCACCTCCGGCGAGCCGGGCCCGAGCTTCGTGGAGATCCCCGCCGACCTGATGATGTTCCCTGGCGAGGCCGAAGCGCCAGCGCCATATGCGCCTAGCTGGCAGGCACCCGACGCGGAGCCGGCCGACATCGCCGCCGCGGCGGAACTCCTCACGACAGCGCGCCATCCGGGTATCTACCTGGGCTGGGGCGCGCGCGATGCCGGCGAAAGCGCTGTTGCCATCGCCGAGTTGCTCGGCGCGCCGGTGGCCACGACGCTGCAGGGGCTGAGCGTCTTCCCGGCGGACCATCCGTTGCACGTGGGCATGGGATACGGACGCTCTGCAGTCCCGGCGGCGCGCGAGGCGTTTGCCGGGTGCGATGGCCTCCTCGCCGTCGGTGTGCGCTTTGCCGAGCTCGCGACCGGTAGCTACGGCATGGATGTGCCGGCCGATCTCGTGCATATAGACATCAACCCGCAGGTGTTCAACGCCAACTACCCAGCGCGAGTGACGATCGAGGCGGATGCCGCGGCAGCGCTGGGCGCACTGCGCGAGGAGCTGGAGCGGAAGCTCCCCGGCCGTCGTGATTCGAAGGCGCTGTGCGGTCGCATCGCGAGCGCGAAACAGAAGTGGGCAGATTCCTGGACTTCCGATCACGAAGGGGATCGCGTTGGTCCCGGCGTGTTCTTCGCGGCGTTGCGTCGAGTATTGCCGAGGGACGGTTTCCTCGTCGTTGACGACGGCAACCACACTTTCCTGGCAGCCGAGCTATTTCCGGTGTATCAGGCGCGGCGCTTTCTTTCGCCCGCCGACTTCAACTGCATGGGCTACTGCGTACCGGCGGCGATCGGCGCCAAACTCGCGAACCCGAAGAGTGACGTTGCGGCCGTCGTAGGCGACGGCGGGTTCCTGATGACCGGACTGGAGGTGCTCACGGCGGCGAGCCTGGGTGTGGGTGTTGCGTTCTACGTGTTCAACGATGGCGAGTTGGCGCAGATTTCCCAGTTTCAGCAGATCCCCCTCAATCGAAAGACCTGCACCGTGCTCGGGGAGTTCGATCTGGAGGGAGTGGCGCGTGCTACCGGTGCCGATTTCATCCGCATCCATGAAGACAGCGAAGTCGAGGACTGCGTACAGCGCGCGACCGCGCGTGCGGCCGCGGGCCATCCGGTCATCGTGGACGTGCGCATCGACTACTCGCGCAAGAGCGCCTTCACGAAGGGCATTGTGAAAACGAACCTGGGAAGGTTCTCGCTGAGCCAGAAAGCGCGTTTCATCGGCCGTGCGGTGAAGCGTCACTTCGTCGGTTGAGACGCGCCTCGCCGGCCGGCTGAGCCGCTAGCGTCCAGCGGTCGTTGCGTAGTCGTTCTGGTAGCTGCGCAGACGCTTCAATACGAGTTCCAGGTTGGCGCGTTCACTGGCCGGAATCTCGAGTCGCGCGTCGGTCAGCGTAGCGCTCATCCAGGTGATGTCCGCCTCGAGCAGTTCGAGAGCGAGCGCGGGATCGGATTGTCGCAGCGAGCGCGCGGCTGATAGCGCAACGGTCGCCTCGCTCATGCCTGCCACCACCGACTGGTACTCGTGTCCGTGGTACCAGCCCCACACATAGCTTCCGTAGGTCGTCGCGGCCACCAGTGCGAGGAGCACAAGCGTTGCGGAGAGTCGCTTCATGGGGTCCCCGGGGTGCCGGCTATGCGGCGGGTGGCAGCTGACGAAGTGCCCAGACTAGGCCATGTGGCCAACGGGGGTAAGGCGTGTCGTCCTGTATGACGGTCGTGCCGGGCCGCCCCCTGCCAGGTGCGGCCGGAGGCCCGACGGACAGCGCGGAGGTGTCCGTCGGACTTTCATCACGGGCTGCTAGAGGCTCAGCGTCCTATTCAGCGCGCAGCGCCTGCACCGGGTTGATGCGGCTCGCCCGGCGCGCCGGCACCCAGGCTGCCACGAGGGCGACGCCCGCGAGTAGCGCCACGACTCCGACGAACGTTCCGATGTCGGTCGCCCCGACACCGAAGAGCAGCCCGCTCAACAGTCGCGTGGCCCCGAACGCGAGGACGACGCCAACTCCGATCCCGACCCACACGAGGCGCATGCCGCCGCGGATCAGCAGGCTCACGACCGACCGAGCATCAGCTCCGAGCGACATGCGGATGCCCACCTCGTGGGTGCGCTGCGCCTGCGTGTAGCTCACGAGGCCGTAGAGGCCGATGGTGGCCAGCACCAGCGCGATTGCCGCGAAGAAGGTGAACATCACCGCTGCGACGCGCGAGGGAAAGCGCACGACCTCAAGATGATCGTCCATGGTCTCGGCCGAGTAAATGAGCGCCTCGGGGACCTTCGCTCGCAGCCCCGCCATGAGTTCGTTCGCGGTGCCCTGCGGGGACCCTCGGGTAACGGCGACGAGGGTCAGAAAGGCTGTGTCCACCTGGTCAAGCGCCGCGTACACGAATGGGCGCGGCGCCTCACCGAGCGTACGTACCTTCGTATCCGATGCCACGCCGACGATGGTCATCTCGTCGCCGGAGCGAGATGAGCGGACTACCTGGCCGACAGCGGATTCTCCAGGCCAGAAGCGATCGGCGAACGCCTGGCTGACGATCATCACGTCGGCGACGTCCGGCGTATCGCCGCTGTCGAAGTTGCGACCCTCCACGATGGAGATACCGGCAGCTTCGAAGAACCCAGGACTGGCGGCGGCATAGTCGACGCGATGTCCCGATTGGCCGTCGGGCGGCGGCACGCCGTCGGCGACTATGTCGGTCGTGGTGGTGTTGGCCTGCGAAAGGTGGATGTTCGACACGTAGCCAAACGCGATGACATCCGCACGGCGCTCGGACTCGATGCGGAACTCGTCGATAATCTGTTTGATCTGGACGTTGTCGTGGCGCGCTCCCGGTATCGCGAAGGTCATCAGCGCTGCAGGCTGCTGGCCGAAGCCGGGATCGAACGCGTAGACCGCCTGCAGACTGCGGAGGAACAGTCCGGCGCCGACGAGCAGGACGACGGAGGTGGCAACCTGCGCGACGACCAGCGTGTTGCGCAGCCGACTGCGGCCCGCTCGGCCCGCCCCCGCGCTCTCGTCACGCAGGGTCGAAACGAGATCGAGCTTGGTGGCCTGGATCGCCGGTGCCAGACCGAATAGCAGGCCAGCCGCTAGCGACACCACCACGCTGAAGAGCAGCACATCGAGGTCGACACCGAAATCGAAGTGCAGCGGGATCGGGAAAGGCAGATCCATCGTCGACAAAGCGCCGACGCTCCACGCCGCAAGAGTTACCCCGGTGAGGCCACCGATCAGGCTCAGCAGCATCGACTCGATCAGGAACTGGCGGATCAGGTCGCGGCGGCCGGCCCCCATGGTCAGGCGCACGGCGACCTCCTTGCGTCGGTCAACGGCGCGGGCAAGCAGGAAGCTGGCAAGGTTGGCGCAAGCGATGAGCAGGACCAGGCTGACGACGCCGAGCAGTAGCCATGCCCCGATCTTGATGGGCCCGTCGAACATCGGGAACAGGATGACCTCGCTGGTCGGCTTCAGACGGAACCCGTCGCCGTCGTCCCAGGTTTCAGAGGCCTCCTGGCGCAGCCGAACGGCCACGACCTCGGCCACGTCTGCGGCCTGCTCGATACTGACGCCCTCACGCAGTCGGCCGCGCGCGAACAGCGAATGGTTGCGTCGCCCGGCCAGCTTGCTGGTGGCAGAACCCTCGAGGGCGTCGAGCATCTGGATGGAGAGGAAGATGTCGGGGCTCAGGCCGCGATTCATGCCGGTGTAGCTAGCCGGCGTGACACCTACGACGGTGTAGGGCAAGCCGCTGAGAACGACCTCCGTGCCCATGACTCCGGGGACGCCAGCGAAGGAGCGCTGCCAGAACGCATGGCTGAGCACAACAACGGGATGTGCCCCGAGGGCGACGTCGTCGTCAGGTCCGAGCAGGCGCCCAGCCGCGGGCAGGATCTCGAGGAGCGGGAAGTACGAACCGGTGACGCCCTCGGCAAGAAGGGTCTCCACGCCGTCGTCGGTATCGTGCATCCCGATCGCGATCATGGATCCAGAGATCGCGCTGAAGGCCGACCCCGCGCCTTCCACGAAGTCTTCGTAGTCGGGGTAGCTGAAGACGTTGTATGGGAATCCCGTCGTCGACATGTAGATCTCGACCAGCTCGTCGGGACGTGCCGCTGCGACATCACGCAGGAGGAGGCCGTTGACGATGCTGAAGACCGCGGTGTTGGCACCGATACCGATCGCCAGCGACAGCACAGCTGTCGCGGTGAAGCCTGGACTCTGGCGCAGCCGGCGAATGGCGTAGCGAATGTCGCCGAGCACGTTGGCGAGAGTGCCGACGAGGCCATCGTCGTTCGCCGTGACGCGAGCGCTGCGCTTGGCGTTGCGAATCATCGTGGCAGCGTTCGCGTCGTCGCCGAACGCTTCCAGCAAAGCCCCCGCGTCGCTGCCGGCGCTGAGGCCGTCCTCGAAGTGAGCGACCATTTCGCGCGCCACGTCGACACGCTCCGTGGGTTGCAACGCGCTGGCGCCAATCAGCGTGCGGATGCGTTCGCAGATCGGGTCGGGCAGGTGCGAGCTCGCGAGCAGACGCTCGACATCCGGGAAGTTCTTGCTGTCGGGGGCGGACGACATATCAGTCTCCGTGCTTGGGCTCCACGAGACCGAGTCCTTCCATGGCTCCGAACAGCTCTTGCCACTGCTGTCGCTGGGTCTCGAGGCGCTTACGGCCGACTGCCGTCAATTCGTAGTACTTGCGCCGCCGGCCGGACTCGGCCGTACGCCACTTGCCACGAATCATCTTCTTCGCCTCGAGGTTGTACAGCAGCGGGTACAGGGTGGACTGGCCCATCGCCAGTACTCCCCCAGTACGTTCTTGCAGCGCGATGACTAACTCGTAGCCGTACATCTCTCGCTGCTCGAGCAGTCCGAGCACCGCGGTGGGGCCCGCACCTCGCATCAGTTCACGTTCGATTCGCATCATCTCTCCGGCAAGTCCTGCGGGCCACCCGGTGGAGTGGCTCCGTTCTTGCTAGACATACTATGTGACGCAAACTATGCGTTCGAGTTTCACCCGAGGGACAAAAAAAGACACAGCGCTACTCGAGCAGCGAGTCGAGTTCGTCGGTCGTGCTGTCGCTCGCCGACAGATACAGGCCGGTCACTCGCCTGGCGGCGGGCTGTTGACGTGCTGCGGAGCGCATCGTCTCGACGCCCGTCAGAACATCGCGCCGCGACACCACGCCCACCAGCCGGCCATATTCGACTACCGGCAGTCGCCGGATGTTCTGCGCAAGGAAGCGCTGGGCGATGCCGAATAGATCGATCTCGGGAGCGATCGTCTGGACATCTGCCGTCATGATGTCCTTCACGCGTGCGCATTCGTCGTGGCTTTCCTGGCTGAACTGGCCGGAAGTCAGGATCCGCATGCAGTCGAGCTCCGACACAATGCCGCAGAGTTGGCCATCGGCATTGAGCACGGGCGCGCCGGAAACGCGCTTCTCGAGAAGCGTGCGCATGGCACGCAGCACGCTTGTATCGGGCCGCAACGTCACCAGTCGGCGCGTCATGATGTCTGCGGCAGTGGGGATAATCGTATCGACCATGGTCAAGCCTCCGAGGTCAAAGCAATCTACACCCTTGGGGGCCAATAGGCTACGGCCACCGGATCCGGATACCATGCGGCGGCTGATGAATGTCGATTGAATTGGTCGCGCGGGCACAGAGCAACCGGGAGCGCCTCGCGATCTCCGACCCGGAAACGGCCGCGACCTATGCGGACCTGTTGGCCGCGTCGGCCCACGTGGCCAGCAGGCTTCTGGGTGACGTGCGCGATCTCCAAAGCAGTCGCGTCGCGTATCTGGTGGGCCCGGGAGTCGACCATGTGGCCGTACTATGGGGCATCTGGCGTGCCGGTGGCGTGGGGGTCCCATTGGCGCTATCGCATCCGGCCCGCGAGCTGGTGGAATTGATCGATGACGCCGAGCCGGTTTGTCTGGTCGCCGACGCCGCGAATGCCGAGCGCTTGGCCGACATCGCCGCGGCGCGCGACCTGGCGCTGCATACGAGCGCTGCGCTCGTCCGTCCGATGGTCGCCGCCCTGCCGCCGATCGAAGATGACCGACCAGCATTGATGGTCTACACGAGCGGTACTACCGGCCACCCGAAAGGGGTCGTGACGACGCACGCTCAAGTCGCCGCCCAGGTGGCGTCCGTGTGCGGCGCCTGGGGCTGGCGACTCGACGATCGGATTCTGCACGTGCTGCCCTTGCACCATGTTCACGGTCTGCACGTGGCGCTCGGCTCGGCGCTCTATTCCGGTGCTTGCTGCGAGTTCCTGGGACCATTCGACCCGGTCGCCGTCTGGGAGCGTTTCGCTAGCGGAGAGATCAGCGTATTCATGGCGGTTCCCACCGTCTACCGGCGACTGGTCGCGGCCTGGGAGGCCGCTCCGGACCGCCAAGAACAATGGTCGCGGGGTGCGCGGTCACTCCGGCTGATGGTCTCGGGCTCAGCAGCGCTGCCGGTCGACCTGCTCGAGCGCTGGGCCTCGATCACCGGCCAGCGGCTACTGGAGCGCTACGGCATGACCGAGATTGGCATGGCCCTGTCGAACCCTCTCGACGGCGAGCGCCGCGCCGGAGCCGTGGGTCAGCCTCTGCCCGGGGTGGAGCTGTGCGTAGTCGACGCCGACGGGGCCGAGTGCGACCCCGGCACGGCAGGCCAGATTGTCGTTCGCGGGCCGCAGGTCTTCGCGGAGTACTGGCGGCGAAACGAAGAAACCGCGGCCGCTTTCCGTGACGGCTGGTTTCTCACCGGGGACGAAGGGGTCTTGGACGACGGCTACTACCGCATCGTGGGTCGCCGTAGCGTCGACATCATCAAGACCGGCGGCTACAAAGTGTCGGCTCTGGAGATCGAGGAGGTCCTTCGCGGCCATCCCGCGGTCCGGGAAATCGCGGTTGTAGGTGTCGATGATCGTGACTGGGGCGAGCGCGTCTGCGCGGCCATTGAACTCGCTGGCGAGGGTACGACTGCTGAGGAGATACGGGACTGGGCGCGTGAGCAACTCGCTCCGTACAAGGTGCCCAAGCAGGTTCGGTTCGTCGATGAGTTGCCGCGCAACGCTATGGGCAAAGTGATGAAGCCGACCCTGCGCGCGCTGTTCGAGGATCGCCCGTGAGCACGCTGCTGCAGTCACTGCAGACCTACTGGCCGGTGCATCTTCTCCTCCTCGGATACGCGGGGCTGCTCGCGTATCACGCCTGGGCCGGAAACCGCGAGACGCGCGGCGTGGCCGACTACTACGTCGGTGGCCGGTCCATGGGAGGAGTTGCACTGGGGCTGTCGTTCTTCGCGACCTACTCGAGCACCAACAGCTTCGTGGGCTTCGCCGGACAATCGTACGAATGGGGCATCGCCTGGCTACTGATGGCGCCGTTGGCCGTCGTGATGTCGGTGGTTGCCTGGGTCTTCGTGGCACCGCGACTGCGCCGATTCACGGCTGAACTGGGGTCGCTGACGGTTGCCGACTTCATCGGCTTCCGCTTCGCCAGCGTGCCGGCGCGGGTGGCGGCCGCGGTGATCACGCTCTTCGCCAGCTTCTTCTACATGACCGCGGTGTTCAAAGGGATCGGCAACCTCGTGGAGGCGTTTCTCGAGATTCCGTACGAGGGGGCGATCGTGCTCGTCTTCGTGGTTGTCGTGGGCTACACGGTGGCCGGCGGTTTCATCTCTGTCGTCAAGACCGATGCGGTACAGGGCGTCGTCATGGTTCTTGCGGCGATCCTGCTGTTCTCGGGTACCGTGCGCGCGGCGGGCGGTCTCCAGAGCCTTACCAGCGTGCGTGCCAGCACCGACACCGCGCATCTGTTCCGTTGGAACGGCACGTTCCCGCTGGTCTACGTGTTCGGCGTTCTGGTTGCCGGCACGGCGAAGCTGGTGACGGAACCGCGGCAATTGTCGCGCTTCTATGCGCTCGACGGTGAAGGCGCTGTGCGCTCTGGCGCCATCACGTCGACCCTCGCGTTCGCGCTGGTCTACTCGCTGCTGGTGCCGTTGGGCCTGTACGCACGCAACATCTTCCCCGAGGGAGTGAGCGAGACGGATCAGATCGTGCCGATGTTGCTTACGCAGGGGAGTGTGTTCGCTCCGGGTGTCGCGGCCTTTCTGATCGTTGCCATGGTGGCGGCGGCGATGTCTTCGCTCGATAGCGTGCTCCTGGTGATGGCCTCCACTGCGGAACGCGACATCATGGCCGTTCTCCGCGGCGGTCGCAGCGAAGCGGAGGAGCTGAGACGCACGCGAATGTGGGTGGCGCTGTTCGCCTTCATCACCGCCCTTATCGCGATGCGACCGCCGGGAGGCATCGTCGGCCTTACCGTGCTGTCCGGTTCGATGTATGCCGCGTGCTTCGCGCCGGCCGTGTTGCTGGGGCTGTTCTGGCGCGGCGGCAACGGTGCCGCCGTGCTCGGCTCGTTCGCAACAGGCCTGTTCGTGCTACTGGCATGGCCGTTGCTGCCGATCGCGGCGCTCATTCACCAGGTATTCCCCGCTATAGGCTTGGCGCTGCTCGTTTACCTGGTCCTCGCCCGAGCTGGCGGACCCGTGGGGTCCGCCAGGCTCGACCGACTATTCGCGGACTAGATTCGCCGTCGCGGCGAGCGCCTAGCTGTCAGACGGGTCGCGCGGCGCGACCAGGCGGTAGCGCTTCACCATTACGGTGCCCAGATCGTCCTCGAAGCTCAACCAGACAGCGTCGCCATCGATGTAGGAGCCCCAGCCGAAGTTCGCACCGTCGGGGACATCGAACCGACCCAGGAACGATCCGTCGCCGTCGAAGACGTCGCCGTAACTCGTGCCGCTGGTGCAGTCCATGCCGCTCAGGTCGTCGTTGGTGAGATTCGGGTCCATGCACTCGTCGTTGACGGTGATCTCGCTGGAGGGCTGCACGAAGATACGTCCGTCGCGCGCCGCCGCGATGCCCGAGTACGCGGGTTTCGTTGTTGGAATATCCACCCCGGACCAATCGATCTCGGGCGAACTGCCGTTGATGACGATGCGCATTCCGCTCATCTGCATCTCGAGTTCACCCGGGTTCACTGGCACAGGTTCCCAGTACTTCTGAACGACGGTCACCGTGCCGTCCGGTCGCCGAATCTCGAATGAGTAGTCCGCGGGAACGCCGGCGGCAAAACCGCCGTCGGGCAGCATGACGGACTGCACCTGGGGCGCGAACGGGAGCGGCATCATGGCCACGTTGTCGCCCATCGTGATCTGGTGGGTCGGCTGCTCATAGTCGAACGACGGCGTTGCGATGCCCTCGCCGAGATCGCCTGGCAGTGCCTGTCGCATCTCGAATTTCATGGAGCCCATGCCGCGGAATCCGCCCACGGGCATGATCACCTTGCGCAGGAAGACGTCGCCGTTGCTGGACACCGCGAACATCCCGGGGGCCATCATGCGGAAGCCGCTGTTCTCGGCGTTTCCCCAAGCCTCTTCGTACTCGCCGTCGTGGCCGTAGATGATGAGCTTTTGTCCGTCGTGGACAGCGATGCGGCCATCGGGCAGGCCGATGACCCCCACAGCGGACTCGTATTCACCGGGACCCTGGCCGGTCGCGCCGATCGTGAACAGGAAGTTGCCTGCCAGGTCGTAGGCGCGTGCGACGTCGAGGCGGGCGTCAGACACGTACACGCGGTCTTCGGTGGGCCAGATGCCGCTGATCATCCCGAAGGCATACTCGTCGGCACCTTCCATCTGGCCGATCGAGAGCTCCTCGACGAGGCGGGCGTCAGCGCCCCACTTGGAGCCGGCCGTGTTGTTCACGGTGGTGACATTGCCTTCGGTGGAGGTCGTGTGCTCCCAGTTCGAGACGGGGGTGGTGTCGGCGGCTTCACCGCCACCACAGGCGATGGTGACGGTGGCCAACAAGAGCAGTGTCAGCACGCGGGCGGAAAGAGTCTTGCGCACGAGGATCTTCTCCGGATGGGGGGCGATACGGCGGCGGTGGGCAAAAAGGCCCTCGCCATTATGACGACAGAGGGGGCGTCGTGGTCGACAGAAGTTTCATTCTCCCGCGACAGCGCCCCCATGCCCTGCTAGATTGCCGCAACCCCTGCCTCCTACTTGTGTACCAACCACGGAGGGAACATGGATGCACTCAAGGGACTGGCACCTCTAGCCCACTGGCTGCCGCGCTTCTCGCTGGCGGCGACTTTCGCGTACCACGGGTGGCCCAAGTTGGCCAACTCGGCCGCTATGGCCGAGATGATGGGTATGCCGGCCATGATGATCATGGCGCTCGGGGTCATGGAAATCGGCGGCGCGGCGCTCCTTCTGTACGGTGGTACCGGCGCCGAATGGGGCACGCAGCTCGCGGGGCTGGTGTTTTCCGCCACGATGGTGGGCGCCATTTTCATGGTGCACGCGGCCAACGGCTGGAACTCGATCGGCGAAATGGGCATGGAGTTCCAGGTTCTGATCCTGGCCACGTCGCTCTACTTCGCGATCAAGGGCAACGACGTATAGAGCCGAGGGCTCTATACGTCGACGACCCGTGTCTCTTGGGGCCTTCGGCCCAGGGCGGCCGAAGGCCCAGAAGGCTACGCGACGATCTTGTCGGTGGAGCGGGGTAGGCGGTAGAAGCGCAGCTCGCCCTGTTCGCGTTCCACCTCGACCACGTCGCCGGGGCCGATCTGGCCGCAGGCCAGTAGCCGCGACACGGGATCGACGATCAACCGTTCGATCGCGCGTCGTAACGGACGCGCTCCGAGCACTGCGTCGGTGCCGGCCTCGATCACCAGCGACTTGGCTTTCTCGCTAGTCTTGATCAGCAGCGGCACTCCCGCCTGCTCGTGAGCGCGCTCGTTCACGACGCCGAGGAACTTGTCGAAGATCAGGTCGAGTTCCGCGCCGCCGAGCGGGCTGAACACGAGCGTCTCGTCGAAGCGGTTGAGGAACTCCACCGGGAACACCTGCCGGGCTGCGGTTTCGGCGATCTCCCCGAGCGGGAGGGTGTCCGCCACCGTGCCTTCGCTGGCGGCAAAACCGAGTGGCACGCGGCCGATGGCTGCTCCCATCTCACGACTGCCCACGTTGGTGGTCATCAGGATTACCGAGCGGGTCAGATCGGTGGTCGTGTTGTTGCCCAGCGTGACCTGGCCCTCCTCGAGGATTCCGAGCAACGCGTTCCAGAGCGTGGGATGCGCCTTCTCGACCTCGTCGAACAGGATGATCGAGTGCAGGCTGTCCTCAGGATCGTGCACCTGCTCGATGAGCGGAGGCTCGGCGCTCGCGCCTTCAGCGGCTTCCGCTGCCTGCCGCTTGTCCCAGTGCGGCCGGTCGATCCTTCGCTGCGCCAGCAGGGGTTCGATGTCGGCGCCGATGTAGCCAGGAGGCGAGCCGAGCAGTTTGGCCACCTCGTGCCCGTGGGCGTATTCCTCGCAGTTGATGCGGTGGAGCGCGGACTCCGAGCCGAACAACGCGGACGCGAGAGCGCGTGCGGTCTCAGTCTTGCCGACGCCGGTTGGGCCCATCAGCAATGCGGTAAGCAGCGGGCGCTCAGTGTCCCTGAGGCCGGACAACAGTCGGGCCCACGACGACACCAGGGCGTCGACGGCATGGTCCTGGCCGATCACTCGTGCCGACAGGTGGGAGCGCAACGCATCGCTGCCCTCGATCGCGCAGCCGAGATGCAGCGGCGTACGGCCTTTGCCGGTGCGCGGCCGTTGGCGGACAGCGCGGCGAGGCTGTTTGCGCCGGGTCGGCACGGTGTGTTCCACGCCGCGTTGCGGCACAGGGATCTGGCTCCGACGTACGCCTTTGTTCGCGGAAGCAGCTCTCTTGGTCGCCATCGCCGCACCTTCCTGAGCCCCGCCGGGGGCGTCTGTGGGGACCCGACTCCATACCTCTACTGTGCACAGACTGTGGCTCAGGTTTCACGGCGCGCCCCGCAGATCGTTAGCTGGCAGGGTATAAAGGCCGTTCATCAGAATCCTGCCGCCGGCTGCTCGCAGCCCGTGAAACCTGGACGAGACCATGATCAGACGCCTGCTAGCGGTCGCCATCGGGCTTGCCGCCCTCGCTATCGCGGCGCCGGTCGCCCCGAGCGCCCAGGAGCCATCCAGCAGCCTTGTCCTGCTCCCTGACCGTGTGTTCGATGGCGAACGTATGCACGCGGACTGGGCCGTGGTCGTGGTGGGCGACGCTATCGTCTACGCGGGTCCCGCCACCGACCTCGTCACGAGGACGGAGGAGACGCGGGAATTGGACCTCAAGGGCACCACGCTGATGCCGGGCCTCATCGAGGGGCACTCGCACCTCCTTCTCCATCCGTACGACGAGACTTCGTGGACCGACCAGGTGATGAGCGAGTCGCTCGCCGAGCGTACCGCCAGAGCGGTTGTGCATGCAGAGGCGACGCTGCGGGCGGGGGTGACGACGGTTCGTGATCTCGGAACGGAGGGCGCGGGCTTTGCTGATGTCGGCATCAAAGCGGCGATCGACAAAGGGGTGATCCCTGGACCGCGCATGCTCATCGCTACCAAGGCTCTCGTGACCACCGGCAGCTACGGACCCAAGGGGGCACCCGAGCATCAACTTCCGAAGGGCGCCGAGGCGGCAGACGGCATCGACGATCTGGCGCGCAAGACGCGCAACCAGATCGGCCGTGGCGCGGACTGGATCAAGGTCTACGCGGACTATCGCTGGGGCGCCGACGGTACGTCGCAGCCGACATTCACGCAACAAGAGCTGGATCTCATCGTGGAGATCACATCGTCGTCAGGCCGGTACGTTGTGGCGCACGCAGGAACAGCCGAGGGTATGAGGCGAGCGGTACTGGCGGGGGTTCGCACGATCGAGCATGGCGATGGTGGCGACGCGGGCGTGTTCGCGCTGATGGCTGAACACGGCGTCGCCTTGTGCCCCACCCTCGCGGCCGGCGATGCGATCATGCAGTACGGCGGGTGGAACAAGACAACGGATCCGGAGCCGGCGCGCATCCAAGCCAAGCGAGCCGGTTTCAAGCTGGCTCTCGAGGCCGGTGTCGAGATCTGCTTCGGTGGCGACGTGGGCGTCTATGCCCACGGCGACAACGTGCGTGAACTCGAACTGATGCACGAGTACGGCATGAGCCGGAGCGATGTATTGCACGCGGCGACCGCCGGCAACGCGTCGATCTTCGGTCTGGAACGACTCGGCAGCATCGCGGTGGGAAAGCTGGCCGACATCATCGTGGTAGAAGGAGACCCTGAACAGGATCTGGGCGCGCTCCACCGCGTCCGCATGGTGATCAAGAGCGGCGCGGTCGTTCATGAGGAGGAAACGTGGAACTAACGAGTAAGCAGCGCCGCTGGTTGCGGGGTCAGGCGCACGGCCTCGATGCCCTCGTGCAGGTGGGCAAAGGCGGCCTGTCTGAGGGTGTCATCAAGCAGACTCACGAGGTCCTGGCACGGCATGAACTCGTGAAGGTGCGTTTCCTCGCGGACCGAGACGACCGGCGCGAGCAAACGGCGGCGCTGGCCGCCGCCTCTGGGGCTGAGGTGGCAGGAGCCATAGGCCGCGTAGCGATTCTCTTTCGCCAGCAGCCGGACCCGGAAAAGCGACGCTACAAGCTCCCCTAGCCCCTAGCCCCTAGCCCCTAGCCCCTAGCGCGCTAGGCGGCGGCGTGCGCCGTCGTGAGCGTTCAGCGAAGCTGTCGGAAGAAGATCTCCGCTTCGGCGATCAGGCGCTGGTAGACGCGCTCGAGGTCGTCCTCATAGGTACTTGGTTCGGCGAAGACGATCTCCCGAATGCCGGCCTGAATCGCCTCCTTCGTACAGCCGAAGCAGGGCCGCAGTGTGGTGTAGAGAGTGCCGCTGTCGGTGCAGTTGCCGTTGCGGGCCGCCAGCAGGAACGCGTTTTGCTCAGCGTGAACGCAGATGCAGGTGTCGTAACCGACGCCAGGTGGCGTCTCCGAGGCGCAGCGGGGGCATCCGCCGTCACAGCAGTTGGTGACACCCATGGGCGAGCCATTGTATCCGGTCGAGATGATCGACTTATCGACGACCACCAGCGCTCCCACTTTGCGCCGCAGGCAGTTGGATCGTTCGGCCACCGCGGTGGCGATGTCCATGTAGTACTGGTCCCAGCTCGGTCGATTCATCAGCACGCTCCTGAGGCCATGGCCGTGGTGTCCGGCGGCGATCAGCCCATCGGACTTCTTCGACGGGCTGCTAGCTTAGTCGGCTTCGTGCCGCCAGTGGTTCCGATTCGACGGATAGTGGCCCCGGACCTCTTGCGATGCCTTTGTAAAGAACGTCGGAGACGTGCAAAGAAGCCCGCGCGTCCGGTGGTTTGCAGAGTCCTTGTGACAGAATTCTCGGCAGGCGACCGTACCCACCCCTCACCGTGACCGGCCCCATGAACCGCAAGCTAGTGCTTGCCGGCGTTTTTCTCCTCGCCGGCCTTATTGCATTCCGTCTTTATCAAGAGTGGCCATCCGACGATGCCGCGGGCGGCTTTCAGATGCCCCCGGGAGGCTTCGGCCGGCCTGTTAGTTCTGCCGTCGCCGAATACGGTGCTGTTTTCGAAGCCGTGACGCTCGTGGGTTCGCTGCGGGCGCAGGAGCAGGTCGAGGTCAGCCCGCGGGTCAGCGGTCGGGTGGAGTCGATGCGTGTCGACATCGGCGACGCGGTACAAGTCGGCGATCTTCTTGCTGAGCTCGAGGATGACGAGCTGTTGCAGCAACTGCAGCAGTCCGATGCGGCCCTGGCGGTCAGCGCTGCCATGGTGCAGCAGCGAGTGCTCGAGCTTCGCAACCAGGAGGTCAACCTGGAGCGAGCTCGCGGGCTGCAGGATTCCGGATTGATGTCGGCTGAGCAACTGGAGCAGGCGCAGACTCGGTACGACGTCGCGCACTCGCAACTGAACCTTGCGCGCGCCCAGGAGGGCCAGGCCGAGGCAGGTCACCGGGAGCTGCAGATTCGCCACGAACAGATGAGCATCACGGCGCCGATGAGCGGCTTTGTCGGTCGCCGCTGGGTCGATCGTGGGGCGGCAGTGAACTCGAATACTCCGATCGTCACGATCGTCAACCTGGCGACACTCAAGCTCGTCGCGGCCGTACCCGAGCGTGAGGTCACGAAAGTCGAGATCGGTGCCAGTGGAGTCGTTTACGTCGACTCGATGCCCGGCGAGACATTCACAGGAGAGGTGGCGCGAATCTCGCCACTGCTCGATCCGCAGACGCGCACGGCGCAGGTCGAAGTTGTCGTGCCCAATCCTGAAGCGCGGCTGCGCGCCGAGATGTTCGCCCGTGTGGAGTTGAGTCTCGGAAGCAACCGTGAGGCGCTGCGTATTCCACGTCAGGCGCTCGTGGTTCGCGGACAAGATGAGGGCGTGTTCGTACTGCGCGAAGACGTTGCCAATTTCACTGAAATCGATACTGGCCTGAGCGAGGCCGACTGGATCGAAGTAACGGCGGGGCTACAGCCCGGCGATACCGTCGCGACCATGGGAGCGAACCTGCTCAAGGATGGCGATCCCGTGCGGGTAGTTGGCGCGAAGGAAAACGAGGACACTTCATCATGAATCTCCCGAAGGCAGCCATTCATCGCCCGGTGACGGTGCTCATGCTCGCGGTCGTCGTCGTGTTGCTCGGGCTGGTCGCGTTCACGCGACTGCCGGTCGACCTGATGCCGGATGTCGAGTTTCCGAGCTTGACGATACGCACCCAGTACTCGGGCGTTGGACCGGAGGAGATCGAGACCCTCATCACACGACCCATCGAGCGGTCGATGGCCTCGGTGCCGATGATCGAGCGCATCACGGCGACCTCTTCGGAGGGCAGCAGCAACGTCACCATCGCGTTCGAATGGGGCGCGAACCTCGACGAGGCTTCAGCCGAGATTCGCAGTCGCCTCGATCGGCTGCGCGGCGCGTTGCCCGAAGACGCCGACGCGCCGACGCTGTTCAAGTTCGATCCGTCGCAGTTCCCGATCCTCTACATGGCCATCGCCGGCGACCGCGATCCGCGCGAGTTGCGTCAGTTCGTCGAGGATCAGATGCAATACCGCCTCGAGCGCGTGCCGGGCGTGGCGGCGGCGGACATCAGCGGCGGCCTGCGGCGCCAGATCCTGGTGGAGCTCGATCTCGAGAAGCTCCTCGCCTACGACATCTCTGTTGGCAACGTGGTGAACACGCTTCGCCGCGAGAATGTCAACGAGCCTGTCGGTCCGGTTCCGGAAGGCGATTTCGAGGTTCTCCTGCGGACGCAGGGCGAGTTCGAGTCGGTAGACCCGATGCGGAGCGTTGTGGTGGCCACCCGGGGTGGTGTGCCCGTATACCTGCGCGACATAGCCGAAGTGAAGGACTCTTTCGAAGAGGTTCGCCAATTCATTCGCCTCGACGGGCAGCCGGCGATCCGGATGTCAGTGCGCAAGCAGTCTGGCTCCAACACGGTGACGGTCGCCAACGCGGTGCAGGACGAACTCGCACGCGTCCGCCGCGACTTTCCCGATCTGATTATCACGCCGATCTTCGACCAGTCCGAGTACATCGAGGAGTCGATCGACAACGTGCGCAGCTCGGCCATATACGGCTCGGTGCTTGCGATTCTCGTGCTATTCCTGTTTCTGCGTAACCTGCGCAGCACGGTGATCATCGGCGTGTCGATCCCGATCGCGGTCGTCGCGACGTTCGCTCTCATGTACTACAACGGCTTCACGCTGAACACGATGTCGTTCGGCGGCCTCGCGCTAGGCGTGGGCATGCTTGTGGACAACGCGATCGTCGTGCTCGAGAACATCTTCCGACACCGCGAGTCGGGCGAGACGAAGGAGCAGGCCGCGATTCAGGGCAGCTCCGAGGTTTCGACGGCGATCATCGCCTCGACGCTCACCACATTGGCGGTCTTCGCGCCCCTCGTGTTTCTCACGGGCATGGCGGGCGTCATGTTCCAGCAACTGTCGTTGGTGGTCGCCTTCGCGCTGGCCTGCTCGCTGGTCGTGGCGCTGACGGTCATCCCGGTTCTCTGTCACAAGTTCCTGCAGGTGCGTCCGCCGGACCGCGAGCACCACCCGATCATGCGCCAGATGGTCGAGCGTAGCGGCAAGATGTTGAGCGGTCTCGATCTCGCTTACGAAGGTGCTATTCACTGGGCCCTGGCGCACCGCTGGACGGTCGTGGGAGGCGCGGCATCCCTGTTCTTCGGCAGCCTCCTGCTGATTCCATTCATCGGCTTCGAGATGATGCCGGAGACGGATGAAGGCGAGGTGAGGGTCAACGTCGAGATGCCCTCGGGCACCCGTGTCGACATCACCGACGAGGTGATCCGCGAGATCGAAGACGTCGTTCGCGAACAGGTACCTGAAGCGTCTAACATCCTCGCCGAGATCGGCGGCGGTGGTTGGCGCCAGACGGCTACCAATCGAGGCAACCTGAGGATATCGCTCTCGCCCGATCGCCAGCGCAGCAGTCAGGAAATCTCGGCCGCCTTGCGACCGCATCTGATTCGTCGGCCTGGAATGGTCGCCTTTGCGTACCCGGGCAACAGCAACTGGCTGTTCCGCGGCATGGGCGGCGACGGGACGCGTCTGAGCGTCGAGATTCGTGGTCACGATCTGGACGCCGGCGTGGCGGTTGCCGAGCAGGTGCAGAACATGATGCGACGCATCGATGGCGTCGCCGATCCCCGACTCAGCCGCAAACCGGGCGTGCCGGAGCTACGCGTTGTGCTCGACCGTGAAAAGGCCGCCACGCTTGGCCTGAACCTCGCCGATACTGCGGCCACGCTGCGCACCGCCATCGGCGGGCGGGTGGCTACGCGTTTCCGCGACCAGGGTAAGGAGTTCGACGTGCTCGTGCGGCTGCGCGAGTCGGACCGCGAGCGGGTCGCGCAACTCGATCGCATGCCCATCATCACGCCCACGGGACGGCGCATTGCGGCCTCGAGCATCGTGACGCTGGAACGGCGTGAGGGCCCAGTCAACATCGAGCGCAAGGACCAGGAGCGCATCATCAAGGTCTCGGCCGACATCGAGGGCCGCGACATGGGCTCTGTCATGGCCGACATTCAGGCGGGCGTTCGCACGTTGGACCTGCCCAGCGGCTTCGTCGTGCTGCTCGGTGACGAGTACGAGGAACAGCAGAAGGCGTATCGCGACCTGCTGCTCGTGCTGGTGCTGGCCGTCATCCTGGTCTACGCGGTGATGGCGTCGCAGTTCGAGTCGCTGCGGGATCCCTTCCTGATCCTGTTCTCCATCCCGATGGCCGCGGTCGGCATCATCCTGATGCTCTTCCTCACGGGGACGACGTTCAACGTGCAGGCCTTCATCGGCATGATCATGCTGGCGGGCATCGTGGTGAACAACGCTATCGTGCTGCAGGACTACATCAACCTGCTGCGGCGGCGGGACGACATGGAGCTCCATGCTGCGGTGGAGTTGGCCGGACGACGACGTCTACGGCCGATCCTCATGACCACGCTCACCACCGTCCTGGCCATGTTGCCCATGGCACTGGGACTGGGCGAAGGTGGCGAACTCCAGGCGCCGATGGCCCGGGTCGTTATCGCCGGACTGTTGGCCTCCACGCTGATCACGCTGATCCTGATCCCGACCCTCTACACGATGGTGGAGGAATGGTCGTGGCGGCGGAAGGAAAGTAAGGCTCAGGCACCCGACGACGCGGTCGCGAGCCCCGCGGCTTAGCGGCTCAGGAAGTCCTCGGCTGTCTCGACCTTGTCGCGGTCCAGTTCGCCGTCGCCCCAGTACTCGAGGAACTTCGAGAAGTAGCGCTCGGCCTCCGCGTTCTCGTCGCGATCCGCGTGGTAACTGCCCAGGTACCAGAACGACCGAATCCAGTGCTGCGGTTGGTTGACGCGAGCAAGCCCTGTTTGCTCGATGGCACGGAACAGCTCGGCGGCTTCATCGTGGCGATCGCTCTGCCACAGTGACTCGCCCAGGAAGAAGCGGATCTGCACCGCTTCCTCGCTGATGTCGCGGCTCGGATTGGCCTCGAGGGCGGCCCGTAGGTTTCGAATCGAAGAGTCGACGTCGCGGCGACCCATCGCCATCAGCCCCTCCACCTGCGCGTCGACACGCGTCCGCAGGCTGCCCGGCATCGGCACGTTCTCCAGGATTGCCTCAAATCGCTGGATGGCGTCGCTGGCACCTTCGAGGTCGCCGGCCTTGGCCAGCGCCAGGGCTTCGCTGATCTCGATCTGTTGCGCGGTGCGCTCGTTGTATCCCAACTCGCGGCTCTCGTTGATGGCCCTGAGCATGCCATCGAGGTCGCCTTCCAGGTCGTACGTGTCCGCCAAGAGGCTCATCGCCCACATCCACTGACCGCTGCCTGTTGGCACGAAGTCGCGGGCCAGCAGAGCCTGGGCACGGGCCTCGGAGGCAAGCCCGAAGTACAGCGCTCGTACGGCTTGCTTCAGATGCCCGCCGGCCGCCTCGCGTCCGCGACCTTCGATGAGTGTGTCGGCGACGGTGGCGGCCTCCTCCCAGCGCTCCGCGAGCGCGTAGACATTCCAGAGATCTCCCAGATACACGGGGTCGGGCGCTAGCGTGTAGGCACGCTCCAGCGCCGCCAGAGCGCCGTCGTAGTCGCCGGTGCGCGTCAGCGCTTCGGCAAGATGCCTATAGCCAGCGCCGTTGTCGGGGTTTTCCACGACAAACCGACGCAACACTCCAACAGCGGCATCGTGGTCACCCTTCACCGCATATGCCAGCGAGAGTTGCTGGAAAGAGGGAGCGAAGCGATGGCCGAGCTTCTGCAGTTCCTCGAGGTGGGGGAGCGCCTCGTCGTAGCGCTCGAGCCCCATCAGTTGCGAAGCCAGATTGTGGCGCGCCGCCATGTGATCCGGGAACATCTCGACAGCGCGGACATACTCGTCGATCGAGTCGCCAACGGTCTCCGGGTTCATCGAGAGGTAGCGGCCGCGGATGTAGAAACGCTCGCGTGGCGGTAGCTTGTCGCTCTGCTCGAAGGCCTTGCGCGCGTACAGTTCCGCCTTTTCCGGATCCTGCATGTTGCCGTAGGCCACGGAGAGCTTTGCGTGGGCCATGGCGAAGTCCGGGTCCATCTCGACCGCCGCCTCGAGCAGCGGGATGGCCATCTCTTCCTTGGACTCCAGGTTGAGCCGCACACCTTCCGCGTACATGCGGTACGCGTCGACATCCTTAGTGGTGACGTCTCCCAGCGCACGATTCTCCATGACGACGGCTATCCGCTGATCGCCAACCTCGCCCACGGGGGAGGGAGTGCCTGCTCCGGCGCCGGCAGCGACACGGCTGTCGCTGGTGTCCACGCGGAACTGGACCTGCACCCACTCGGCGATCTCATCGACCAAATCGAAAACCTCGTCGGCTTCGCCCTGCACCGCATTCGAAGCGATGACGTCGCCGGAACGCGGGTCCTGGATCCGCACGTTGATGCGGAGTTCCTCGCCGGCGCGGGCGTAGCTGCCCACGATCGCGGTGTTCATCTGGGCGCTGCCGGCAATCTGTTGAACGACGTCAAACGACGTCATCGGCGTCTGCTCTTCCCCGATATCCATCAACATCGAATAGAGACGGTCGGTAGCCAGCACCTTTACCTCGGCGGTCTGCGACAGGTCCGTGACCAGCATGTCCGTCAGTCCCGTGCGCAGCCACTGCAGCTCTTCGTCGTTACTGATGTTGTCGAAGTAGAACACCGCAACGGAGGGTCTGAAGTCGTTCGCGGTGAGCACTGGCGGGGCTCCGGGGCGTCCGGCAGGAGGCCGCGTGATCATTGGTAGCAACACGACCGTCAGCCCCACGATCGCGACGACTCCTGTGGCGTAGCCCGCCCACCGAAGCCAGGGCTTCGGCGCACGTAATCCGGGAGCCATGTGCGAACCCGAGTAGAGCCCTGATGACAGGGCCTCGCCGGTGTCCATGTCGCGACGAATCTCGGTGAGATCCTGGCGTAGGTCCGCCGCCGACTGGTAGCGCTGGCCCGGCTGCTTGGCGAGCGCTCGCTGGATGAGGCGGGCGATAGGAATCGGGATCGAGTCGCGGATATCACTGACGGAACTGGGGTCGTCCTTCAGGATCGAGGACAGAATCGAGAGATTCGTGTCGCCCGCGAAGGGCCGCTGGCCGGTAATCATCTCGTACATCAGGATGCCGAGCGAGAAGATGTCCGAGCGGTGATCCAGCGACTTGCCCTCGGCCTGTTCCGGCGACATGTACGACACCGTGCCGATGATCTTCCCCTCGCCCGTCAGCTCGCTGGTGAGCATCTGGGTGACACCCTCGGGTCCGCTGCTGTCGCGCTGCTTGGCAAGACCGAAGTCGAGCACCTTCAGCCGACCGTTCTCGTCGACCATCACGTTGGGCGGCTTCAGATCGCGGTGCTGAACGCCCTTGGCGTGGGCGGCGGCGATCGCGTCCGCCAGCGGTACCGCAATCTCGAGGAATTGCCTCACCGACAGCCCCGACTCGGGGATCAGCTCGTCGAGCGTCTCACCCCGGATCAATTCCATCGTCATGAACGGGATGCCGTCGACCTCTTCGACCGCGTAGATCGTCACGATGTTGGGGTGATTCAGCGCTGCGACGGTCTTCGCCTCGCGGGCGAAGCGCTCCAGGCGGTCAGGGTCGTCCGCTAGTGCTTCCGGGAGGACCTTCAGCGCGACCTCGCGGTGCAGCTTCGTATCGTCGGCAACGTAGACCTCACCCATGCCGCCGGCGCCGATCTTGCGCACGATTTCGTAATGGCCGAGTTGCTTGCCAATCATCTCAACGTCCGGACGAACTTGATCACACTGAGGCGCGTTAGGTGGCGATACTGGGGCTGTAGATGCGCGGGTAATGGCACGGATTGTCCCTCGACGGTCAATTCTGCCACATTGCTTCTGCCACATTGCAGGGGGCCGCCATCTTGACGGGCGGGCACCTTGCTACCTACCGTCTGTCATTCAGCTTCTTCTTAACTGACCCCACCAGAGACGATCGAGATTGTTTTTACCGCCCCAGCTACAAGTGTCGCCCGTCTGCGGCGCGGTTACGTTGGCGCTTGCGCTTGCGCTTGCGTTCACGGGCGCGGGCGACGCGGTAGCAGGTAGCGGGCAGGAGGCTGCCGGGACGCAGGCGCAGGACAGGCGCCCGCGCTTCGAGGCCAGCGTCGGCATGACGCGCATCAAGGCCGCGGTGATCGATGCGACCGGCGAGCCGGTCGCCGGGCTCGGCCCGTCCGATTTTCGCGTCTGGGAGAACGGCGCGGAGCAGGAAGTGACGCTGGTGCTGGACCCGGTGCGGTTCTCGCTCGACGTGGCACTCGCACTCGACTTCTCGGCGAGCATCGAGCGCGACTGGTCTGCCGTCTCCGCGCGCCAGGCCGCGCATGGTTTTCTCGATCAACTCGGCGCCGACGACTGTGTCTTCCTTTTGCCGTTTAACAGCCAGGTCGGCCCCGGCGTGTGGGGCAAGCCCGACGACGTGATTCTGCGCGCGGCCATCGACAACCAGGAATTCGAGTTCTACACGCGGCTGTACGACGCCATGCTGGTGGCCCATGACGCACTCGACCAGCGGCGCCCAGACTCGGCGTCGGCTGCCGCCGAGGAGCTCGACGACACTCTGTATGGCACCTGGATGGAGCCGATTACGAATGCGTCGTGCGGCGAACCGCTCGACCCTGAAGAAGCGCGTGAGCGCCGCGCCGCCCTGGTACTGATGACAGACGGTGAGGATTCAGGTAGCCGTGCCGGGTACGCCGATGCGCTGATGGCCAGCTGGCGCTCCGAGGTACCGGTGTTCGCCATCGGGGTTGGGCAGGCAGCCCAGACGGCGCAATACCGTGGGACGAGCTGGAATCGTCGCGAGCTCAGGCGATCGAGCTCGCGACAGCGGTTCGAAGCTTTTGCCGCGTTGCAGGACCAACTGCGAGAGATCGCCCGCGTCTCGGGTGGACAACTGATCCTCCAGCAGGACCTCGCTGACGGTTACGCGACAACCCTGGGCCTGCTGCGCGGGTATTACGTGCTCGCGTACGTCTCGCCCGAGAGCGTCGAGCAGGGATGGCAGGAGCTCGAGGTGAAGCTCACCGACGCCCGTGCCGAGGTCGTGGTGCAGCCCGGCGTGTATCGCAACGAGGACTCACACGTAGGGGCGGTGAACGTCCTGCGCGAGGCGAGCGTGAAGTTCGCGATGGGCCAGTACGAGGAAGCTCTTGCCGATTTCGATCACGTAGCCCGCTTCAGCCCTGACATCGGGGCCCCGTTCTTCGGCCGCGCCCTGGTGCTCGAAGAGCTCGGACGTTATGCCGAGGCGCGCGACTCCTTTGCGCGGTCACTGGAGCTCCGGCCGGGTGCACCGGCCACACACTCCAAGCTCGCCGAGATGTCGCTGCGCTCGGGCGACTACGCGCAGGGATGGGAACATTCGATCCGGGCGCATCTGGGCGGCTACAGTCAGGTGGAGATGTTCGAGGCGCTCGACAAGGTCTCCGAGCCGCCCGAGGACATGCGCCATCGCCTGGTGGGGCCGGTGATCTTCTACATGCGGCCGCGAGTGGCGGAACTCGACTCCCAGATCGCGCTGGCGGACGTCTCACATGAAATTCTCGCAGGCCTCGACACCACGCCGATGCTGGCGGTGACTAACGACGCCCGAGTTGCTGATTTCACGGTTAGCGTCTGGGTCCGCAGACTGGGGGATGACGGCAAGCTCAGCGCTCGCCTCGTGCTCTACGACCTCGCAGGCACGACCCGCCGCGAACAGGGGTTGACGATTGAGGACGTCCACGACGAAGAGGCCGTCGAGGCTGCGATCGGCGAGGCCCTGGAGAAAGCGCGCGACTGGATTCTCAGTCGCCACGAGGGCTAGTCGAGCGGCCGACGGGACTTGCTCTAATGCGTCACGCAGTCTCGTAGATGGATATCGATCCCGCATATGTGGCTGGCGAGCCACTCTTCAATGGTCGCCACTAGTTCCCGCGCGTCCGCGGCCAGATACCCGCTTGCGGCATACCGTTGCTGGAAGTCGCCGACCGTCGCGAGAAACGTCGAGTGCGCCTCCCTATTCTGCTCGGCCACCGGGCAGCTGTACTGCTCCATGCACTCTTCCTCGAAGCCGAAGTGTCCTCTGCAGTACGCGTCGAGGAACTCGAGGAGCTGGCCATAAGTTGCGCGCCCGCCCCCTTCGTCGAGCGCAACTCCAAAGTCACTCGCCATCCTGAACAGGGTCTGATGCTGTTTGTCGATGCGCTCGATTCCGGTGGCGTACTCGTCGCTCCACTTCATTGTCGACTCCGGCACAGTTCCGGCAACAGACAACGCGGGCACCCGATGGGCGTTCGGTGGCCCGCTTCGAATCCCGTGGTCCAGGACTACAGAGATGCTATCAATCGTGCGCGATGGGTTCGAGGGCGCCGGCCAGAAGTTCGCGGGCACGTTTGAACTCGTCCGGCACCGGGATCATGTCAGGGGCGTCCAGAGCTCGTTCGACACCGCATAACGAATCCCGTAGTCGTCGATGAACTTTCCTAGTAAGGCCTGCGGGAGAGCGGAGTCCCCGGTGCGGTCCTGCGCTCCGGTCGAACTCGAAACCGACAAGAGGACGCACGAGATGACAAGCAGCCTTCCGACTGCGGAACGCGGCAGCGGTGTTCCTGCGCGCAACCGCCTGCCCGCTAGCTCGCGGGTGCCACGACCGGCACGATCTGTCCGCGGAGTTCGCCCCTGAGAAACTCCTCAGAGTGGACGACGAAGTAGTACAGACCACCCCGGAGCCGCCTCTTTTCCTTCCGGGTGAGCGGGCCCAGGCAGGCCTTCTTGGGCGCCGCTATCTCCAGTTCCCAGCGCACCCCGGCGTTGGCCCCGGGCAGCGCCGGTCCGTGAATGTGGGCCGCGTTCTCAGCGCTAAGCAGATCGTACGAGAGCGAAAAGCAGAACATGCCGTCGGGCTCGAGAGTGCCGAAGCCCACGCCGGTAGCGTTGCTGGCCGGCATCGGGGTCAACTGGCCGGCGGTGAGAACGGCGACGAAGGTATTGGGCTGACTCTTGGGTGGGGCACTGCTGATCGCCAGCGCCGCGCCAGCAACAAGAAACACCGCCCCGGCGGGACGGAGCAGACTAGGGACGATCATCAGTGGCTCTCCGGTCGCGGACGGATCGTGTTTTGGCTCGTTCCATTATCTTCCCCGCAGGCACGTCGCGCACGGATGCTCGAGCCGCGAAGGCTAGTGGTCTTGCTCCGGCGTCGTATCGGGTGTCCCTTGGGCTCTGACCAGCCCCATGCCGGCCGTGATCACCGGGATCATCACGTAGGTGAGGCCGATATCAGCCAGGTACTCACCCAGGGTCATCTGCATCGGGCTCGGGGCAAGCATCAAGGGGATGTCGATCGCTACGTTGACGCCCATCCATACCAGCCCGAGGAGAACGCCTTCTCGCCTGAAACGGGCGCCCACGTGTGAGAAGTAGAGCCGCGCGAAGAACACCGTGGCCACAGCCAGGACCACCGGCATGATGGACTCGAAGAGAGGTCGCGACGATTCACGGATCTGGAAGATGGCGAAGGCGACCAGAAAGGCGATGAGCCAGATGAGGAAGCCGAACAAGAGTGCTTTGCGCCAAGAGACCATTGAGGACCTTCCCTGCTCAGAGAAACGATTCAGCTAGCAGTCGGCGGCAGGTGCCACGCGGGCATGGTCGATGAATCTCGCGGCCATTGCAACGGGCGACCATGCGCTGCCCCCACGGTCCTACCTCCTATCGGAAGAGCTTCAGGAGTCGCCCAAGGCGCTGACCAGGTGGTTCTTCATGATCGCGATCACGACCGATACTCCCGCCGAGAAGGGAACGATTCCTGCGAACGACACCGGGCCGAACGAACCGAGTGTCAGCATTACGAGAGGGACGCCGGCTCCGCCGAGTATTGCGCCGTACAGCATGGCGTACATCCCATCGCCGGTCTTGTAGGCCTTGATCAGAAGCGGCGACACGGCCAACCCCAAGACCAGCTCTGCGAGCCAGAACAATGAATGTTCTGGCATCGCGGCCCACAACGCGGCGGTTCCAATACCGAAGCTAAGCGCCAGGTGAGGGCCAATCTCGCGACCCGGAGACCGAATGACCTCATAGGATTCTCGACTCCCTCGTGTCCGAGCACTCCCCCGTGCCGCGGATACAGAGACGATAGGTGACGGTCGTGCCATTCTCGCTCAATCGCAACTCTCGCAACTCGTCCCGCGGCGGGTGATCCCCTGGCTCCACGAACCACTCGCGTGCGCGAAGTTCACGAGACTGCGCGTCATAGACCGCGATCCATGCGCGCTGGACCACAAACACGACGGTCGATCCATCCGCCGACCAAACGATCTGATCGCACCAGTCCTGATCTTCCGACAATCGCAGGACCCGTGTGGCGCCGCTGCCGTCACCGCTCACGATCCAGAGGCTCTGTCGTGGCGGGTCCAATGACATCTCGTTCCGAACCTGCGCTATGTACCCGCCACCGGGGGAGAGTTCCTCCAGAGCCAGCTTCGGGATGCCGATCATCCGACAGCCGAGTGCCCCGGCCAACAGCAAGAGTCCGACCACACCGATCGGTCGTGCCACCGCTCGGCTCCTTCGTTTACCCATGTTCACCGCGCGCCAGGTGGGCGCTGATTTCCTGGCAAGTCGCCTGAGGTCAGCCTGGTGCTGTGCAGAATCATGCTCCAACAACCCGGACGATCTGGAACCGGCGCCAGCAGCAAGGTGACGCTCTCCGTCCCGGTTTCTTCCCGCATTACGAATCTGCTCGTCATGAACTCGACCCCCGCCCGGTCCCCCAGAGGCGTCCACCCTCGACCTTCAAGCTGTGCGGTGTAGTGGCGCAACAGTTCGTCGCCCGGAAGACTGCTCGAGAAGGTCCCCGATTGGCTTGCCCCACCGCTGACTTCGTTCCCGCACGCGCCAATCGACAAGTCGGTCGGCGGAGGCGGAGCAAGCCACTCCATTCGCGACTGCTCTCGTCCGCGGGCGATACGCGGATCACAGGGAGACCCGCTGCCGTCCGTGCTGTAATCGATACGCAGCCGACTCACCGCCTTGTCGCGCACTGTCACGGTGAGGAAAGCCGAAGTGGCCTGATCTCGGCAGTAGACCCAGGGAATCGAGACCCCGCCCAGCGATTCAACCGCTCCTTCGGCCAAGTCACGTGGTGTCCAGCCTCGAAGCTCCATTTCGCGCCGATACCCGTCCCACAACTCGGCTGGCGCCCGCGCGACCGTCGCGACAACCGTCCCCCGCGTCCTGTAGGCCACGCTCCCATGAATGACTGCGCCATCGGGAACGTAGAGAAGCGACGCCATATCGGGAGGCAATGCGCCAATGAACAGCCGTGGATCATCGGTCGCGGCCGGCTGGTAGGGCCGTGCCAACAGCCCCAGCACCAGCTCCGGCGTTATCTCCTGGACCTGCCCTGTCTCAAGAGACCGCGCCGGAGGGGTCCAGCCTGCGGAAATGAGCAGCAATACCCCGACCATGCCTGCAAACCAGCCGCCGCTACGTAAGAAGCCCATCCGGTCCTCCAAGGTCGACCTGGCAATCGCCAGCCTCGCGGCACTTCAGCCGCGGACATCTCGCAACTCTTCTATTGAGAACGCCGAGAGCGGCCGATTTACGAAGACCGTGCGATCGTCGCGCTAGATCGCCGCTCCCGAAAGGCGCTCGCGGGCGCGTTTGAGCGCGTCTACCACCCGGTTGCGGCCGCGGAGGGCCTGGGCGATGAGGAAGCCGCGGCCGTCAGGGTCGTCTTCCAGCGCGGGCCATTGGCGCAGGATGGCGAGGTCGGGGACGGTCGGAGTTTCCAGTGCGGGGTCGTGGTAGTAGCGGCGGCGGGCGTAGTTGACGGGTACCAGTTCGCGGGCGATCGCCATCTGTACCCAGTCGAGGTCTGCGAGGGCCTCGTGGGGATCGTCGGCGGCTTCGAGAGCCTGCTCGGCCGCGTCGTAGAACTCGTCGAGGTCGGCGATCAGCGCCGCGCACTCTTCCAGCACCGGGTTCATGTCGAGGGCGTCCTCGCATGCCTCCGCATACTCCGCGGCCGCTTCGCCGATCTCCCGTGCCGCGGCGCGGTGGTCGAACGGCAGGAAGGGGGCGGTGGCCAACCGCACCACCGCTTCCACGTACACGTGGATGTCACGCAGGAGGTTGTCTGCGTCGGCCACGTCCAGCGTGTCGCCCTCCGTGTGCCAGGCGTTGCTGTTGCCGCCGCAGCCACCGACCGGGTAAAAGCCCTTCTCCTTGGCGATTTCTTCCGGAATGTTCGACAGCAGCATGAAGAAGCTGCTGAGCCCGATCTGGTTGAAGGAGTAGTCGCCGGCACGCAGCGGCCGCATGCCCTTGGACTCGGCGCCGGCACCGGCACGGATCGACTCGCGCGCGAGTTGCTCGGCCTCTGCCATCCACATCACCTGGGTGTACTCGGTGGCCCACTTGCAGCCGGGGGAGTCGACGTCGATCTGCGCCACACAGTGGTCGCGCAGTTCCATGGCGAACTCGTCGGCGAACCAGGTGGAGCCGCCGTAGCGTCCGGTGGAGTGCGCCGGCCACCAAGCCACGCGCACGCCGCGGTGCAGCTTGTCGCGCACGCCCCAGAGAACACGCGACACTTCGAGAAGTGCCGCATCGCCGACCGCGTTGTCGCCGATGCCCTCATGCCAGGAGTCGTAGTGGCCGTGCAGCAGGACGAAGTCATCCGTGGCGCCGGGAATGTCGACCACCACGACCGGGCAGGGGGCCCAGCCCTCGAACAACTCGGTTTCGATGCGCACCGTGCAGTGTCCCTGGCTGAGCCGGCGGCGCAGTTCGTCGCCGGCCGACGTCGGTACGCAGAGCACCACGATCTCGGGGATACGGTCCCGATCATCGATCCCAGGTGTTCCCCAGATGTTGGTGATAATTCCCTCATGGGAGTTGCCGGGATTGACGAAGATCGCCGCGGCCGCACCCGCTTCCTCGAGCTGCCTTACGACCTTGGGCATGGCGTAGCCGTCGGTCAGGACGACCTTGCCCGCCACGTGCGAGAGGTCGCCGGTCACCTCGGACTTGAACAGCTCGGCCATGTCCTTGATCGCGCCTGTGGCAATCTCGACCACCTGGCCTTCTACCGCGTGGTCCCCGGTGGAGAGGGAGAAGGCGGGTACCTTGCACTCGAGCTCCAGCGGCTCGGGGTCGATGACTTCGAGGGCGCAGCTGCGCGGCACGCTGATGTACAGGTCGGGCAGATAGACCTCGGGTTGCAGGCCGAGATCGACCAGACGCTCGCGCATGTACTCGGCGGCATCGCGCTCGTGTTCGCTGCCGCTATCGCGAACCAACGTCGCGAACCGCTCCAGCAGGCGCCACGGCTCGTCGATGGAAACGGCGCCGCGGGCGGCCTCCATCGCCTCCTTGTCGAAA
Organism: Acidobacteriota bacterium; assembly: GCA_029263295.1. Lineage (GTDB taxonomy): Bacteria > Acidobacteriota > UBA890 > UBA890 > WLXD01 > WLXD01. Next base: position 79,624 of record JAJCXT010000055.1, on the reverse strand, counting down.
CGGTCGATTGCCCAGCGCATTCCAGTCTCCGGTTGCATAGCTGTACGGGCTCTGCGAAGCTGCCGAACCCGTGAAACGCCTACGCGAAACCGTCCTCGTCGCCGTGGTGTTCGGCACCTTCGTGCCGGCCCATGCTGCCGGTGCTTCGCCTCAGGAGCAAGGCGAAGGGACGCGACTCCTGTCGGCCGAGATCTCTCTCGACATCGAGGATTCGACCGCAGCGACGGTCTCAGCGTTCTTCCGGCTCGAGGGCGAGGGCGAGGTTGTCGTGTTGCTCGCGGACCTGCCGGGCCAGCGACTCGACCGGTTCGAGTTCCAGATCGATGGTGAGAGCGTGCCCTTCACCGAGGAACGACGTAGCAGCGCGATGCGGGCGCTGCGTTCCGGCAAGGGGGTGGGCGTCGGAGTCGTGGCGATCGGGTACCGCGTACGGAACGCGGCCCCCGCGCGCTATCGATTCGCCCTGCCTGTGCCCGAGGCCACTCCGACCGGCGAGGAACGTTCGGTCCAGTTGACCGTTGGGCTACCCGACGGGGCCAGGTTCGCGGGCAACTCGTTCCCGCCGCTGCTCGCTACCGGCAGCGGAGAACTCGGCACCGCGACTCTGGCGGTGCCGGCACAGGTTCACGTCGTGTTCGGCGACGCCGGTGTGGGGCTGTGGGCGCACCGGATTCTGGAGTGGACGTCGCTCGCCGTCGCGGCTGGCATGCTCCTGGCCGGCTGGTACTGGGCCCGTCGCCGCGCTCGAAGTCTCGTGGAGTCGGCCCGATGAACGACGGATTCGGCTGGAACTTCTGGGCCTTCTTCCTGGTCGCTGGAGTCTGGTGCGTCGCCTATTTCGTCTGGGCGATCTGGGCCAACCGGAGAGACCGTGGCTAACGCGCCGACGGTGTTCTTCGTGGTGCTCGGCCTCTACGGCGCCGTGATCATGGGTATCGCATGGTGGTCGTACCGCCAGACTCATACCGAGGTCGATTTTCTCGTGGCGGGACGGTCGATCGGCGCTGTCGTCGGCGGTGCCACACTGGCGGCGACGCAGTTGTCCGCCGGCACGGTCGTCGGGACGATCGGGTTCCACTACATGTCGGGGGTTTCCTGGGTCTGGATTTGGCCGGGGATGTGGATGGGATGGGTCGTCGCGGCGGTCTGGGTGGCGCCGAAGCTGCGTGCCTTCGGTGGCGTGACGGTGCCCGACTACATCGCCGTGCGCTACAACTCCGAATTGGCCCGCGTCATATCCGCGACGCTGATCGTTGTCGCCTATACCGTCTACCTGTCCGCGCAATACACAGCGGGCGGGATCATCTTCCAGGCGATCTTCCGCTGGCCGTTCTTTGCCGGCGTGTTCGTCGTGGCGCTGATGACGCTGCTGTACACGTGGATGGGCGGCATGCGCAGCAGCGTGTACACGGACTATGTGCAGGCGCTCGTGATGGTGCTGGCGTTCTGCGTGGCGGTGCCGCTGCTGCTCTATCGCGTCGGCGGCCTCGAGATCATGGGGCGGCTGCTGAGCGGCCTCGACCCACGCCTGACCGGCTGGTACTTCGGCTTCGGCGAAGTCACGGTGTTCGCGCTCGCGTTCGCGCTGAGCGGGGCCACGGCCCCGTACCAAATTGCTCGGATCTACGCGATGCGCGACGTAGCGACCGTGCGTCTCGCTATCGGGATCGCCTTCGTGTTCCAGGCGGTCATCGGTAGCGTGGCCCTTGTCGCTGGACTCGGCATCCGAGCTCTCTTCCCGATGTTGCCGACGCCTGATCTCGCTAGCAGCGTGCTCGCCTTGCAGGTGCTGCCGCCACTGGCGGGATCGCTGCTGCTGGTCGGCGCGATCTCCGCGATCATGAGCACCTGCGATTCGATCATGATCATCAGCGCCGCGGGGCTCTCGCACGATCTCTACGGCAAGCTCGTCCGGCCAGCCGCGAGTGAGGCGGAGAAGTTGAGGGTCAACCGATGGAGCGTGCTGCTCGTGGGGCTGATTCCGCTGGGCCTCACGTTCGTCGATATGGGTCTGATGCAGGAGATCGTCGTCGACTACGGCAAGATCATAGCCTCGTTCTTCTTCGTGCCGGTGTTGTTCGGTTTGAACTGGCGTGGCGGCACCACCGCCGGCGCCATCGCGTCGATGCTGGGCGGCTTCACGGCGTTCATGACCTGGCGGTTGCAGGGGCCGGCCTATCCCTGGGGCATCGATCCAATCTTCGCCGGGGTTCTGTCGAGCCTCGTCCTGTTTGTCGCCGTGAGCCGGTTGACGCGCCCGGTGCCGGCCAGCGCGCTCGCGCCGTTTTTCGCCGCGCCCGGAGGTTCCCTGCCCCAAGGCGGGTCGAAACGCTGACCCACAACGGGTCAATCACGGCTTGCGCCCGCACGGCGGGCTGCTGGAGGCGCGGATGATCTACCATCTGCGCATGACAGCGCCGATGACAAAGACCACCCGGCCCGCCCGGCATCTCCCGGCCTCTTGCAGCATCGCCTTTCGCAGCACCCCGGCAGGGTTTCTCCTGGCGACGCTGGTCGTTCTCGCGGGCTGCAACCCAACGCTCGATCCTGTTGAACCGGCCCCGCAGGATCTCGCAGCGTCGCCGCTACCCGCGGCTTTTCATCGCGGTATGAACCTCCAGCCGATCGGCGACTACGGCGGCCTGCTCGACGAAAGCCAGATCGAGAGCGCTCTCGATGTCCTCGTCGAACTCGGCGTGGGACATGTGGCCGTCATCCCGAGTTTTTTTCAGCGCCGGTTGGGCGACAGCGAGTTCTATTGGGAGCCCTCGCGTGGAGCGATCGATGCACAGACACGCGCGGTCGTTGTCGCGGCGCATGATCGTGGTCTTGCGGTGCTGCTCAAGCCGCACCTGTGGTTGGCAGAGCGGGACGATGGTGCCTGGCGTGGCGATATCGATCCTGCGGCGGCCGACTGGCCGGCGTGGTCCGAGAGCTATCAGACGGCACTCCTGGAGTACGCGGGCCTGGCCGCCGAACTCGGAGTAGCGGGGATCTCGATCGGCTCCGAACTCACCGCGGTCGCGATCGGACATCCAGAGTTCTGGCGTGAACTCGCAGCCGAGTTGCGGCAGGTATACCCAGGATTCCTGACCTACGCGGCGAACTGGGACCGGGAGTTCGAGGCCGCGACCTGGTGGGACGCGGTCGATTTCGTGGGCGTGGACGCCTTCTGGCCGCTCCTCGACGGGCCGGAGGACGTTCTGTCGACGACGGGCTGTCGTGTGCGCCTGAACGCCGTCAGGGAGCGCCTGGAGGCCGTTGCCGTACGCTTCGACCGGCCGGTCTTACTTACCGAGGTCGGATACAAGTCGGCCGTCGGGTCTGCCTATCAGCCATGGGAGTGGCACGACCGCCAGGCGCCGGACCCCGAGGGTCAGGGGCTGATCTACCGGTGCATCCGCGACGTGTTCGGTGCGGACCCGGAGCCCCACATCGCCGGCGTCTATTTCTGGAACTGGTACACGGCGCCGGCCTGGGGTGGACTGCGCAACAGCGATTTCACGCCTCGCGGCAAGCCGGCGGAGGGAGTTCTCGCGGGCTGGTTCTCAGCGCGCTGACAGACGGGCCTCCGCCACGCTGATGAGACGCTCCAGCCCTTCGCGGCGCAGCGCGCTGACAGCCACAGCCTGGTGTCGGGCCACCAACGCCTGTAGTTCCTCCGGATCTACCGCATCGGCCTTGTTCAGTACGCACAGCGTCGGCACATCACCAAGATCGAGTTCCGTGAGGAGTTCGTTGACGACGTCGATCTTGTCGTCGACATGTGGATCGGAGGCGTCGGCGACGTGCAGCAGCAGGCTGGCATGTTCGAGTTCTTCGAGCGTCGCGCGGAACGCCTCGACCAGGTCAGGGGGGAGCTCGGAGATGAACCCCACAGTGTCGGTGATGATCACCTCGCCTTCCTGCGGAAACCGCAGCCGACGACTCGTCGGATCCAGCGTCATGAAGAGGCGGCTCGAGGCCTCGATGTCCGACGACGTGAGAGCGTTCAGGAGCGTGCTCTTGCCGGCGTTGGTGTAGCCGACGATGGAGAGCACGGGCACACCCTGGCGTTGTCGCTGCTGGCGTCGCAGGTTTCGCTGCTTGGACAGCTGCGCGACCTGCTTCTCCAGTCGCCGGATGCGATCGCGAATCCGCCGTCGGCCGATTTCCATCACCGTCTCACCTGGGCCGCGGCCGCCGATGCCACCTGTGAGTCGCGACAGGCCCGCATCCTGGTCGGTGAGTCGCGGCAGCGAGTAGCGCAACTGGGCCAGCTCGACCTGCAGCTTGCCGTCGCGACTGTGAGCGCGTTGGGCGAAGATGTCGAGGATCAGCTGGGTGCGATCGATAGCCTTCATGCCGGTGGCATCCTCGAACGCGCGGGCCTGGGCGGGCTTGAGGTCGACGTCGAAGATCGCGACATCGGCGCTGCGGCGCATACCCTCCAGGATGATCTCTTGCAGCTTGCCGCGCCCGACGATTGTCCGCGGATGAACGTGCTTGCGACGCTGCCGCAGAGAACCCGCAATGATCACGTTTGCGGAGCGTACGAGTTCGAGAGTTTCCTCGAAGTGGCGATCCTCGATGCGCACGCCGATTACCAGGACGCGCTCGGCGTCGGCTGGACCACGGGCGGCTGCGATCACCCTGTCGAACTCGTCCTCGAGAGCGTTCATCGTCGCTACAAGGTCGAGGTCGAGCGCGCGGGCGTCGGGAGCGTAGACGTGAACGAAGGGCTCGGCGGGGGCTGCGTCGTCGTCGCCGGCCAGGAGAGCGGGATCCAGGTAGGCGGCTTCGACCGCGCCGGCCCCGCCCTCGTCGGTGGCCTGGACGACAACCACCATGTCGAGACGCAGCAGCGCGAGGTCGCTGAGATCGTCGGTGGTCAGCGCCTCGCCGCGCAGATGCGTGTGCACCAGCCGCAGGCCGCGGAACCGTCCCGCGCCGCCGCGTAGCCGCCCGATATCGGGGAGCATGAGTTCGTGAGCATCGCCCACGATGACGTGGCGGATGGCTCCTTCGCGAGTTATCAGGACGCCGATCTGGCGTCCGGTTTCGCGCGAGATCGCGGCCAGATGTCGCGCCAGTTCATTGGTGACGACGCGGTCGGGTGGAACCCTGCGGCGGAAGGTCCGGTCGAGAGCGCGACGCTGCGAAGTCTGCAGGCCGCTCAGGTTGCCGGTAACGGGCTGTCGGGAGATTAGGTTTCTCCAGCGTAGGGGGAGTGAGCTCAGGAGCCCAGTATGCGCCGTTTGCCTGTCGGACTTCTGCCGCGGGAGCCCGTCTGCGCTCGGGCTGCGTCTAGCCGAGCCACGCCCGGGCCAGGTTTGCGACCAGGAAGCCGGAGTAGTTGCCCACGGCATATCCGAGGAGCCCCACTGCCACGCCGGGCAGGACGCGGTCGGTGTAGCCGCGGGCGCCAGCCAGGGCGACCGCCGAGGCCGGCCCACCGACGTTTGCCTGCGACGCAACCGCCAGCGTGCCTGCGTCGATACCGAAGAGTCTGCCGATGCCGAAAATTCCCACGCCGTGCACGGTGATCGTGATGGCCGCGAACCAGAAGATCGCCGGCCCGACGCGGAATATGTTGGCCAGTACCGACTGTGCACCGTTGGCTGCCAGGAAGAGCAGCAACAGGTAGTTACCCAGCAGCGCACCGCCTGCCAGGGTGCGAATCGCTGGAATCTGAGCGAGCGCGAGCGCGATGGTGCTCAGCCACAGCACCTCCGGTAGGAAGGGCATCACCGCGGCGAGCCGTCCGGCCAGCCACAGCGTCCCAATCGCGATCGCTACCAGCGCCGCCAGGTCAGCGATAGCCAGCGGTCGCAGACTGCTCGCGAGCGCCTGCGCGACGCCTCCCTCCGCGGCGGGGCCGCCCGCATCGTCAGGCTCCTTAGCGACAGGGTCGCTACCCAGCACCAGGGGTGCAATGAGGCAGGCCGCCATCCAGACAGCGGTCAGGGCGACGTCGGCCGCGATGCCAGCGGTGAACATGTCGCTGCTGGTGTTGAGGGCGCGGCCGAGCGCGGCGAAGTTCATGCCGCCGCCGGTGTACGTGCCGGTGAACTGGCCGGCGAGTTTCCAGGCCTCGGGCCCGACAGCCGCTCCAACGGCAAGGAACGCGACCATGGCGCCCACGGCGCTGGCGACGGCGCCGATCACGAAAGCGCCGAACATGCGCGGGCCGGCGGAACGAACGGAGGCGATGTCGACGTTCAGGAGAATCAGGACCACAGCGAGGCTCACACCCGTGCTGGCGAGCCACGCGTAGGTAGGCGAAGTGCCAGGTAGCACCCCGGTGTTGGACAGCAGCATCCCCAGCAAGATGCCAACCAGCGCGGCGCCAAGGGCCTTGAACGCTGGCAGGCGGCGCTCCATTTGCAGGGCGAGCCACACGATCCCTGCCAGGATCACAGCGATGGCCATCGGGTCGGTGATCAGTGCTTCGTATCCCCGTTGATGCAGAAGTTGATGCAGAAAGGGCGCCAGACGCTGTCTGCGTCGGGCGCCCTAAGAGCTGCTAGTCGCGAGGGCCACCTATTGGGCGACGCGATCCTTCAGGCCCTTGGCGGACTTGAACGCGGCGACTGTGGTCGCTGCGATGTGAATCGTCGCGCCCGTAGCCGGGTTACGGCCCATGCGCGCTGCGCGGTTGCGCGTCTCGAACTTGCCGAAGCCGGCGATCGAGACTTCGCGCCCAGCGTCGAGTTCGATCGCGATGATGCCTTCACGGTCCTTGGTCGAGAAGATGCAGTCGATTACCTCGGCGGCTTTTGCCTGAGACAGATCGCACTTCGCGGACAGCTTCGTTGCCATTTCGGCCTTGGTCATAAAATCCCCCGTAGAAAATGTGAAACACAACCCGATGACAGGCTGACCGGTCAGGGCGGCATTGTCGACCCCCCTGGCGCCTTTTTTTCTATATGGCTCTAAGGGATTTCCGGTATCGGAGAGGCCGGTCGGGCAGCGTCAGGGACGCTCCCCGGCTACATTCAGGCCAGCGTTTGAGCAGTCATCGCCCGGACGCAGACATCAGGAGAAGTGCACATGGCAGCGATCGAAGTGTTCGGGTTCGAGACCAGCAACAACATGAAGGTCCGTATCGCACTGAAATATAAGGACTTGTCATACAATTTTCACGATATCGATCCGCACGACCGTGATCAGGTTGTGAACCTCACCGGCCAGCCCCTCACGCCGGTCATGCGCCACGGTGACGTGCTCCTATTCGATTCCGGCGCCATCCTCCGGTACCTCGATGCCAACTTCCCCGCGGCTCCACGGCTGTTTACCGGGAATCGCAAAACCCTCGTTGCAATCGAGGGCTGGGAGACATTTGGTCGCGCCAAACTGCTCGCACCGCTGGTACGAGTGGTGAATCACCGTCTGGAGGGCGGCGATGATCCGGCGGTATTCGATGCTGCGCAGGCAGCGTTCAAGGGCGCAGCGGCTGAGTTGGCGCCTGTCCTGGAGGGTCGTCGTTGGCTCGTGGGCGAATCGATGACGGGGGCCGATGTGACGACCGCTCCGGTGGTGTTCCGCGGGTCTGGCTACGGATTCTGCGACCGGGAAGAGCTGGCCCCACAGGTCGTCGATTGGATGGATCGCGTAATGGCGTTCGACACGGCCTCCTAGGGTCGGCGGATCCCGTCCATCCGGGCTGTCTGGCTAGCGCCTCTTTGGGGGCGGTGGCCGGCGACCTCCTGGCCCGCCGCGGCCCTCGGGGCCTCCGGGTGGCGGTGGGCGGTCGGCGAAGCGTTGCAGACGCGCCATCTGCTCCTCGTCCAGGTGCGGCTCGAGTTCGGCGACGAGTTCAGCCAGCGCGGCTCGCATCTGATCGTTGAAGTCGTCCATGACCTGCCGATTGCGCGTCGCAGTGGCCTCGATGATCGGACGTAGCGTTGCCCTCTGAGCGTCGTCGCGAGGCTGGATCATGCGTTGGATGTCGCGAACGAAGCCGTCCCGGTCACGCATGCCCTCGATACGACCGGCGCGAAACTGGCCGAGGGCTCCGACCAACAGAGCCCCCAGGACGATCCCGATCACCAGCGTGGCGCCGAGGAGCAGGTAGGAGCGCGTGCGCGGGGTCATGATGTCGTCGCACCTTCAGCCGAGAAGACCGCCACCGGGTCGTACACGGCGTCGGCGGTGAGCGGTTGCAGCCCGAGTACCGCCTCGAGCGTCGTCTGTGAGCTGTCCGCCGCCTTGCCGGCGATGTTGAACGTGATCAGCGCGACCGCGATCACCAGCGCGACAACAGCCAGGCGGAAGAACTCGGTCGGCATGATCGCCGCGAACGGGCCCGCCTGCTCGCGATCTACGCGGCGCATCACCCGATCAGCGAAGCCCGGCCCGAAGCTGGTGCTGCGGCTTATGCGCAGCAGCTTTTCCAGCGCTTTGTCGTGCGGTTCATTCATCGGGACTCTCCAACTGGTCTGCCAGCAGTGGCTTCAAGGCTTGCATGGCTCGCGACAAACGTGACATTACCGTGCCTGGCCGAACACCGAGAATCTCGGCAGCTGCGTTGGTGTCATGCCCCTCTAGCATGCGCAGCACGACGACGGCCCGGTGCTCTGCCTTGAGTTGCTGAATCGCCGCCTGAACGACACGTCTGGTGTCGCGTCGATCCACGGCTGCCACTCCATCGGCCGCGGGTTCGATCAGGGGAGCTTGACCCTCATCACGGTCGCGGCTCATGAAGCGATCGATGAAGCGCTTGCGGCGCTTGAGTTCGTTCAGTGAGAGATTGATGGCGATGCGGGTGAGGTAGGTCTTTAGCGCGGCCTCGCCGCGGAACTTGTGCAACGACTTCCACAGCCGGACGAACACCTCCTGGCCGACATCATCCGCGGTACCGCCAGGTCCCAGCATGCCGATCACCGTGGCAGCCACAGCACCCTCGTAGGTCTCGACGATCTCTCGGAAAGCGCTCTCATCCCCTGCATGCGCCTGCCGCACGAGTCGGAGATCGTCTTCGCGAGTTCGCCGGACGGACGCGGGGGGAGTCATCAACAGGGTCGGGCCTTTGACAACGTGTTCGGCGATTCCATTCCGTGCTCGTCGGCGTGCGTCGCCCGCAACATGCGTCCACAATAGAAAACCATCATGAAGATCGGTAGTTCTCGAGTCCTGGCGGCGTTCGCCGCGATGATGCTGTTGGCAGGGTCTGCCGACGGCACGGTACCGCGATCGGCCCGGCCGCAGGGCGTCGTGGTGAAGGCCTCGCGCGCGAACATTCTGGCCGCGATGCGTCCCGAACGCGACTATGACGCCGCCACGACCGCGAATAGCGGACGATTTCAGGCCAATGTCTACCTACGTCTGGCGAGGACGTCGCGAGACGCCCTGGGCGCCGAGATTGTGCTGATTGGCCACGAGGACTGGTACCAGGCGTTCCGGCAGTACTCCGGCCTGGGCGACGGCGAGGTGCCGGAGTTCATGCGCCTGATACGCGAACACGGGCAGGACGCGCTGCTCGATCTGCGTGAGGGCGCCGTAATCGAGCGGCTCAAGGCGGGCCGCATGCCCGACCTCGCCATGAACGTACGGCTCGCTTTCGAGGAGCGCGACGGCGCCGCGGACAGCTACAGCTACGAAGACCGGCTCGCGGAACCCGCGGTGCTGGTACACAACGACAGCGTCGTCACCTTTCGCCTCATGGACTTCGGCGATCAGGTCTTCCACGACGACATTCGTGGTTCGAAGGTGCGTCCGCTGACGGGCTCACTCGGGGCCCTGTTTGCCGTGATCGGGCTGGCGGAGATTCGCAGCGTGCGCATGGCCGTGGCTGATGACGGCTCCTCGGTGTCGATCGCCACGGCCCGCAAAGCGCTCGTCACAGTTCCGGCCGCGGTGACCACTTCGCCTTGGGGCCGCTCCGAGCGTGGCGTCTCCCCGCTACGAGACGACCTTCTAGCGATCGAACAGCGGCTCCGGGTGCCTCTCGATTTCGACTACGTTGACACGGACTGGGATCGAGTCGTGGCCTCGAGTCGGGCGTTGGCGGGTGACCCGCTGCCGATCGAGGTGGACTTTATCGGCAACGCGGCCATGCGATTGAGCGATGGCCTCGACACCATGTACACGGACTTCCCGTACCAATCTGGGGCTTCCGGATACATGGAGTACTCCAGGGATGCGCTGGACGACGTCGAACAGGGTGTGGCCTTGATCACCCATGAACATGCGGATCACTGGGACGCTCGGACGTTCTCCAGGACTGAGCTGAAGCTGATCGCGCATCCAGACATTGCGGCCGTCGTCGACCCCGACCGCGTCCTGCAGTGGGAGAACTCGATTCGCTACGGTGGTATCGAGGTGGAGCCAGTCGTCACGCCCCACACCGATGCCCACATCTCGTACCGGGTGCTGTGGGGCGGCCGGCGCATTTACTTTAGCGGCGACACCCAGAGCACAGAGGAAGTACTGCGGGAGCGAGATCTGGACGTGGCGTTCGTAACGCCGTGGTTGCTGCGGACCGTGCTGGACGCGGGCCAGGCTATCGATGCGGGCCTGATAGTGGTGTATCACCACGTTGCGGACGAGGATGTGCCGACCGGGCCGGGTATCCACGTGCCCACGCAACACGGCCGTTTCGTAATCAGGTAGTTCACTCCTGCGATGACGGATCCTGGTGGGTGGCACCGAGTGCCTGCTGGGTCTGGTACAACGAGAGGCATGAAAGTCACACGCGCGCTTCGCTACTTCGCCGCGGCTCTCGTGCTCCTGGCCCCGTTCGCATCGGGCTGCGCAACGGCCGAGCGGCCGCCGGCGTCCGAACCGAACCCGCTGATCCTGATCTCGATGGATGGCTTTCGCTGGGACTATCCAGATCTTGCCCATACGCCCAACCTCGACCGACTCATCGCGGCCGGCGTAAGAGCCGAGGGGATGATCCCGGTATTCCCGAGCAAGACGTTCCCTTCGCACTACGCCATTGCCACTGGTCTGCATCCGGGCCACAACGGCATCATCTCCAACAACATGCGCGACCCGCGCTGGCCGGAACCGTTTGGCCTGAGCGAGCGTGATCAGGTGAACAACCCGCGCTGGTGGGGTGGTGAACCGATCTGGGTGACCGCCCAGAAGCAGGGACTGGGCACTGCCGTGTACTTCTGGCCCGGTTCCGAGGCGCCGGTGCAGGGCATGCAGCCCGACGTCTGGTTTCCCTACGACGGAACCGTTACATGGGAACACCGAGTAGACGCCGCGCTCGGCTGGCTCGAGCAGCCGGCGGGCGAGCGGCCGGACTTCGTCGCTCTGTACTTCGATGAACCGAACACGGCCGGCCACGACTACGGCCCGGAGTCCGCGGAAGCGCTGGCAGCCGCCACCGCGGTAGACGCGGCGCTGGGCAGACTGCTCGACGGGCTGGCGGAGCGCGGCATGCTCGAGAGTACGAACATCGTCGTCGTGTCGGATCACGGCATGGCACTGAATGCCGACGAGCGCATCATCGTCCTTGATGACTACGTCGAGCTATCGCGCGAGGAGATCTTCGAGATCGGCGCGCTGCTGCAGATCTTTCCGGCGGAAGGCCGAGAAGACGAGATCTACGATGCGCTGGTCGGGGCCCACCCAAACCTCAAGATCTTCCGTCCCGACGAGGCGCCCCCAGAATTCCACCTCTACGAAAATCCCCGGCTGGCGCCGATCATGGGCTCACCCGATCCGGGCTGGGAGGTGCTGCCACGCGCGGTGATGGAAGGTGGCTGGGCCGTCGTGGGTGATCACGGCCAGGACCCGTCTCACTTGGACATGCACGGGATCTTCATCGCTGCCGGGCCCGCGTTCGACTCGGGAACAACAGCCGACCGCCTACCGGGTGTCGACATCTACAACATCCTGGCAGCAGCTCTCGGTATCGAGCCTGCCGCGAACGATGGCGATCCGACACGAGCCGCGGGCATCCTGAGAGACCAGCGCTAGCCTGCACCGGTGGCGGGGATCGGCGGCGCGGCCGGCCTCAGTCGCGGAACATGAGTCGACGCAACTGCCTGAACGGCAGGTCACCGTACGAAATCAGCGTGTCGTTGAATCGCTTGAGCGTGTAGTGGTCGCCCATCCGGCGCGCGTATTCGTCACGCAGTTTCAAGATCTCGCGTTCGCCGATGATCTCGCGGCCTGGCGGTGACGGTGACTGCGAGTCCCGCTGCACCTCGATGAAGGCGTTCGTCGACTCCATGCCGATCTTGTCGATGTAGGCCTGCACCGCTTGGTCGAACGTCATTTCATCTCTGGCCATGCGTAGCTTGGTGAGGATCCGCTGGATACGCCACATGCGCATCTGCAGCCTCGCCATGCTCGTCTTGAGCGCCGTGGTGTAGTCGAGACGATCGTCGTAGTAACCCTCATCCTCGAGCAGTTTCTCCAGATAGAACGACCACGCCTGGCTGTGATAGATGCTGCGAAACGCGCGCCGCATCGGCCGGGTGACGTTCTCGTTGGCGGCCGCGATCTGCACGTTGTGGCCAAGCCACTCGTGGTACGAGATGACGTGCGTCCAGTAGGGGTTGTAGGACTTGATCCGGCTCGCTTTTTCTTCCGCACTCAGGCGGTCCTCCAGTGGCGTGAGGATGTAGTAGCCGGACTGTCGTCCTGCCACCGTCGGGCCGCCGGTAGCCCCGCCGAATGAGAGCGTGCGCCTCGCCATCGGGGTCGTGATGCGGGCGCCGTAGTCGATGTAGTCGGGAATCGTTACCACGTGACTGCCCTCATCGAGCAGCCAGTCGGAGGCGAGGTCGACGAAGCGCTGTGCCATGGGAAGCACGCCCTCCCAGGGCGGCGCTTCCTCTTTCATCAACTCCCAGACCGTCCGCAGATCGCCGCTCGGATGGATCTTCTTCGCGAGCGCCTCCATGGCCGCCAGCGTTTCGCGTTCATCCTCCCTAGCCACGCGCAGCATCTCGTCGACGCTGTAGTCGTCGAGGTACTCGTGGGCGAACTGATAGACCTCGATTTGCTCGGGGCTCCACGCCGGCGACCGATCGGAGCGCGGCAGCAACTCGTTGCGCAGGAAGGCCTCGTAGGTATCCACGGCGGCCAGCGCTTCGCCGCCAGCGGCGAGCAGTTCCGTCTTCAACTCGCCGGAGTCGACCACTGCGTCCGGCAGGAAGTCGGCGAGCAGCATACGCGCGTAGTAGGCCTGATAGATCGCGTTTTCTGTCCACACGCGCGCGGGTCGCGTGAGGTTGAGTTCGGCGTTGGCGAGAATCTCGGGTAGGCGCCGCAACTCCGCAACAGCGTTGCGCACACCCGCGTCTGCCACCGCACCCGGCCGCGTAAAGAGGCTGTTGGTGGCTCCGAGCGCGAAGTACGCGACCGGCTGCAGACGGAACAACTCGATCTCGGCGTACTCAAAAATGCGAGTGCGCAGGTGACCGCGCAAGAGGTCGTAGTCCACCTGGTCGTCGAGTGACAACGAGTCGCGCTCGAGTGCATCGAGTCGCCGCAGAACACTGCGGTACGTGGCGACGGCCGCCGCGTATTCCTCGGCCGCGCGGCTTTGGACTCGGACGGCGAGGCTCTCCTCGATGAGCCCGGAGAGTTCGGTCGCGGAGCTGTTCTGCGTTGCGCCTGAGGAGGCCGTTGGCAGGGCCACGGCTATGGCCAGCAGCAAGAACGCCGCGAGTGCTGGCCGCCAGCCGCGCGGCAGGTGAGTCGAACCGGTCCTGTGAAATAGGCGAGATGGGTCGTGGCGCGTCTGGGGTTGGCTCACTTCGATTTCTCCGTGAGGGTACGTGGCTTGGTCGCCTACTCCTCGGTCAGCAGTGCCTCGGCGTCGATCTCTACCAGGTACTCGTCGCCGATCGGCGGCGCCTGGACCAGCGTGTTGGCCGGCTGGATGGCTCTAAATCGGGCGCCGTGCGCCCGTGAGATTGGTTCCCAGTCCTCGCCGTTGCGCAGATAGACGCGTGTCCGCACGACATCCTGGAGACGGCCGCCAACCGACTGCAGGGCGCCCTCGATCTTGTCGATGATGAAGTGGGTCTGCGACGCCAGGTCGGCGCCACCGATCACCCGGTCACCGTGGGTGGCGGTTGTTCCCGATATCCAGACCCGGTTGCCGCGGCGCACGGCACGACTGAAGCCCGCGAGATCCTCCCAGACGGTGCCCGATAGAACCTGCTGGCCGCCAGCGCTCCGCGGCTGCACGGCGTAGGCGGGCGGGAATCCCTTTACGTGGTGGCTCAAGTCGCCGGTGGCGGTCAGAAACGGCGCGCGACGGTATTCGTCGCCGCTGTCGCCGGGAATGGGATCGAGCGTGGCGATAGCGGCCTCGAGTTCAGCGTGATCGCTCTCGCTCAGCGCGAATTCGAACAGTCGCGCGGTGGCCGCGATGTGTTCGCTGTAACCGAGCCGGGCGCCGATGATGATCGCCGCCACTCCCGGTTGCTCGAGGATGTAGCGACAGGCCACATTGGCGATGGTGACCTCGTGCCGGTCGGCGACCGCGCGAGCGGCGCGCAGCACTGTCTGCAGGCCATCCCAGCCGCCGGCCGCGTCCACGAAGCGTTTGTACTTCATCTGTGACCAGGTCTCTAAGGCCTCCGGCTCCGGCTCGTCCAGCCACCGGTCGGTGAGGAAGCCACCGGCCAGGGTGCCGTAGCCGAGCAGTGACAGGTCGTGGTCCGCGCATAGTTGGGTGAGTGCCTGCTTCGGCCGCTGGTCGAGGAGCGAGAAGCACACCTGGTTGGTGACCACCGGGACGCCCGAGTGCAGCAACATCCGCATGTGGGCGGCGTCGGTATTGGTCATACCCAGATGTCGGATCAGGCCTTCGTCACAGAGCTCCCGCAGGTACTGGAGGCCATCGAGATAACTCGGGTCCCAGTAGTTCCAGGAATGGAACTGCAACAGTTCGACGCGATCGCACCGCAGGCGATCGAGGGCGCGCTGCACCGCGGCACGCACCGTCTCGCGGTCGATCGCGCCGGGTTCAGGAACCCATTTCGTCAGAGCTTCGGCCGGCGGCCTATTGTCGTAGGCGCCGACGATCACCTCCGCGGACCCGTAGTGATCGGCCATGTCGAAGGTGGTGAAGCCCGCTTCAACGTAGGGGCGCATCGCCGCGGCGGCAACAGCCGGGTCCAGGGTGCTGCCGCCACGCTCCTGGTCGGCCACCTGCCAGAGTCCGGTGATGACGCGCGAGACTTCCAGGCCCGGCGCGAGCTGGTGACGATCGACCATTCTTGGCTACTCCGGAGGCAGGGTGCGGAAGCGTTGGTCGAGATCGACGCCGGCGCGTTGCAGTGCGGCCCGCTCACGAAGGTAGATCAGGGTGCCGACAGCCATGACGATCAACCAAACAGGGGTGGAGTGGAAGTACCAGGCGGCCACGTCGGTGTTCAGGTCCTTCCAGATGTGGATCATCAGGAACGCGACGAGGATCAAGGCCCCGGTCGCCGCCAGCGGCGCGCGCAGGCGGGCGTCGCGGAACACCTCTATGCGTGCTGCGATCTCCGGGTTCCGCCGCGGCAGGGTCAACACCGCGACGCACATGAGCGCGAAGTTCACGAGCATCGATGTGACCATGATGTCCACGCCGAGGAAGAAATCGCCCGCGAAGTGGCTGCCCAGGACTCCGGCGGAGGCCATTGCGCCACTGGCGATGATCGCGATGTGGGGCGTGTGGTGCTGTGGGTGAACCACGGCGAGGCGGCTCGGAAAGATACCGTCCTCGGCCCAGGCGAACATCAGGCGCGACAATGACAAGAGCATGGCGGGCAGGTCGTTGAGCAGCGCGATGGCAGCCCCACCGACGATGGCGACGGTCCACCCGGGCGACAGCACGACGCCCAGCAGCCCGGGGGCGGTCACATCGCGAAGAGCCGCTTCCTGCGCAACGTATTGCCACGGCACCGTGTGATATACGGCCATCGTGAACAGCACGTAGAAACTTCCCACCACGAATATGGCGATACCGATTGCCGCCGGCAACGCGCGCCCCGGGTTGCGTGCCTCGCCGCCGGCCTGGGCTATCGAGTCGAAGCCGATGAAGCTCGCGAACAATATGACCGAGGCGCTCAGGAAGGCGCTCCACCGGAACGGGATGTCGGTCATCTCGGGAACCTGGGCGCCGGAGGCCTCGATCGCACGCAGGTAGGTCTCCTGGTCGAACGAGAAACCGGCGACGATGACGATGCCGCCGAGCAGAAACATCACGGCCATCAACGGCACCAGCGTGCGCTCGTAGAGCTTCACGCCGCGAACGTTGATCGCGACAAAGAGCCAGAGGAACAAGAGGGCGAGTCCCACTCGAATCGGTCCGGTCTCCAGCGCCCCAGCCAGCCCGTCGTAGCCCACCGCTGCTGCGACATCGCGGAGGAACGGGACCATCACGTAGGACACCACGCCGACCACGATCGAAAGGCCGAACCACTGCGAGAAGCTGGCGATGAAGCCTAGGTACGGGTTCAGCGCTCGGCTCACGTGGATATAGCTGCCGCCGGCGCGCGGCATCGCGGAGGCGAGCACCGCGTAGGCAAGGGCGGCGAGTACCGCCGGGATCGCGCCTACGAGGAACGCGGGCAGCACCCAGGGCCCGATGTCCGGCACATTGCGCTGCAGCATGAAGGGCATGACGTTGATGCCCGCCCCGAGCATCGAGCAGATGCCGGTGGCCGCGAGTCCGAGTAGGCCGAGTTCACGCACCAGTCCGGTGGGCTGGTTGCGCGTGTCGTTCGATTCTCTCATCCGCGCGATTATAGGCGCCGCGGCCTCGACACCTCGAACTGGGAGGTCATTGCGGAGAGACGTTGCACACGGTTGCCGTCGGGCGACTTCCGAAGTGACCCGCACTGAATTGGCGTACGGGCGGGTAGCGCGCGTATGCTTGCCGCCATCGGACAGTCGTCGATTCCGACTCATCCCCAGGCGCGCTCGCTTGCAAGCCAACTCGAGACCGACCCCCGTCTTCATCGCCGCCACGGTGCTCCTGACCGCCTTGGCGCAGGGTGGCGCGACGGCTCAGGACGCAGGCCCCACTACGCCAGCGCGTCAACACGGCGTCGCGTGGGTGGCCGGCCGTAGTATCGACGCGGCGGCGATATCGCCGCTGGTCGAGCACAACGTTGAGTGGATCGCGCAGACACCTTTCGGCTGGCAGACGGCCAGCGACTCGCCGGAAATCCGGTTGGTAATCGAGGGACAGGTGTTGTGGGGTGAGACCGATGAGGGGCTGCGCGAAACGACGGAACTGGCCCGCGCGCGGGGAGTCCAGACGATGCTCAAACCGCACATCTGGGTGGGGCGCGACGACTGGCGCGGCGATATCTACATGGGCACCGACGAGGCCTGGAATGAGTGGTTCGCCAGCTATCAGACCTTCATCCTGCACTACGCACGCTTCGCCGAAGAGAACGACATTCCGCTGCTGTGCATCGGCACCGAGCTGCACAAGACGATCGTCGCCCGACCGCAGAAGTGGTTCGAGTTGATCACCGAGATTCGCGCTGTCTACTCGGGCGAACTCACGTACGCGGCGAACTGGTACGAAGAATTCGAAGCCGTGCCGTTCTGGGAAGAGCTCGACTACATAGGGCTACAGGGCTATTTCCCGCTGAGCGGGGACCCGAATCCCGACATGGCGTCACTGCTCGCCGGGTGGCGGCCGCACTTCGACGCGATCCGCGAGGTCCAGGCAGGTGCTGGCCGGCCGATACTCTTCACCGAGATCGGGTACCGCTCCTGGCAAGAGGCCGCTGAGCGCCCATGGGAGTGGCCTGAGCGCGAAGACGACAGCGGTTTTGATGCCGTCCTGCAGGAGAGGCTCTACGAGGCCTTCTTTCGTACCTTCTGGCACCACGACTGGGTCGCTGGTGCCTACTGGTGGAAGTGGTTCCCCGGACACTCCGCCGTCGGCGGCCAGGGAGACATAGGATTCACACCGCAGAACAAGCTGGCGGCCGACGTGATGTCGGCCTGGTATTCGGGGGCATCACCCCAGCCTGAATGAAGGAGCTCACCATGCGTCGCGTGCTCGCAGTTGTTGCCGTGTTGTTGTTCTCGTCCACCGCTTGGTCGCAGGGTGGCAGGGAAGGGTACTATCGCTATCCAACTTTGCACGGCGACACACTGGTGTTCGCCGCCGAGGGGGACCTATGGCAGGTTGCCGCCTCGGGCGGGCTCGCGCAGCGGCTGACGACGCATGCCGAAGAGGAGAGCTACCCGACGATCTCGCCGGATGGCCGAACGCTGGCCTATCGCGGCAACTACGAAGGTGTGGCCGAGGTCTATACGATGCCGTTCGCTGGCGGGCTGCCGACGCGGCAGACCTACGAAGCCGATTCGTCGACACCCGTGGGTTGGACTCCGGCAGGGGATCTGGTCTACGCAACGGCCAGCTACTCCACCTTGCCCAAGCGCCAGTTGGTGGAACTCGATCTGGCCGCCAACACACGTAGCGTTGTGCCGTTGGCCGACGCGAGCGAGGTCGCGTACCGCGACGATGGCGCCACGATCTTCTTCGTTCGGCCCGGTTTCCACGGCAACGTAACCAAGCGCTACACCGGCGGAACCGCGCGCAAGATCTGGAAGTACGAGTCGGGTGCGCCCGAAGCCGAGCCGCTCACCGCCGACTATGACGGTGAGAGCCACACGCCGATGTGGTGGAACGGCCGCGTGTACTTCGTGACGCCTCGCGATGGCACGATGAACATCTGGTCGATGAACGAGGCCGGCAGCGACCTGCAGCAGCACACCCAGCACAGCGGCTGGGATGTGAAGGAAGCCTCGATAGCCCAGGGTCACATCGCCTACCAGGTCGGCGCCGACATCTGGACGTATGACATCGCGGCGGACGCGGACGCGCTGGTGCCGATCAGCCTTGCCTCCGACTTCGACCAGATGCGTGAGAAGTGGGTCACCGAACCGATGGACTACCTGAGTTCGGCCCACATCCATCCCGATGGCGAGAGCGTCGTGCTGACCTCGCGCGGCCGCGTGTTCGTGGCGCCCGCCGGTTCGGGTCGACTGGTCCGCGCCTCACGCCGAGAAGGCGTGCGCTACCGTGACGTCGTTTTCATGCCCGACGGTGAGACGCTGTTGGGGCTTACCGACACCTCGGGAGAACTCGAGTTTGCGACCATTCCTGCCAACGGGGTTGGTGAGGAAACGCCCATCACCGATGACGGCGCCGTGCTGCGCTTCGAGGGAACGCCGTCGCCTGATGGACATATGGTTGCGTACACGGACAACAACAACGACCTGTGGCTGCTTGAGGTGGAGACCGGTCAGCAGCGCCTGGTTTCGACGAACCGCGAGGGGACAGGCGACGTTGCCTGGTCGCCCGATAGCCGTTGGCTGACGTACGTGCAGGCCGCGATGAACACGTACGCCCAACTCTGGCTGTACGAGCTGGCGACCGACGCGCGCACCGCGCTGACCTCGGACCGCGTGAACAGCGTCAGTCCCGCGTTCAGCCCCGACGGCGAATGGCTGTACTTCCTCTCAGATCGCAACCTGCGAACGTCTGTCGGTAGCCCCTGGGGCCCTCGGGCTCCCGAGCCTTACTTCGATCGCACGATGAAGGTCTACCAGATCTCCATGCAGGCAGGCCTGCGCTCGCCGTTCACGCCGGATGACGAACTCAGCCGGGCGCTGGCTGATGCCGACGACTCGAAGGCGGAGTCGGCAGACGGCGATGACGAGCCCGGACACTCCGGCACCAGCGGCATGGCCGTCGACCTCGACGGCATCGCGCGGCGCGTCAAGGAAGTGCCGGTCTCGCCCGGCAACTACTCAGGCCTCTCGGTCACGAAGGACGCTCTATTCTGGCGCGCGCGCCAGTCCGGCAGCTTCCGCGGGAATCTGATGGGCATGGCTATCGGCAACGATGACCCCGAGCCCGAGCAAGTGCTCGAGGGGATAGGTGGGTACGAGCTGTCCGCCAACGGCAAGAAGCTGATGGTGCGACGCGGCAGCGACATCTACGTCATCAACGCCAGGCCTGGCAGCGCCAACGGTAGTCTCGCCAAGAGCAAGGTCGACCTCAGTGGTTGGACCTTCTCGATCGACGTCGCAGCCGACTGGCGGCAACTCTTCGTCGATGCCTGGCGGCTCGAACGCGACTACTTCTACGATCCCGGCATGCACGGGGCTGCCTGGGATGTCGTGTTGGAGAAGTACCTCGAACTCGTCGGCCGCGTGACGACACGAGCTGAACTCAACCAGCTCATCGGTCGGGTGATCGGCGAACTATCGGCGCTGCACACCAGCGTGCGCGGCGGCGACCTACGCGAGGGCGATGACGATGTGGCAGTTGCGACCCTCGGGGCGCGCCTGGTTCGCGATCCGGACGCCGGCGGGTACCGGATCGATCACATCTACGAGGGTGACCCGGACTACCCGGACGAGCTGTCGCCGCTGGCGGACCCCGGCCTGGGTCTCGCCAACGGTGACGTCATCGTGGCGGTCAACGGCGTCGACACGCTGTCCGTGGGACACATCGGCGCCTTGCTCCGCAACCAGCAGGGCAGACAGGTGTTGCTACGTGTGCGGCCGGGAGCCGGCGGCGAGAGTCGCGACCTAATCGTCGTGCCCACCACCAACGAACTGAACCTGCGCTACAGCGACTGGGAGTACACCCGGAGGCTGGAGGTCGAAGACGTGGCCGCGGGCGAGATCGGCTACGTCCATTTGCGGGCGATGGGATCCAACGACATCAACGCCTGGTATCGGCAGTTCTACCCCGTACACGATCGGCCGGGCTTGATCGTCGACGTGCGCCGCAACCGTGGCGGCAACATCGACAGCATCATCCTCGAGAAGCTGATGCGGCCGGCGTGGTTCTACTGGAAGGGTCGCGTTGGCCGGTCGACCTGGAACATGCAATACGCCTTCCGCGGTCACATGGTCGTCCTGGTGGACGAGAACACCGCGTCGGACGGTGAGGCGTTCGCGGAAGGGTTTCGTCGCCTCGGCATGGGCCCGGTGATCGGCGCCCGCACATGGGGCGGCGAGATCTGGCTCTCGTCGACGAACCGCCTCAGCGATGGTGGCCTGGCCCGGGCGCCCATGAGCGGCGTCTATGGCCCGGAAGGTGAATGGCTGATCGAGCAGTGGGGCGTGGTGCCCGACATCGAGGTGATCAACCTGCCGCACGCCACCTTCAACGGCGAAGACGCGCAACTCGACACGGCCATCGAGTACCTGCTGCAGAAGATTGCAGAAGACCCGCGTGCGATCCCGGCAGCCCCGGCGTACCCGGACCTGCGGTTCCAGTACCCGGACCGGGACCAGCAGCAGTAGTGACTAGGAGACCGGCACCTATCGGCGATGGTAGGTGTCGGTCATCCAGACGGCGCTACCGAGGTCACCCTCGTACAGGGTCCACGCGTAGGTATCGGAGTCGGTGAACTCCCAGGTTTCGACGTAGGCGCCGATGCTGCCGTCCGAGGCGATGGTGCGGATCTCGTTGACGAGTACGTTGTCTTCGAAGCGAGAGGTCATCTCGAGCACCTCGAACGGCATGCCTTCGGCAACCGAGACACTCTTGATCGCCGCAGCTTCAGGGTCCCAGTAGAAGAACCCCTGACCGACCAGGTTCCGAGATCCGTCTGCAGCCACCGTGTAGGACTTGGCGATAACCGAGCGATGGCCGAAGCTCCACTCGAAGGTGGCCGCTGATCCCTCACTCGTCCAGGCGCCGCCGACGACGCGCTCGAAGGCCTCGAGCGAGTTGG
The DNA here is from genome assembly GCA_029263295.1 of Acidobacteriota bacterium. Lineage (GTDB taxonomy): Bacteria > Acidobacteriota > UBA890 > UBA890 > WLXD01 > WLXD01. The sequence continues at coordinate 57,956 of JAJCXT010000055.1, read as the reverse complement.
CGGACTGCGGAGACGTGGTCGCCGGGTTGGCGCGCAGTATGCCAACGGAGGCGGCAGCGATGGTGAGGGTCAGAGCGGCGGCTCGAATCGTGTCGCGGGGAATCATGGTCGACTCCTGGTTCAGGCTGGTGGCGTGGTTGCGGTGTCCGCGTGGTCGCCGCCCTCGAGGGGCCAGTGCTCCGCGCGGGTGTGCGCGGGCGAGGTGAAGGCGAGCAAGCGGAAGATCCCGTAGATAAGGCGCACATGTAGCTTGGGGCGGCCAGTCTCGATGATGGCCTTGAGGGTCTTGCAGATGAAGTCGCCGCCGCTCTTCATCTGTTTGGCGGTCTTGGTGCCGACGGTCACGTCGCTGGACGTGAGCGTGAACTCAACGCCGCCGTCCACCTCCTCGAGGTCGTAGGTGACCACGCACTGCGGGTCGTCGTGTTGAGTGAAGCGGAAGGTGTGGGCATACCGGTGCGGCGGGTCGTATTCGAGGATCTCGCCGACGACGCCGGTGTACTTGCCATCGTCCGTGCGCATCTGGATGTGGCCGCCCAGGGCGAGTCCGTTGGTGTGCATGCGCATGTTGAACATGGCGCCCTGCACGGCGTCAGTCTTGGTGATTTCGCGCCACACCGCGTCGATCGTTCCGCGAATGAAGATCTTGGCGACGAAGGTCTCGGTCTCAGCCATCGGTATCCTCGGTGTCGGCGCCGGTTTCCACGGCGTACTTGATGTCGGCCAGGCGCCCGGCCCACCAGGCGCTGTACTCGTGGGTCCAGCGGTCGTACACAAGCTGGATCGGCACCACGTTGAAGTAGAGTCGCCGAACCCGCCCCGACTTCTCCGAGTGGATCAGACCCGCATCCTCGAGCTTGCTCAGGTGCTTCATCACGCCGATGCGGCTCATCTCGAACGCGGCTGCAACGTCGTTGACGTTGCAGCCGGGCGCGTCCTTGACGATGTCGAGCATGCGGCGGCGGGCCGGGTGGGCGAGCGCCTGGAAGATGGCGTCGAACGAGTCGATTTCCATATGTAACTTATTAGTTACATATATAGCAGAATCATGCAACCGCGAGCGCGCGTCTCGACGTTGGATCAAACGGCCGGTTCCTAGCGCTGACTCCGATTACGACGTCGAAGCTGGCGGCCGAGCCTTTACTCGCTGCGGAGTGCGCGTACCGGGTCCAGGCTCGTGGCGCGCCGCGCGGGTACCCATGCGGCAGCCAGGCTGACGGCGAACATCAGTGCCAGGACTCCGACGTAGGTGGCCACGTCGAGGGCCGCGACATCGAACAGGAAGCCCTCCACCAGCCCAGCAAGCGCGGCCGCGCCGGCTAACCCGAACACCAGGCCCAGCACGACCAAAGCAGAGGCTTGCCGGAGCACCATCCGTACGAGGTGCGAGGCGTCGGCGCCGAGGGCCATACGGACTCCGAGTTCCGCTGCCCGGCGACTCACGGTATAGGCGAGGATTCCGTACAGGCCGACGAGCGCCAGCGCCAGTGCCAAAAGGGCGGCGGCGCCTATGGCCACGGCGGTGAGGCGTTCCTGGGCGAGCGCGCTCGCCATCCGTGTTTCCAGCGTGCCAACGTTGAAGACGGGCAACGCGGGGTCGATTGAGCGCACGACGTTCCGCACCTCCTCGACCATGGTGGCCGGCTCGCCGTCAGCTCGTACTAGCAGCGTCATTCGCGAAGCGAATGGTGTGGAGGCCAGCTGCTGCTGGGGCACATACAGTGTGGTGCGGGGGGCGTCGGCGACACCGCTGGTCACGCTGTTAGCGACCACGCCGACAACCTCGACCCACGGGCTGCCGAAGACACTGAGGCGGGCGCCTAGCCCGGGCCGACCGGTGAGTTGCTCGAGTCGGTCGGCGCCAGCCTGGTTGATCACTACCACGCCCTGAGTGCCTTCTGTGTCCGTGACGAGCAGGCCCCGACCCTCCACGATCGGGATGCGGAGTAGCTCGAAGTAGTCAGGCCCGACGAGGCTGAAGAGCGCGACGGGGTTGCCGTCGGCAGGGGCGTAGCCGTCGATCGAGAAGGTGTCCTCGCCGTCGTTCTCCGGGCCCGGTAGCGCGTTGACGTAGCTGACGCGCTGCACACCTGGCAGCGCGGCCAGCCGCTCCCGGGCCGCTGCGTAGAACTGTGCCGTCTCGGCAGTCGAATAGCCCTGCAGGCCGGGGTCCGTGCCAACGGTCGCCACAGCAGGGTCGAAGCCGAGGTCCAGACGACTCAGGTTGGCGAGGGTCCGCACAAACAGACCCGCGGTGACCAGCAGCACGACAGAGATCGCCACCTGCACAACGACCAGGCCGCTCGAGAGCCCGCCGCGGGCCGAGACGTTCTGCCCGCCATCGCGCAAGCGGCTGTTGACGTCGATCTGGGCGGCGCGGCGAGCCGGAACGAGCCCGAAAGCCAGCCCGGTGAGGAGAGTCACTCCCGCACAGAAGAGCAGAGCGCGCTGGTCGATGCCCGTCGCCATCGTGAGGCCGACAGGGAGCTGGCCGACAGCGCGCGCCAGGAAGGCGCCAACGCCTATGCCGACGACGCCTCCGAGTCCGCTCAACAGCAGGCTCTCGGCCATCAGTTGATTGACGATCCGTCGGCGGCCAGCTCCGAGTGCCTGGCGCACCGCGATTTCGCGAGTCCGTCTGGCGGCTCGCGCCAGTAGCAGATTCGCTACGTTCACACAGGCGATCAGGAGGACCAATCCGGCCACGATGAACAACAACGCGCTGAGCTGAACCACCATCGTTCGCGCCTGTGGGGCCATGGTTCCCTCGGCGAACGATACGACCTGATAGTCGCGTCCCTGGGCCACACGAAACGTCGTCCGCAGCCAGGCGCCGACGGTCTCGATCTCGGCCCGGACGGCTTCCACGCTCTGTCCCTCGGCCCTGCGTCCGAGCACCAGGACTCCGCCCCAGCCTCGCCGCTCCAGAAGGTTGCCGTTACCCGGCATCATGGTTGGCTGCATTGCCATGGGGACGAATAGGTCGGGTCCGCTTTCCAGCCAGGTTCCTCGGAAGCCTCGTGGGGTGACGCCGATGATCGTGAACGCGCGACCGTTGACTCGAAGCTCGCTGCCTACGGCATCCGGATCGCCGGCGAAGCGTCGCTGCCACAGGCCATACGAGATCAGCCCTACGGGGTGGCCGTCGGGCTCGATGTCGTCCTCCAGCCCGATCGTTCGGCCGAGGACTGCAGCGACACCAAGCACCTCGAAGTAGCTGCCCGTGACCATCATGCTCGACAATTGCTCGGTCACGCCGCCGTTGCTGACGTTGGCTCCGCGTGGCTTGTAGGCGGCGACGCCGGACACAGTGTCGAGTTGTTCCTCGAAGTCACGGAAATCGACGATCGACGAGACGCCAGGCGAGCCGCCGCTGTCCGCGGTGTAGAGGGCGAACAGGCTGTCCGAGTCCTCGATGCCGGGCAGCGGGCGGCCGAGGAGCGAGTCGACGAGCGTGAAGATGGCGGTGTTCGCGCCGATGCCGAGGGCCAACGTGAGCACAGCCACCAGAGTGAATCCGGGGTTCTTGCGCAACAGACGGGCTGCGAAACGGATGTCTTGCAGAGTCGAGCTGAACATGGGCACACGATCTGGGGGATCGGGGCGGAGGTGGGGGCCAGGTGCGGGAGCGGTACGGCGGTGTTCGAGTCGTTCGCCCAATCCGGCGCGGAGGACATCGAGAATCGTGCGGCTCACGGCCGCCGCTAGTCCTCGGCTGCCGCGGTCCCTCCAAGCGTCCGAGCAGCGCTCCTGGAACGCGCACTGCATCTCGGACGCGAAGCGGCGGCGAAAGGCGAGAGGGTACGCGAGCGTAGCCGATCGCAGCAGGTGCGCGGCGAGCGTCAGTCCGGGAACGCGGAGGTCGCTCACGCTCGGCCAGCCAGGTCGCGTGCGCGCGCGGTGGCCAACACCTGGGCGAGGCGCTCGCTCTCGGCGCGAACCGTGGCACGGCCGAGTTCGGTGATGGCGTAGTCGTGTTTGCGTCGCGGGTCATCGCTGCCGGCTGCCGGCGCGACCTGCTCGATCAGGTCGCTGTCCAGCAGGCGGTTGATGACGCGGTAGAGCGACCCGACTTCGAGGCCGACCCGGCCGCCCGACTCTTCCCGAACGGCCTTCATCACGCCGTAACCATGCAGGTTGGCGTTGGCAAGCACGAGCAGGATTTGTAGGTCAACGGGTCGAAGCGGAATCAAATCTTGCGGTTCAGACACGGGAGACTCCTTCTGTGTAAATCAAAGTGAATATATTCGATTTACATATATAAAAGCAAATCACCGTCCGCAAGTACCCGTGACGACTGTGCCTACTCGTCGCTTCCGAGGGTCGTTGCCGGATCCGCCTGTGCGGCTCGCCATGCCGGCAGCAACGAAGCCGTCACCGCGACAAGCATCGCGGACCCGGCCGCCGCTGCGAGTACGACGGGATCGAACGCGTCGACCTCGAACAGGAACTCTCGCACCCACTGCGCCGCGCCGAGAGTCAGGACAAGACCGAGGGCAGTGCCGCCGAGGGCGACCTTGAGCGAATCGCTGATCACATCGCGGATGACTCGTCGCTGCGTCGCTCCGAGCGCCACGCGGATGCTGATCTCCCGCGCACGTTGCCGTACCGCATAGGCCATCACGCCATAGATGCCGATGGCGCCAAGGGTGACCGCCGAGAGGGCGAACACCGTCAGGAGGGTCATGGTGGCTCGCCTCGCCGCCAGCGAGTTGCTGATGGCGGTAGGCATCGCGACGTAGTCTGCAAACAGTGCGGTGGGGTCCTCCTCGCGCACGGCGTTGCGGATCGTCGCAGCGATCCCGGGTGCCGGTGAGCCGGCCGTGCGCAGGACGATCCAGCGCCGATAGAACATCCCGTATTCCGTCATGATCTCGTCAACTTGCGCGTAGGGCCGATAGGCGACCGCCGGACCAGCGCGATCGAGGCCGGCTAGTTTCAGGTCTTCCACGACGCCGATGATGCGCAGCGGAACTTCTCGTTCCATGGTGGTCAAGATCTGATGGCCGATGGGGTCTTCGCCGGGGAAGAGGACGTCGGTCATTGCCTGCGAGATCACCGTAACCGGTTCGCCGCCCTCGTCGTCCGACGCGAAGAGGCGTCCGCGCCGCAGGCGGAGTCCGGCTGTAGCGAAGTAGTTGTTAGCGACTGGACGCCAGCGGACGAGTTCACCCCGGTCGTCGGGGTTCAGCGGCTTGTCCGCGCGCCGCAGACCGTTGAGCCCGCCATCCTCACTGAAGGCCACCTTCCAGACCGAGGAGGTCTCGCCGACTCCCGGAAGAGCGTCGAGCCGCTCCCGCAGGCGCGCGTAATACTGGCGCGCCTCGGACGCGGAACCCAGCGTCTCCCGGGCAGGGTCGATGTTGAAGGTCACCAGTCCGTCCGGCTGGAATCCAGGGTCGACGTCCGTGACCCGCAGGAAACTCTTGACGAGGAGTCCGGCGGCGGCGACCAGCGTGACAGCCAGGGCGATTTCGGACAGGACCACGAGGCGGCGCAGGCGCTGTCGCCCGGCGCTGTCGCTGCCACTACGCCCGCCCGAGGTCAGCGTGTCGCGCACGTCGGAGCGCGCCGCCTGGATGGCGGGAATAACACCCACGGCGCAGCCGGTGAGCAGGGCGATGCCGATCGAGAAAGCGAGGGCAGTGCCGTCGATGGCCACGCTGGCGAGGCGCGGTGTGTCTGCGGGCAACAACGACAGCACGACGCTGAGCCCGAAGACCGCGAGCAGGACCCCCGGAATCGCACCGAGCAAACCGAGCAGCGAGGTCTCGGTGAGGATCTGTCTCGCCAGCCTGCCGCCACGGGCTCCGAGCGCGACGCGGACCGCGATCTCACGCTGTCGTGCGAGGGCCCGCGCGAGCAACAGGTTGGCTACGTTGGCGCTGGCGATCAGCAAGGTCAGGCCGACGGCGCCGAACAGCAGTAGCAGCATCGGGCGGCTGTCACCCACCAGGTAGGTCTGCAGCGGCATGATCTCGGCGTCGTCGCCGAAGTCGACGGGCAACTCGAACTCGGTTTTCAGCCCGTCGATGAAGACGCGCAACTCGGCTAGCGCAGCCTCGGGTCCGACGCCGGCGCGCAGTCGCGCGATGAGCTTCAGATCCTGCGATCGATACGACGGCGCCGCCGCATCGAGTATCCATGGCATCACGATGTCGGCATCGGGATGGAAGGCACTCATCGACGGTCCGCCGACCCCAACGACGACGTGCTCCTGGCCGTTGATTCGCATTGCAGTGCCGATGACATCGGGGCTGGCCTCGAGACGCTCACGCCAGAAGCGTTCGCTCAGGACAACGTTCGTTGCCCCGGGAGCGTCGTCGCCGGCCTGGAACCCGCGGCCGAGCGTCATCGGTACTCCGAGGACGTCGAAGAACCCGGCCGTGGCGATCGGCCCGCGCAGGCGTTCGGCACCATCGTCCCTCAGCCACGTGTACTCCCAGCTGTCGCCGTAGCCGGAGAACGCGTCATAGGCCTCGAGGCTCGGTTCGACGCGGTCGATCAACGCGCTGGAGAAGTGCATCTCGGGCCACACCACAACCAGGTGCTCGGGGTCCGGGTAGGGCAGCGGCTTGAGCAGGATGCCATCGACGAGACTGAAGATGGTCGTCGTTGCGCCGATGCCCAGCGCGGTGGTCATGATCGCGACGGCGGTGAACCCGGGTGATTTCCGCAGTGAGCGGAAACCAAAGCGCAGATCCTGCAGGAATTCTTCCAGCAGCCGCGGTCGGGGGCCGCCAGGAGGCGTGGCGCCGGCGGGGCCCTCGCCCCGGGCTCGGCGGGTGCGCAGAGTGACCGCATCACGAAGCGCCAGGAGGGAGCGGCGCAGGAGTGCTTGGCCGGAGGTCGTCGAGCGCTCAGCCGCGAAGCTCAGCTCGCCGCACCACTGTCGGTGAAAGCGATCGCGTTCCCGGGCCGGCGCTACCCACGACGCGGCGCGGACGACCAGGAGACCCGCGCGCAAGGCGATACCGGTGCTCGGCGCGAGTTTAGATTCCGGACGGAAGGTATTTGACGTTCCCACTTACCTGGCCCCCGCGTCCGGGTCGGCGATGGCTCCCGCGAGCCCTCTGAACTTCGCGCGCGCGGTGGCGAGCATTTCCTCGCCGTCGGCGGTCAGCCCGTAGTAGCAGCGAGGCGGCCGCTTGCCGGCCGCCTCCTCCGACTCCCACTCGGACACGAGCATGCCCGCGTCCTCGAGGCGACGCAGGGCAGGGTAGACGGTGCCGTCGGGCAGTCCCGACACGTCCATGATGTCGAAGCCGTAACGATGGCCGCTGGAAATAGACTGCAGGACCACGCCGGTCGTGAAGGTCATTCGGAGTTTGCTCATTGTGTGGGCTCGCGGGTTGGTGACGTTCAGATAGTCAGACGCGCGAAAGCGTCGAAAGGTTAGCTCGTATACTAGGTATATATCTAGTATACGAGTTATTTACCCTTCAGTCTCGGCGACTCAGCCCGAAAACCCACGGGCCCCTGAACTTCGGATCTCAGAGCAAGGCTCCGTTGCCTATTCCACCCTGAGCGTATCCACCGGGTCGAGTCGCGCAGCGCGTCGGGCCGGGATGATAGAGGCGACGAGACTCACGCCAAGCAGCATCAGCGGAACCCCGAGGAACGTCACCGGGTCGACAACGCTGACGCCGTAGAGCGTTCCGGCGATCAAGCGCGACATCCCGAGCCCGAGGGCAAGGCCGACCACGACGCCAGCCAGCACATGGGTCAGGCCCTGTCCGGTCACCATGCCGAGCACGTCCTGGCTGCGCGCGCCGACCGCCATGCGCACGCCGATTTCGCGACGCCGCTGGCTGACCGAGTAGGAGACGACGCCGTAGACCCCGGCGACAGCGAGGCCGAACGCGACGACTCCGAACAGCGCGATCAGGCCGATCATGGCCAGGTCACCGCTGAGGTCGTCATGGCGGATTTGTTGCATGGTGCGGAAGTCGTCGATTGGTTGCAGCGGATCGATCTGCCAAACCCGCTCGCGAACCACAGTCGCAAACTGGTCCATCGATCCGGATGTCCTGACCAGGAATGACATCGTCGGGCGCGGATCCTGCGCGAACGGCAGGTAGACGTGAGGCTCGGGAGGGAGGTTGGCGTCGGGGTTGCGCAGATCGGAGACCACGCCGACGACCTGGCGCCACGCCACCGTCGAGTCGGCGCCAATCTGAATGCGGCTGCCGAGCACATCCCCCTCTGGCCAGTAGCGCTCCACCGCCGCCTGGCTAACGATCGCAACTGGAACGCCGGTCGCGTCGTCGCGGGGGTCGAAACCTCGACCGCGCGACAGTGCGACGCCGACCGTGTCGAAGAGGCCCGTGTCGGCCGCCACGACCGCGGCCATGGCGCTGTCGCCGCCTCGCCCTTCAGACTTGCCCTCGATTACCAGGCGCAGCGAGGGCTCGCCGCCGACGATCGGGCGGTGACTGACGATCGCTACGTCTTGAACGCCGGGAATCGTGGCGATCTCGTCGCGTGCCGACGCGAAGAACTCTTCGACCACCTCGGGGCCAGGATAGTTGGCTTCCGGTAGCTCGATCTGGAAGGTGAGCAGGTCGGTTGCATCGAAACCGAGATCGATACTCAGCAGCTCGTACATGCTGCGGGAGGTGAGGCTGGCCAGAATCAGCAGCGTCAGCGCAAGGGTCATCTGTGTGGCTACCAGAACGCCGCGTCGCCTACGCTCCGAGCGCCCGAAGCTGGCACCGCGACCGCCGCTCCTGAGCTCCGTGCTCAAGTCTCCCCCCGAGGCTTTGAGAGCGGGCCAGAGCGCGAACAGGATCGGTGTGGCCAGCGACAACAGCAACGTGAACACCAGCATGCCGCCATCGATGTTCATCTCGGTAAGCAGGCCCACACGCCCACGGGTCAGGGCGACGAGGCCGTCGAAAGTGACGCGGGTCAGCAGCAGTCCGACGCCTGCGGCGAACAGCGCGAGCAGGGTGCTCTCGATGAGAATCTGACGAACCACACGCCAGCGGCGCGCGCCGAGGGCGACCCGCACGGTCAACTCGCGACGCCGGGCGGTGGCCCGCGCCAGCGTGAGGTTGGCGACGTTGATGCACGCGATCAGCAGCACGAAGAAGACCGCGCCGCTCATGAGCGAGAACACCATCGTCGCGTTGGTCCCGACCATTGCCTGGCGGAATCCCAGGGTGACAACCTCCCACGCGGAATTGCTGTCCGGGTGGGCGCTCTGTAACTGGCGAGATGCGGCGAGGAGCCCTTCATCGGCCTGCTCGAACGAGGCGCCGGAGGCAAGCCGGCCGATGACGGAGAGATCACGAAGATCTCGCCGCAGCGTGGCCTCGTCGTGCGCCAGTGGTCGGTACAACTCGATGGCGCGGGAAGGCCCCGCCTCCAGACCCTCTGAGAGTACTCCCACCACGGTGTGAGCGATGCCGTCCAGGAACACCTCACGGCCCAGGATCTGCGGGTCTTCCCCGAAACGGCGCTCCCAGCTGCCATGCGTGATCAACAGGACCCGACCTCGCCCCGGCGTCGACTCTTCCGGCAGGAAGTCGCGTCCCATTTCAAGCTGAATGCCGAGCACCTCGAAGTAGTTGGTCGATACGGTCGCCCCGCCGACTCGGGCGGGCTCCTCGGATCCGGCTACGAGGAAGCGCTCGCGACGTTGTCCGACCAGCGCCGAGACCGCCGGCACCGCGGTTTCGAGATCCAGCATGTCGGGAAGCGAGACGCCGGCACGTTGTCGGTTGAGTTCCTGATTGCGCGAGTACGGGAAGACCAACCTGTCGATGTCGACGAACGGTACTGGTGGCGATAGCAGGATCCGCACCATCGAGAACATCGTGCTGTTGACGCTGATGGCCAGGGCCAGGGTGAAGATCACGAGGGCTGCGTACCCGGGCTCTCGGATGAGCGCGCGCAGGCCGAGTCGAATGTCGTGGTGCAGGCCGTGCAAGGGACTGCCTCCGTGGCGGGGACTACGGGGGAGCGAGGAGCGGGATCCGAATCGGGCCCGCAGTTGATGGATGCGTGCGCCGATTGCGCTACTGAGCAGCCGCGTGATCGACGTTGCGGCCAGCGTCAATGCGGCGCGGCGGCCGCGTCCGGAGGCGTCGCGGTACAACTCGTCGGCGAGTCGCAGCATGTCGTCGCTGTAGTCGCGTCGCAGCGGACGCGGTAGCGTGCGGATCAGGAGTGCGTACGCAGCACGGTACGTGCGCAAACCGACTCGGGGCGGCTCCCACTCGTGTGGCTTCGTGGCGGCCCTTATGCCTTCGCCGGCGCGGCTCACGACTCCTCCGACGAGGCCACTGCGCCGCGGGCCTGCACGGCGTCGGCGAGCTGGCGCATGCGCTGAGCCTCTGCCTCGAGCGTGGTTCTGCCGAGATCGGTGATGCCGTGATAACGACGCGTGCGACCATCGGCCTCGCCGGCGATCGGCGCTTCAGCGTCGCGAACCAGGCGGCTCTGCTTCAGCCGTTGGAGGGCACGATACAGATTGGCGGGATCGAGGCTCAGCTCGCCCGCGGTGCGCCGCTCGATGGCCTTCACCAGGCCGTAGCCGTGACAGTCGCCGTCGAGCAATGTCAGCAGGATGTGAAAGTCGCGCGTGTGCAACGGTAAGAGTTCGCCAATCGCGGATTCTGATGCGGTCCCGCTCATTACTTGTCCTCGCTGGAGCCAGATTCGACGTCAGCCACGATATATGATCGCGATCATATATGTCTAGAGACATACATGAACTCAAGCGAATACCTCGAGCGTGCCCTGCTGGATCCGGAGCCGCGCTATTTACCCCTGAACCCACTGCCGTCAGTCAGGATTCACTGCCGCGGGGCGGTCAGCTGACCCACTTGGCGGCCAGCGCTTCGAGCCGGTCGGCAAGATCGGCCGCGGACAGGAAGACTCCATTGACCATGAGCCCCGCCGGCTTCGCCAGCCGGCCGATCTTCTTCAGTGGGTTGCCCTTCACGAGGAGCAGGTCGGCACGCTTGCCTTCTTCGACGGTGCCGACCTCGTCCATCGTCCCGAAGAACACGGACGGGTTGTAGGTACCGGTCAGGGTCGCCTCCCACGGGGATAGCCCGGCCTCGACCAACAGGCGCAGTTCGTCATGGATCGAGAAGCCGGGGAGCACCAGCTCCGGGCCGCCGGCGTCTGAGCCCAGTAGCAGGCGATCGAGCGCGCCGAGTTCGACGAGCTGGTTTGCGATGTACGACTCGATGGCGAGTTGTGCCATCCAGAAGTCGCGGTCGCCCCCGAAACTCGGATCTCGGAACTTGTTCTGAAACTCCCACAGTGACCGTGCGGTGGGTGGGATGTACTTCATCTCGGGGCGCCCCAGCAGCCTGGCGAAAGCGTCGTCGTCTACCGTGTTGGCGATGATCTCGTACACGGTATTGGTGGTCGTCACCCACACACGGCTCGCGGCCACGTCGCGAAGCGGTGTCGCGAGCTGTCCCTCGAAGTCGACCTGAGAGGTGACGCTGGTGCTCAGGATCTCCTCGATGTGGGCGATCATGAGGGGGTCGTGAGCCAGGGTGTCCTGGATCGGTGAGCCCGGCCGCAGCGCGTGGCCGATTACCGGTATTTCGAGTTTGTTGGCCAGGCTGTGGATCGCCGTGAGCGTTGCTGGATCGGCGATGGCGTGCGACTTGATGTACGGGTAGCCTCTCTTCACCCACTTGCTGATCGTCGATTCCAGCTGCGCTAGGCTGGCGTAGTCTCTCTCGTCGATTAGTGGACTGGTGAAGTTGAAATCTGGTCCAAGGACCTTGCCGCGGTCGATGTCCTTCTTCCACTGGAAGGCCTGCTTGAACCCCGCCATGTCGAGCACCGTCGTGATGCCGTTGGCGAAGTACATCGTGTAGATGTCCTCAGGCGTCACGTCTTCCGGCAGTGCGAGCACGTCACGGTTGTGTACGTGCATGTCGACGAGCCCGGGCAGGACGTAGAGCTTGCCTTTGCCGTTGATGATCTCGGCGCCGTCCGGCACGGTGACCCTTTTCGCTTTGCCGATCTCCACGATGCGACCGTCCTGCACGATGACGGTCTGTCGCCTCAGCAACGGCTTCTTCTGGGCCGGGTTCATGCTCACGACATGAACGTTGATGAATGCGGTGGTGTTGCCCTCCAGGCGCGCGCTGCCGGGCGTACCGAACGCCGATGGGACTTGCAGTCCAAGTACGAGCGTGAGGGCCGTGCCGATGAGTGCCGTCTTGGTGGTGGTCATGAGTCTTTTCGAAAAGGGGAGAGGATTGTTGAACTGCCCGCGGCGACGGTGAGATGCCGAATCGCGTTTTCCTTAGTTTGTCTAAGGAACAGTACCAATCACCGTTGAGGGCGTCAAAGACTGATGTCACGGCGCGGTACAGGTGCTCACGTCCTGGACCGCCAGAGTGAGTCCGATGGCATCGCTGCGGTGAGGGCCCTTGGGCCAGGGGTCGAGGCCCGGTAAGATCGGCGCCTTGCTCTCGATCCGTGAAATCCCCTGGAGGCCCCATGTCTGCACACCTCCGCGCGACTGCGCTTGTTCTACTGCTGGTCATCTCGGTAGCCTGCGCGCCGTCCGCCTCGGAATCTGCCAGCGATGCCGTTCGTCTGACCCATATCGAGGGGCTCGGCAGTCTCTCGTTTCCGAACTCGGGTGCAGACGATGCCCAGGAGGCCTTCCACCGCGGCGTCCTGCTGCTGCACAGTTTCGAATTCGAGTCGTCCGCGGAGGCCTTTCGGCGGGCGCAGGAGCTCGACCCGGACTTCGCCCTTGCCTACTGGGGCGAGGCGATGAGCTACAACCACCCGCTGTGGCGCCAGAAGGATGTCGCCGCTGCCCAGGAGGTGCTCGGCCGCTACGCTGCGACCACCGAAGAGCGGCTGGCGAAGGCACCCTCCGAACGCGAGCGCATGTATCTCGAAGCTCTAGAGGTGCTGTACGGGCGCGGCGACAAGGTGGCGCAAGATCATGCGTACATGGGGGCCATGCGGCGCTTGAGCGAGGCCTACCCGGATGACCACGAGGCGCTCGCCTTCTTCGCCCTGTCGATTCTCGGCAGCAAGGATGGCAGTCGCGACTTCGCGACGTACATGCGGGGCGCCGCGACCGCTCAGGTGGTGTTCGACGCCAACCCTGACCATCCGGGAGCGGCGCACTACCTGATTCACTCGTTTGACGATCCCGTGCACGCGCCGCTCGGCCTTCCCGCCGCCCGCCTGTACTCGGAAATCGCGCCGGGCGCGTCGCACGCGCAGCACATGACGACGCACATCTTCGTCGCCATGGGCATGTGGGACGATGTGGTCAGCGGCAATATCCGGGCGAGCGGCGTCCAGGATGGGCAGCTGGCCGATCGGGGCGAGCCCGCGAACGTCTGCGGCCACTACTCGTCGTGGCTCCACTACGGTCGCCTGATGCTTGGCGACGCGGCAGAGGCCGAGGCGATGATGGACCGCTGCCATGAACGCATGTCGGAGGATCCGACGCCCGGTGAGCGGACGTATTTCGCTGGCATGCGGGCCCGCCAGATCTTCGATACGGAGGACTGGAGCCTGGCCGACCGCTGGCCGGCCGACTTGGCGGGCGAGAATGGGCGCGCTCGGGCCGCCTTCGTTAATGGCTTCACCAACGCATTCGCGACCTTGAAGCAAGGCGACGCGGCACAGGCTCGCGCCTTCCTGGCCGGCGTCGGCGAGCCGGACGACGATAGCAGTCGAGTGTACGTGGCGGAGTTGCGAGGAATGCTCGCGCTGCACGAGGGTCGCAGCCCCGAGGGGATCGAGTTGCTGCGGTCGGCGGCGGAGCTGGAAGACTCGATGCCATTCGCCTTCGGGCCGCCGGCGATCGTCAAGCCGACCTTCGAGTTGCTCGGTGAGGAGTTGCTCGGGCTCGATCGGTACGATGGCGCCCACGAGGCCTTCACGCGCGCGACTGAACGTACTCCCGGACGTACGCTGTCCGTGCGCGGCCTACAGGCCGCGGCAGCGTCGGGCCGCTGATGTTGCGAGTCGTCGGGTAGCTGCTGCGACTTCTGCCGCGGGCTGTGAAGCCTAGAATGGCGTCCATGTCGATGCCGAGCGAGACCCAGACACTCCTGGCCGTGTTCAACCGGGTGGGCGACCTGACTCTGAGCGCCCCCTTGTTCCGGGCGCTCGCCCACGACACCCGGCTGTCGCTCCTGACTCGGCCCTTCGGTCCCGAGCTGCTCGCGGGCCAGTCGTGGGTCAAGCGCGTCTTCGCCTTGGACTACCCCAACCGCGGCAGATCCGGCCTGGGCAAGTTTATTCTCGGTGGCCATCGGCGAGCGCTGGGCCGCGAGTTGCGCCAGGTCGCCTTCGACCGCGTGCTCATCTACGAGACCGAGCGCGGCGTCATCAAGAGTTGGCTGAGCGAATTATTTCCGGGGCGTGTCGAGGAGATGCCTCGTACCCAGGAACCTGGCGCCCACGCCTCAGACTGGTACCGGCAAGCCGCCGCGAGCGCTGGCTGCGATATGGACTCCTACGAGCAGTACCCCGTTCTCGAGATCTCGGCTGCGGCGCGCGAGGAGGCGCGCGCGCGAGTTGCCGCCATTGGCGACCGTGTCGTCGGGGTGCAGATGGGCAGCCAGCGCACGAACGCTGTCTGGCCGCTGATACCGCGTCCCCATCTCAAGGCGCTGTCGAACGAGCAGTGGGTCGCCCTGGTGCGGCGCCTGCTCGATGACGGCCAAGCCGACGGGGTCGTGTTCCATGGCAGCCCGCGCGAACAGTCGGCGGTGCGGGCGGTGCTCAGTAGGTTGCCTTCGTCGGTGCGAAGTCGTTGCCATGATCTCACCAGCGTCGGGTTGTCGCTCCTGCCTGCCGTTCTGACGCAGCTCGAGGCGCTGGTGTCGGTCGACACCGGGCCAGCGCACATCGCCGCTGCGGTTGGATGTCCGCTACTGGTGTTCTTCGGTCCCACGGATCCCGCGGTGTTTCGTCCTCGCGGTGACGGGCCCATCGAAGTTCTCTTGGGCAACGCTCCATGCCAGTTCTGCCACGAGACCCCTCGATACAATGCGTGCCGAGACAACTTCTGCCTGGGGGATCTCACCGACGCGGAGCTCTGGGGAGCCTGGCTCCGCCTCCAGGATAGGCGCGCGTGATACGGTCGCCGCGTCCTTTTTCCCCTGGGGGATGCGATGTTTTCGAAGAAGATCCTGGTGCTGGCAGCGAGCGTCGTAAGCATGTTCGCGATCGCCGGTCTCGCGGTGGATGCGCAGCGTCGCAGCGCCGCCGACGCGCTGGCCGAGCCTTTTGTGGGCGTCACGCGCGGTGGCAACCTCGAGGCTGGCCTGTTCGAGATTAGCGCCACAGGCGTCTCCACCGCAGCGGTGGTCGGCGCAGCGCGAACCTTTCTCGATAGCCTCGACGAACAACAGCACGCCGCCACCAGTTTCGAGGCCGACAGCATCGAGTGGCGCGACTGGCACAACGTCCACCGCTACAAGCGCCAGGGCGTTGCTCGCTGGCAGATGAGCGATGAACAGGAGGCAGCGGCCCTGGATCTCCTCCGGGCCAGCCTTAGCGCCCGCGGCTTTGCCAACGCGCGCGACATCATGCGGCTCAACCAGACAGTCCGCGAGTTGACGGAGCGCTGGGATGAGTACGGCGAGGGCCTCTATCACTTCACGGTGATGGGCACCCCTTCAGAGGTAGAGCCGTGGGGTTGGCAGCTCGATGGCCACCATCTGGTAATCAACTACTTTGTGCTCGGCGATCAGGTGGTGATGACGCCGACCTTCATGGGGTCGGAGCCCGTCGTGGCCGAAACTGGCAAGTACGCCGGTACTCGGGTCTTCGAACACGAGCAGACCAAGGGTCTGGCGCTCGCGCAGGCGCTCACCGTCGAACAGCGAGCGAGTGCGATCCTGTCCGATGTCGTGCCCCGCGGCATCTACACCGCCGCGTTCCGCGACAACTTCGAGATGAACTACGAGGGCATTTGCGCCGCAGATCTCGACGCGCCTCAGACGGCGATGTTGTTAGACCTCATCAATGAGTACGTCGGCAACATGGACGACGGCCACGCTGCCATCAAGATGATGGAGGTGCGTGAGCATCTCGACGACACACACTTTGCCTGGATGGGCGCGACCGGCGACGACTCTGTCTTCTACTACCGCGTCCACAGTCCGGTCATCCTGATCGAGTTCGACCACCAGGGAGGGATCGCGCTCGACACCGATGGCGCAACGCGCAACCACATCCACACGGTGGTACGCACGCCGAACGGTAACGACTACGGCAAGGACCTGCTACGCCAGCACTACGAGCGCCACGGCCACGACGGGCGTTGACCCCGCGGGCCTCTGGCTCCTAACGAATGGCGTCCAACAGGCGCCTTCCGACGCCCTCGGCCCCGGGCTCGTCATGGTTGGCCAGCACGATCACCGCTACGCCGTCATCGACGAGGAGAACCGCGCTGAGACCTGGCCCTCCCCCAGCGAGTCCCATGCCACCGTTCCAGCCGGACGGCAGCCAGTTGAGATCGTCGCCGATCAGCTTGCCGGCGAACAGCGCCTCGAAGAAACGGAACAGATCGCGCGCCGTCGAGTAGCTCTTACCCCACGGGCCGCCTACGACCGGCTCGTGATAGATGTTCTTGCGCACCCTGTCGCCGGGCCGACCCATGCGGTCCATGGTGGTGTACCCGACCGCGACGTTGGGTTCGATGCCATCGGTCGAGAAGAACCCGGTGGCGTCCATCCCCGCGGGCTTGAACACGTTCTCTTCGACGTACTCGGGATAACTCACACCGGCAATGCTCTCGAGGATGGCGCCCAGAATCGTGTAACCGAAGTTGGAGTACTGCTTGCGCGTGCCGGGCTCGTACTCGAGCGGCTTGGGGCCCCAGATCGGAATGTAGTCGTCGATCTCCCACAGGCTGCCCATGGGGGTCTCTAGGTATTCCGGCGTGAAGTAGTCACCGAGCCCGGAAGTGTGGTCGAGCAGTTGCTCGATCGTGACCTCGTCGCGGACGCGATCGTTCGGGTAGTTGGGCAGGTATTCGCCGACCTTGTCGGTGAGCGCGAGGCGGTCGCCCTGCAGCAACTGCATGATCGCCAGCCGGGTGTAGTCCTTGTTGAAGGAGCCAACATCGAACCGCGTGTCGATGTTGTTGGGCACGTTGAACTCACGCGAGGCGAGGCCGTAGGCGCGCTCGAAGAAGATCTTTCCATCGCGGGCGAGTAGCACCGAGCCCGAGAGCAGGCCGTCGGCTTCCAGTTGCTTCAGGTACGCATCGATGCGTTCGTCCAGGTCGTCGACGTCTTCCGGCAACTCGAGCGGCGGCACGGCGTTGTTGCCGCCTTCGCCGCGCCGCAGACTCACGAGTTTGTTGGCATCGTTGAACACGAAGACCAAACGCATGCGCCCTTCGTTCTCGGACCCGAGGCCGAGGATGACCTCGTTCATCTGGTCGATCATGATGCCGCCGACTTCGAGTTGGCCGAGGCTCTCGCGCATCGTCCCGAACTGGTCGCGCCAGCCGGCCCTGTCGGGCTCGCCGACGTGGCTGGCACGGAACGTGGCCATGGCGTCAATGCCGCCGTTAAAGGCGTCGACCCAGGCGATCGCGATGCGCTCCTGCGCGTCCGACGCTTCCTGCGCGGCGGTAGGGCTCGCGGCGCAGATCAGGAGTACGAGGGCGACGGCGGGCGCAAGAAACCGTCTATTCGAATGTGCGGACATGGGTGCTTCCGGTTGAGGGATTTGCAGCAATTTCTCAGAGGACCGGGACGGTGGCACCCACGCTCTGAAATCTTCGGACATGAATATATCCAACACCGAAGACGAATGTCCAGTCCGACAACTTCAACCCCCGCTCTCGAGGTCGGATGGGTAGACCGTATCGGATAGCTGCGGACCGGCTTTCGCCAGGCTCCCCGACGGTCGGGTACTCGCCTCACCGAGCGAGCCCATTGAGATTCGCGGTTGTGCTGTTCCGACGATCGCGGTAAACACCGGCCACGTCCAAGCTCCCCAACCTGGAGGTGTGTGTGGGAAACATCGGCAAGTATGCGTTCATGGGTGGCGTTGCCATCGCCGTGATCATGGCGTTCGCGAGCGTTCCGAATGGCTACCTGATCCTGGCGGTCCTCGGATTGATCGTCGGCTTCATGAACATCACCGATGAGGAAAGCGGCGGATTTCTCATTGCCGCGATAGCGTTGATGATGACGTCGTCGTCGCTCGGCGGGCTGCCCGAGATCGGACGGGCGATCAGTGGGATCGCCTCGAATCTAGCAGCGTTCGTCGGGCCTGCCGCGCTAGTGGTGGCGCTGAAGTCGCTCATGGACTCGTCCAAGGACTGACGTTCGCAACGCTCGTAACGGGCTACTCGGCACGCAACCCCTCCAAGGGGTCGAGCCGGGCCGCCCGGCGGGCGGGGATATAGGTGGCCAGCGTCGCGACGACCAGGAGCAGGGCCGCCATCGCGATGTAGGTTGCAGGGTCGGTCGAGCTGATCTCGTACAGGAGGCTGTCGAGAACCCGGGCCAGCGCAAGTGCGGCCACCATCCCGACGCTCAGACCCATGACCGCGACGCGACTGCCCTGCCGCAGGACCATGTTGGCTACGTCGTTCCGGGCCGCGCCCAGCGCCATGCGCACGCCAATTTCACGGGTCCGTTGACTGACGATGTACGAGATCGTTCCGTACAGGCCGATGCCGCCGAGGAAGAGCGCGATTCCGGCCGCCAGCACCAGGAGGGTCATGGTGAACCGGGTGTTCAGCGTCGATTCGTTCACAATCGAGGCGATCGTGCGGATGTTGGCGATCGGCAGATTCGAGTCGAGCGACCAGATCGCGCGGCGGAGGGCCTCGGCCTGCGCCAGCGCATCGCCGTCGGTGCGGGCGATCACGGTCAGCTGCGAGGGCACCCAGTGCAGGTTGCCGGCGCCCTGTTCCAGAACCGGGTAGTAGAGGATCGATGTCGGCTCGTCGGCGAGATCCTGATCGAGCGTGTCACCCACGATGCCGGCCACGGTGTAGTGCGGCATCGGCTCTTCGTCGGGGGGCACGTCTTGCCAGGCGCGGCCGCCGAGGGCGGGGCCATCGGGCCAGAAGTCGCGTGCGATCGATTCGCTGACTAGCGCCGCAGCGTTACCTTCGACCGCGTCGGTGGGCACGAAGCCGCGGCCCCGCACGAGCGGAATGCCGAGCGTGTTGAAATACCCCGCGGTCACGTAGCGGAAGATCACCACGGGCGGCAGGGTGTTGGGATCGAGGGCGGCACCCTCGACATACAGCGCGTCCCAGCGTCCCTGGCCCGGATGCAGAGGCACCTCGCTGCTGGCAGCCGCCGAGACAACAGCGGGGATGGCTTCCACTCGCTCAACCACCTGGCTGTAGAAGGCGACTACGTCCTCCTCGGTCGGGTAGTCTGCGCCGGGAAGTAGTACCTGGGCGGTGAGCAGGTTCTCAGTTCGATAGCCGGGGTCGACGTTGGCGAGGCGCCAGGAACTCTGTGCCATCAAGGCCGAGCCGACGAGGAGCATCAACGCCAGCGCGATCTGCGCGCCGACCAGCAGGTTGCGGGCGCGGTGGCGACCGCGGCTCAGCGTGGTGCCACGGCTCTCGTCGTTCAGGGCTCGATCCAGGTCGCGCCGGGCCAGACGAAGCGCAGGGATTGCCCCGAACAACAGCGTCGACAGCATGCTCGCACCGGCAGCGAACAGGATCACGCGGCCGTCGATGCTGACCTGATCGATGCGTGGCAGGCTCACACCAGATAGCTGTACCGCGCGCACGCCGATCCAGGCCACAGCGAGGCCGCCCAGACCGCCCACACCGCCGAGCAGCACCGCCTCGAGCAAGAACAGCGTGCTCAGCCGTACTCGCGACGAACCCAGAGCGCGACGCACGGCCACCTCCTTGTTCCGTCCCTCCGCCCGTACCAGGAAGAGATTGGCGACGTTGGCGCAGGCGATCAGGAGCACGAAGCCGACGGTGCCGAACAGAATCGTGAGCGGCTGCTCGATGTTGCCGAGAAAGCGCTCCTTGAGCGGGTCGACCAGCGCGCCGACCTGGGCCTCCTCGAGCATCGTCGCCGGTACGTCATAGGCGGCGCCCAGCGACGGGATCAGGGCCGTGAGTTCGGCCGCGAACTGTTCCGGAGTCACGCCCGGCTTCAGCCGGGCTATGCCCTTGCGGAAGAAGCCGCCGAACCGAATATCCGATTCGGGCACCTTCATCGGTAAGTAGACCGACACGCCGCGCGAAGGGTAGGCGAACCCTTCTGGCATCACGCCGATAATCTCGCGCGTCTTCCCCTGCAGCTTGATCAGGTTGCCGACGATATCCGGATCTCCGCCGAAACGTTGCTGCCAAAGCGCATGGCTGATGATGACGTTGGACGGCGTGTCGACGCGGTCGTCCTCCGCCGTGAAAGTGCGTCCGAGCACCGGCTTGACGCCAAGCGTCGGTAGGAAGGTATGGTTCACGCTCGCGCCTTCGAGTCGCTCAGGGGCGCC
The DNA here is from genome assembly GCA_029263295.1 of Acidobacteriota bacterium. GTDB lineage: Bacteria > Acidobacteriota > UBA890 > UBA890 > WLXD01 > WLXD01. Next base: position 37,487 of record JAJCXT010000055.1, on the reverse strand, counting down.
GTCGCCCGTGAGGTTCACGCCGGCGTTCACCAGAAGGCCCGCAGACTCCACCAGGTTGGCGTTCGCCATGAAGTGGACGTACGTGCCCATCGACATTTCCATCAGGTCAAGACCGAGGCCGGGCGCTGTATGGCGGATCGAGACCAGGCGTTCCGGCTCCGGGTACGGCAGCGGCCGTAGAACAATTCCGTTGACCAGAGTGAAGATCGCGACGTTGGCGCCGAGACCCAACGCCAGCGTGATCACCGCGGCGACGGTAAACGCGGGTGTCTTGAGCAAGCGGCGAGCAGACTGTTTCAGGTCGGCGAAGAAGATGTCCATCGATTTGATTCCGTTGTGGGGATAACGGCTTCGGTTGCTGTTGGCGCGGGCGCGCAGACTCGGCCTGATCGAGCGAACGGTTTCGGACCAGTACCAGAAGTACGTTCGCGGCAGCCCGGCCATGCGGCGGCGCCGATCGTAGTCCTCTGCCAGGTCGTCGAGGATGTACTCGCGCTGCCGCGGGTCCAGAACCCGGCGCAGCAGCCAAGACGCGAGGCGGGGTGGGCGAGCGGTCACCGTGCCTCCGCGTCCGTTGGCAGATCGACGCCATCCCACATGCGATCCATCGCGCCGCGGGCGTCCTCGAGTGCGCGGGTGCCTGCCGGACGTAAACGAAAATGCTTGCGGGCGCGGCCGCCACGCTCGGGGCGCGGCTCGGAAAGTTGTGCTGCGATCAGTCCACCGCGCTGCATGCGGTCCAGAGCTGCGTAGACGGCAGCCATCGAGATGGCGCGGTCGGCTCGCTCCTCGATCTCTGCCCGGATCGGGACCCCGTACGCGTTCTCGCCGAGGCGCAAGAGTGCCAGTAGAACAAACTGTTCGACGTCATTGAGTGCTGCGGAACGAGTCATGGTCTATCTCCATACGGAGGGGGTTTATTCTTGTTTCAAGAAAAATACATCATCTTGGCGCCGGCGACCACAATTGAGGCCGGGCTCGAGAGGCAATAGAGTGCGTCTCACGAGCCCGGATGCCACCGGACTGCCGCCACGGCCAGCCAGGAGAGTCAATTTGAAGACCGCCATCGAGCACGCCGAACAGCCATCGATCGGGTCGGGTGAGTGGACCCGGCGTGACTTTGTGCGGCTGTCGGGCAGTTGCGCCGGCTATCTGGCGGCAGGACTGGCGGCGGTACCGTTGACGGCCCGGCGCGCGTATGGCTCTCGGGTGAGCGGCCAAGTGGTCGCGGAATCGGACTTTGCACGGATCGAGAAGCTCGGCGAAGGCGTCTGGGCGGTCATCTCGACGCCGCTGAAGAATGGCACCACCCACTTTGAGACGACGTCCAATGGCGGAATCGTGCTGGGGTCGCAAGGCCTGCTTCACATCGAGGGATATATGAGCGACGAGGGTGCGGCGTGGGTGGCCGAGCACTCGGAACGCCTGACCGGCGAGCGCCCGACCCATGTCGTGGTGACCCACTTTCACGGCGACCACTGCCACGGTCTTCCCGGCGCAGTATCCAGCTCGCAGTTCGTGTACTCCACACCCACCACCAAGGCACTCATGGCAGCCGGTGAAGAGCCGTTGCTGCCCGGGCAGACGCTGAACGAAGAAGCGAACGGCCGTATCGATCTTGGCGGCGTCACGGTAGGGATAACACCGCGGAAGGGGCACACTGCGAGCGATATCACCATCGAGGTCCAGGAGCATCAGGTGGTGTTCTGCGGCGATCTCGTCTGGAACGAGATGTTCCCTAACTTCGTCGACGCGATTCCCTCGCACCAGGTGCGGCACTGTGAGGAGATTCTGGGCCGGGCTGGCGTTCGCTACGTGCCGGGTCACGGTGCGATCGGCGATGCTGCGGAGCTCGCCAATTATCTCGGCCTGCTGCAGGACCTCGAGAGCGCTGGCCGGAGGGCGGCGGAGCGGGGCCTCACACCGCTCGAGGCGACCGCCGCGTACGAAATTCCGGTACCACTGGGAGAGTTCCTGCAGTTCGGCGGCGACTACGTCGAGCGAGCCTTTGTCGCCTGGAATCGCGAGCTGATCGGGCAGGATTGAGGCCGGCTAAATCCGAGCGGCGACACCTCTTTGGCGTTATCCTTGAACCAGCACGGCCGTCTGCGGCCGGCGATCCGAGTAACGGTGGAGGATGCCATGTCGTTGGCCAGATCCGCGCGGAAGGGCTTGATCGCTCTCATCCTGGCCGCCTTCGCCACGGCCAGTTCCGGCATCGCCGGGCAGGACCTCGACGCGCGCGAACTGGTGCGCCGCGCCAACGACCTTGCACGCGGGCTCAACAGCTACTCGACCGCGAGCATGCAGATCGTCCGGCCTGACTGGACCCGTGAGATGGCCATGAAGTCGTGGTCGCTGGGCACCGACTACTACCTGATCCTGATCACGGCGCCGGCGCGCGACAAGGGGCAGGTATTTCTCAAGCGTGAGAACGACATGTGGAACTGGGTCCCGCGTGTTCAACGCTCCGTGAAGATCCCCCCGTCGATGATGAACCAGTCATGGATGGGCTCCGACTTCACCAACAACGACCTCGTGCGCGTCGACTCGCTGGTGATCGACTACACCCAGGAGATCGTTGGCCAGGAGACCGTCGAGGGTCACGACACCTATCAGATCGAGCTCATGCCGCTGCCGGAGGCTCCGGTCGTGTGGGGTCGTGTGGTGCTGTGGATCGCGAAGACCGAGTACTTCATGCTGCGAGCCGAGTACTACGACGAAGACGGCGAGCTCATCAACCGGCTCACGGCCAGCGACGTGAAGCTGATGGACGACCGCGAGATTCCCACCCGCATGGTGATGGAGGACGCGAAGAAGCCCGGCCACCAGACCATCATGGTCACCGAGACGGCCGATTTCCACATTGACGTTGACGAGGCCTTTTTCTCGCAGCAACGAATGCGCACCGTGAGGTAGGGAATGCTCTGGACCCTCGCCTGGCGCAATGTGTGGAGGAACCGACGCCGGTCGGTGTTGACTCTGGCCACCATCCTCCTCGCAGTGGTCCTCGGCTTGCTGATGCGCTCGATGCAGTACGGCAGCTACGACGCCATGATCGGCTCGACGGTGGCGAGGACCGGCTACATTCAGGTGCACGGGGAGGGCTACTGGGACAACAAGTCCATCGACCGGTCGATCCACGCCGACGCTGCGACGCTCGGCCAGGTGATGACGGTAGAGGGTGTGGTCGACGTCATTCCGCGCCTGGAGTCGTTCGCTCTGATCTCGTTCGGTGACCGCACCAAGCCGTCGGCCGTCATCGGGACGGAACCGGCGGTGGAGCATCGCTACACTTCGCTCGCCGACCGCGTGGTCGAAGGGGACTATCTTGCCGCGGGCCAGCGCGGAGTGCTCCTCCTGCGCAGCCTCGCCGACTACCTCGGCGCGACAGTTGGCGATGAGGTGGTGCTACTCGGGGCCGGGTATCGTGGTCAGACGGCCGCGGACCTCCTGCCGGTGATCGGGATCTTCGATCTCACGATGATGGGCAACCTCGAGACCGGCATGGCGTACGTGCCCCTGGCCGCGGCGCGTGAGCTGTACGCCGCTCCGCCTGACCAGGTGACCTCACTGTCCGTGATGCTCGACAACGGCGGCGCGTTGCAGGTAACCGCGGACGCACTCGTCGCCATACTCGGCACCGACTACGAGGTGATGACCTGGCGTGAAACGTCGAAGGAGGTCGTGCAGCAGATTCAGTCGGACAGCGCGGGCGGCATCTTCATGCTGGGGATTCTCTACATGGTGGCCGGATTCGGGCTGCTGGGCACCGTGCTCATGAGCACGATGGAGCGCCGGCGCGAGTTTGGCGTGATGAACGCCGTGGGTCTGCGCAGGAGCAGGTTGGCGATGGTGCTGTTCATCGAGACCATCGCGCTGGTCGTCGTCGGCGTGGTGGCGGGGTTGATTGTCTCGATGCCGATCATCTACTGGTTTCACCTCCATCCGATACCGGTGACGGGCGATCTGGTGACGGTCTTCGAGGAGTTCAACATCCCGCCGTTCATCCCCTTTGCGCTCGATCCTGGCATCTTCGTGGCGCAGGGACTCGTGGTTCTGGTGATGGCGTTGGTCGTTGCCTCCTTCCCGATCGTCTCCATCCGGCGCCTGCACATCATGCGCGCCATCACCGGGAGGTAGGCGATGCTGTGGCACATCGCCTGGCGCAACGTCTGGCGCAACCGCCTGCGCAGCCTCGTCATTGCCTCGGCCATCGCCTTTGGCCTTCTTGGTGGTGTGTTCAGCTACGCCCTCATGATGGGGCTCGCCAACCAGCAGATTCGCGGCACGCTCCGTACCGAGCTCGGCAACTTCCAGGTGCACCATCCCGAGTACCCCGCCGACCGCGACCTGCGTTACGCACTCGACGATGTCGACGTCCTGGTGGACGAGATTCGCCAGTTACCCAGCGTGGTCGGGGTGTCGTCGCGCATCGTCGGGACGGCGATGGTCAGCAGCGCCGAGGGCACCGCGGCCGTGCGCATCGCGGGCGTGGATCTCGAGCACGTTGGCGAGGTCTCGGACCTCGCGGAGAAACTGGTGGAGGGCGAGTACCTCAGCGCCGACGAACGCATCCCGATGTTGATGAGCCGCGAGACCGCCGAGGATCTCGAGGTCCGGCTGCGGTCGCGCGTGGTCGCGTCCGTCGTGAGCCCGACCGGAGAGATCGTCTACGGTGCCTTTCGCGTGGTCGGGATCTTCGAGACCATCAACAGTATGTTCGACGGCGCCAATGTGTTCGTCACGCAGCAAGATCTCGCAGAGTTGACGGGTTTTGCCGCCGGCGCAGCCTCGGAGATCATTGTTCGCGTGGAGCCGCGTGATGCCACGCTGGAAGTCGCCGAGGCGGTCGCCGAGGCCCACCCGGAGTTCCTCGTGCGGACATGGCGGGACCTCTCGCCGCTGCTCCAGTTGACCGCTGACTTCACCGGAGCGTTCGGGTACGGGTTCCTGGCGATCATCCTGACCGCCCTCGGCTTTGGCATCGTCAACACGATGCTGATGGTGGTGATGGAGCGCACCCGTGAGATCGGCATGCTGATGGCTCTCGGAATGGCACGCGTACGGGTATTCCGGATGCTGCTGTACGAGACCGCGTTCCTGTCGATGGTCGGTGGTATCGCGGGCATCGCGCTCAGCGTTGCCGTGGTGGGTTACACGCAGCGAGTGGGGTTGAACCTGCAGGCTTACTCGGATGGGTTCAGGGCCATTGGCTACGACCCGATCGTCTATCCCGAGAGCACCACGACGTTCTACTTCAAGGTCGCGGCCATGGTCCTGGTGACCGCATTCATCGCGTCTATCTATCCCGCTCGCCGCGCGCTGAAACTGCTGCCGGCCGAGGCGATCCGAGCCGACACTTGATAGGGGAAAGCAGTGCCCGTAATTGACGCTCGCGATGTGTACAAGACCTACGAGGGCAACGGTGTGCCGGTTCACGCCGTGAATGGCATCAACCTGCAGGTCGAGAAGGGCGAGTTCACGGCCATCATCGGGCCCTCCGGATGCGGCAAGACGACGCTCCTGAACATGGTGGGTGGACTCGATTCCGTGACGTCGGGCGAGATTCTTATTGGCGGCACGCGCATCGACAGCATGAGCGATCGTGAACTCACGGACTTTCGCCTTCTCCGGATCGGGTTCGTCTTTCAGGCCTACAACCTGATCCCGGTACTGACGGCGCGCGAGAACATCGAGTTCATCATGGAACTGCAGGGCGTGGACAAGGCGGATCGCTCCGTGCGGTCGCGCGAGCTGCTCGAAGCGGTCGGCATTGCCGAGAAGGCCGAAGTTCGGCCGGCGCTGATGTCCGGTGGTCAGCAGCAACGCGTCGCGGTCGCGCGCTCGCTCGCCTCGAAGCCGGAGTTCGTGCTCGCGGACGAGCCCACGGCCAATCTCGACTCGCACGCGACCGAAGATCTGCTCGACATGATGCTCGAGATGAACCGCCAGAGCGGCGTCACCTTCGTGTTTGCCACGCATGACCAACGCGTCATCGACAAAGCGCGACGGGTAGTAGCGCTCGACGACGGCAAGGTCGTGAGCGATTCGACGGCGCATTGACATGAGGCTAGCGCGCCTCGCGTTCCTGCTGCTCGCAGTCGGTGCCGCCGCGCCGGCGCACGCCCAGAATGCGGCTTTCGAACTGTCAGGTTTCTGGGAGACCCTGGCGATTGGCGTGTTCGGTGCGCGCGAATCGGTGCCGCTGACCAGTCAATTCAACGCTCGGCTCGACCTGCGCTGGTATCCCACGGATGGCTGGGAAGGCTATGCCGCGGGGCGTGCCCTGACGACGTACGGTGGCATTGTGGAGTCCGTTCCGGGGTATGGCGACCTCGTCACGCTCGATCCCGGCTGGCTGGATCTCACCTACGAGATCAGCTCGGCCAACGATCATGTCGCCTACGTGAATTTCGATCGCTTCAGTATTCAGCACACGAGCGGCAGCCTCGAGATGCAAGCGGGCCGCCAGCGCGTGAACTGGGGCATGAACATGGTGTGGAACCCGAACGACATCTTCAACGCGGCGTCCTTCTTCGACATCACCTATATCGAGAAGCCGGGATCCGACTCCATGCGGGTGCGCTATTACACTGGGCCGGTGTCTTCCGCCGAGGCGGCGGTGAAGGTGGACTACGACGACCGGGTGACAGCGGCCGGACTGTTCCGCACCAACGTCGGTGGCTACGATGTGCAGGCGCTTGCCGGGTCGGTCCAGGGCGCGGTTGGCGTCGGGTTCGGGTGGTCCGGGCAACTAGGCGCGGCGGGGTTCAACGGCGAGCTAACGTACTTCGGCCCGGGGGGCACTGGCGCGATCACCGACGAGCAGTTCATCGCTTCGGCGGGCGCTAACTACACGTTCGCGAGCAGCCTCATGCTGACTACCGAGTTCATCTACAACAGTCTCGGGACCACCGAACCGGTAGGGAACAGCCCCATTCTCGGCACCGTCTTCGTCGACGCGCGAACGCTAAGTCTGGCGCGCTGGAATGTCATGGTCGCGGCGCAGTATCAGCTGTCGCCGCTAACTCGACTGGGCATGGCGTCGGTGTTCAATCCGAACGATCACTCTGCCTACGTCAGCCCGCGGTTGGACTATTCACTGTCGAACAACATCACGCTGTCGGCCGCGGGCCAGTTGCTCTTTGGCGGCGCCGAAACGCAGTTCTCCGGTGACAACGGCAGTAGCGTCTTCGCCTGGCTCAAGAGTTCGTTCTAACGACGTCTAGCCAAGGAGCCGCCCGGCGCGCGCCCGTTCCACGAGCATCGCCATGCGCTCGGCCTCGTCCCGGGCCATGCGGCGCCCTTCTTCGCTCAGCGTGTAGACGCGGCGCCGCTCATCGTCGGTGGGGGTCTCGTCGATCAGTCCCTGGTCACGCATCTGTCCGAGCGTGCGGTAGAGCGTGGCCGGTCCCAGGATCGTCTTACGGCCTGTGCGTTCGTTAACGGCTTTCATGATTCCGTAGCCGTGTGTTTCCTCCTCGTTGAGGATCAGGAGAATCTGGAACACCAGCGGGCGCAACGGTTGGCTCATCGTGCTTACTCTGCTCTCAATGCGTTGACGGGGTTGGTCGCCGCGGCGCGGCGCGCCGGTAGCCAGCAGGCCAGGCCGGCGATGGTCAACAGCAGCACGGCGATGCTGATGAATGTGACCGGGTCGAATGGGCTCAGGCCGAACAGCATCCAGCGAATGAGCTGGCCGAGGCCGGCGGCCGCCAGGAGACCGATGCCGAGTCCCACCACGGTAAGTCGGAGCCCGTCGCCGACGATCATGCTCCGCACGCTGGACTGGTGAGCACCCAGCGCCATACGCACGCCGATCTCGTGTGATCGCTGGGCTACCGAATAGGCTAGAAGGCCGTAGAGGCCCAGTGCTACGAGAAGCAGGCCCGCCGCGCCGAACACTGTGGCGAGAATCGTCGCGATCTTCGCCGGCAGCAATGACAGGCCCACTAGTTCGGCGTACTCGATGGGCTGCGCCGGCGGCAGTACCGGGTCGATCTCGCTGACGTAGTCGCGGATCATCAGTGCCACGGACGGGCTCTCGACGCGCGCCACAACCGTGTACCCGCGGCCGCCGAACTGCTCCCAGTGGCCGTAGACCAGAGGTCGGGCCTGATCGCCGGGCGTTCGGATCTTGCTGTCGCGGGCCACCCCAACGATCTCGAGGTCGATCGGATCGTTCGCTGCCCGGAAGGCGAAACGCTTGCCGACGGCGCTCTCACCGGGCCAGAAGGTATTCGCCAGATGCTCGTTCACGATGACGACCTTGGGCGTGTCGGCCGTGTCGGCGTCGCTGAACTGGCGGCCGGCCACCAGCGGGATGCGCATTGTGGCGAGGTAGCTGGGGGAGACCTGCGCGAACTCCACCTTGCGCAGGCCCACCTCTGGCTCCGGCGGCATGTCCGGCAGGATCACCGTGCTCTGCTGGTTGCTGCCGGTCAACGGAGGGACATCGATGGCACCAATCGAGTCGACGCCTGAGAAGCTCGCCGCGTCGTTCAGGAGGGTTCCGTAGAACTGCCGACTCTCGTCCGGCGATCGATTCGCCTCGCGGGTATCGAGCATGAACGCGTGGACATCGTTGGTGTCGAGCCCGAGGTCGAGTGAGGTGACGCGCCCGGCCGAGCGAATCAGCAACCCCGCGACGACCAGCAGCAATGCGGAGCCGGCCACCTGCGTGACTACCAGAACGCTGCGCAGTCGTTGACGGCGCCGTGGTGGCGTGCCGTTCTCCTTGAGCGCGCCGGTGAGGTCACCACGCGTGGCGTGCAGTGCGGGCGACAACCCGAACGCGATGCCGGTGGTGGCCGCCATCGTGAGCGCGAACGCCAGGACTCGAAAATCCGGCGCGAAATGCAGGTCCATCGGGATCGGAATTGGCAGGGCGAGGCTCCCCAGCAGGCCGGTTGTCCAGACCGTGATGAGCGTTCCGAGGACACCGCCGCAGAGGAACAGAATCACGCTCTCTGTGAGCAACTGCGTGACCAGTCGGCCACGGGTGGCGCCCAGGGCCAAGCGAACGCCGATCTCTCGCGACCGGGCGGCGGCGCGCGACAACATCATGTTCGCGACGTTGACGGCGGTGATGGTGAGCAGCACGCCGGCGACCACGAACATGGCGGCCAGGAACAGGTTGAGCCCCTGCCGTGCGATCGGCACGATCGGCGCGTAGGCGTACACGTCAGCCCCGAACCACTTCTCGTCGCGAGGCTCATGAAACGCGCTGCCCGCCCTGTCGATGGCGTCCTGGGCCAGTTCCACATTGGACCCCGGCGCGAGACGAGCCACGATCTCCAGGCCGACCGAAGCCTCTTCTTCGGACAGGTTTGTCGCGCCGCGAATCAGACCCTGAGCCGACAACGGGACCCAGACGTCGTTCAGGAAAGCTGCGAGGTGGCCGATGAATTCAGGCTCGGTCACGCCGATAATCACGAACCCGCGGCCGTTCAGAACGAGCTCGCTGCCGATGATGTCCGGGTCCCCCCGGTAGCGCTCGTGCCACATACGATCGCTGATCACTGCGACCAGGTCGCGCCCGGGCACGGTGTCTTCCTCGGGGTAGAAGAAGCGCCCCAGGCCCGCGCGAACGCCCACCGTCTCGAAGTAGTTCGCGGATACGATCGAGCCGGCAACGCGATAGGGCGTGCTGTCGATTACCAGGCTGCCGCCGAAGCTGTCGTAGGCCGCCATGTTCGTGAGGCCATTGTCGGCGCTCGCCAGATGGCGAAAGGCGGGTAGTCCGAAGGAGTGAAAACCGGTTTCGTCCTGGGCCACACGGTGAATGCTCACCAGTTCCGAACTTTCGCGCACGCCGGTCGGGGCGCGAAGCAGCAGACCGTTGGCGATGCTGAAGATCGTCGCGGTAGCGCTGATGCCAATCGCGATCGTTGCTATGGCGACTACGGCGAACAGCGGCTGCCTTCGCATCGTGCGCAGAGCGAAACGAATGTCCTGAAAACGGGATTCCATGGGAGTTCTCTTTCGGGGGATTCGATACACGGGGGACTGGCCCCGGATGCTGTTCAGGCTGGACACGAGCAGATCGGTCAGGACACGCGACCACACCCTCAGGCGCGGTAGCGGATTCCCAGAGGCGCACTCATCGGCGAGCATCGCGTCGAATGCCGCCACCATGTCGTCGCCGAAGTCGCGACGCAGCGAACGCGGCCCCAAGCGCAGGATGCGCTCGTACCAGCGTGCTGCCGGGCTCACAGCCGCACCCCGGCTCTACCCACTGCTAGATATATCCACATATGGATATAGTATCACGAACGTAGACGAACGTGCCGATCAGTCTCAGCGGTCAGAACTGGCCAGCCGGTCCGGCGGTTCCCGCGCCGCGGTCTGGCGGCAGTTCGATCTGGCATACTTCGAACTGATATCCGACTCCCCTTCTGTGGATTGATCTCGGCCCATCGATTCCGCTCATCCGACACCGTCCAGGAGCCTGCCCATGCAGCGCCGTATCTTGTGCCCCGCGTTGGTTCTGTTGTTACTGATCGCTGGTCCTCTGCTGGCCCAGGTTGGCGATAGTCAGGGCCTGCTCAACCCGAACCTGGCCTCGGAAGAGGAACTGACGGCAGTGCCGCAGCTCGGAGCTGACGGCGCCGCGAAAGTCCTGGCGGGCAGGCCTTGGCTGAGCATGGCGACCTTGCATGCCGCCGTGGGCGCCGGTCTGAGCGAAGAACAGCAGAGCGAGCTCTATGGCCAGCTGTGGCTGCCGATCAATCTGAACGACGTGACCGAGGCCGAGGTTCTTCTGATCCCCGGCGTCGGCAATCGCATGGCCCACGAGTTCGAGGAGTACCGGCCGTACGTGGGCTTGGCGGTGTTTCGCCGCGAGATGGGCAAGTACGTGGACGATGACGAGGTGGCCAGGCTCGCGCAGTTCGTCTTCGTGCCGCTGGACTTGAACTCGGCATCGTCCGAGGCCTTTGCGACGATCCCGGGTGTGGGCCCGCGCATGATCCACGAGTTCGAAGAGTACCGACCCTACGCGGGCATCGAGCAGTTTCGCCGCGAGATGGGCAAGTATGTCGACGAGGACGAGGTTGCCCGCTTCGAGCGCTACATGACCATCGGCCAGTAGGCGCGGATTCAGAGTGACGAATGAGCCGGGCGTAGCACGCGAGCATTTGATCGCGCGGACACTGCGCCGTGCAGTGCTGGCGGTCCTGCTGTTCGGTAGCCTCGGAACGCTCGCGGAGCTGCTTCTGATTGGCCACTACGAAGACACGTGGCAGTTCGCTCCGCTGGGCCTGCTTGGCGGGGTGATCCTGGTGACGGGCGCCTACCTGCGGCGCCCCGGCGAGGGGCTGCGTCGCGTGGTTGCCGGCGTGATGTGGGTTTGCATCGTGTGCGGCCTCGCCGGCAACTGGCTCCACTACAAGGGCAACGTTGAGTTCGAGCGCGAGATGTACCCGGATCGCGCCGGCTTCGAGTTGGCCCGCGAGTCGCTCACCGGCGCCACGCCCGTGCTGGCTCCGGGCACCATGACCGTCATCGGCCTGTTCGGTCTCGTCGCCGCATGGCGACCCGGAGCTGCGCGGGAATAACGAAGTCTCGCTCCTGCGGACGATCGCCCGCGATGTGAGGTCTTGTCTCCGGTTGCAGTAACCTCGTGGGCGATGGGCAATGAAGCGAGGCAAAAGGTGGCGGCTGTACGCGCCGCGCCAGCCACCCTGAGGTGGTTGGAGGACCGGCGCGAAGCGACGCGACTGGACGTGGAACGCATCGAGTTCGGCGACTCGCTCGAATGGCAGTGGATCGGGGGCCGCTCAGCGCTCTCGCATCGAACGGGCGGGTTTTTCTCCGTCGTTGGACTCGCGCTCGCTGGCGATGCGCGGTCCCCTTTCTGTGCGCACCAGCCCATCGTCGATCAGCCTGAGTTTGGCATCCTCGGGTTCCTGCTCCGAGTTCGGGACGGAAGGGTGCAGCTGCTCGCGCAGGCGAAGGCCGAGCCCGGTAATATCGGCCGCGTGCAAATCGGGCCCACCGTGCAGGCGACCGAGAGCAACTATCGACGCATACACGGTGGTTCGGGGCAGCGTTTTCTCAGCGGCTTCACCAGGCCCGATCCGGACGATGTCGTCTTGCATCAACTCCAGTCCGAACAAGGCTCGCGGTTTCTCGCCAAGCGCAACCGGAACATGGTTGTGCGGACGACGGGGGAGGAGGACCTGGGATCGGGAGACGGTTTCCGCTGGATTTCGCTGGAAGAGATGTCGGAACTGCTCCGGTGCGACAACGTGGTGAACACCGACGCCCGCTCCGTCCTGGCATGCTTGCCGCTCTCGATCCGCGGTGCCACCGGAGAATCGGCAGTAGCGAACGACCTTGGGCCGGCGCTCCGAGAGTCGTCGGATGCCGCTGACGCGGCGGCAGTGCACTCGATGGACGATTTGATGGCGTGGTTCGGACAAGCGCGGGCCGACCTGCGCCGCGAGCGCCGCGTGGTCTCTCTCTCGGATTTGGCGGGTTGGCGCATCGAGCGGGATCGCATCGTGCATGAAGGGGAGCGTCACTTCTCGATCATCCAGGTCAAGGTGTCGTCCAACGTGCGCGAGGTGAGCCAGTGGGACCAGCCGCTGGTCCACACGCACGGTCGCGCCCTTGTCGCACTCCTGTGTCAGCGACACCGGGGCCTCCTGCACTTTCTCGTAAAGGCAGCCATGGAACCCGGGAGTTTCGACTCCGTCGAGTGCACGGCTACAGTCGACTGCGTGCCATCTGATCACGAACCCGGCGAACTCCTGGCCGCGGAGCCGTTCTTCTCGCTGGTGACGGTCGCGGAGGACAAGACGCTGCTCTGTGTTCGCCAGTCCGAGGAAGGCGGCCGTTTCTATCACGACGAGACCGAGTACCGGCTGGTGCAACTGGACGAAGATCATCGCTTGGAGATTCCGGCAGAGTACCGGTGGATGACGTTCGGCCAGATCGCTGATCTCCTGCGATTCGGCAATGTGTTCACCAACCAGATGCGCAGTCTACTCGCCCACCTGCGTCTGTCCCTGATCGCGCGAGTCACTCGCCCAAGGTCTCGATCATCACGGCTACGTATAACCGCAGCAACGTACTCGCGTACGCGATCCGGACCGTGCTGTGGCAAACGGAGAGCGACTGGGAGATGTGGGTCATCGGAGATGCATGCACTGACGATACCGAGGCCGTCGTTCGTGCTTTCGATGATCCGCGCATTCACTTCCACAACTTGGCGGAGAACGTGGGCGAGCAGTCGGGCCCCAACAATGAAGGGATCCGGCGCGCACGTGCGGACGTCATCGCCTTTCTCAACCACGACGATCTGTGGTTCCCCGACCATCTCGAGGTGGCGCTGTCGAAGCTGGAATCGAGCGGCGCAGACATGACGATTTGCCTGGATGAGCGAATCGCGGCTGGCGGGGACCGGAGGGTCTCCGGCGTGATCGGCGGCCTGCGGTTCGAACCCGGCGCCGACAACTGGATCGAGGCGTCGTCCTGGTTGGTTCGACGACCGGTGGTGGATGAAGTCGGACCTTGGCGCCCATTCCGGACCATTCACCTCCCGCCCTCACAGGATTGGCTCAGCCGAGTGTGGCGGGCGCAGAAGCAGATTGTGGTGGTGCCGCGCCTGACCGTGGTCGCGCCGAGTTCGTTGCCCAACAGCTACATTGAGCAGCCCGATGAACCTCAGCGCTCGATCTACCGGGCGATGCAGGTCGACGCGGAGGCCTTTCGAAGCCGGGAGCTCGCCAAACTGCTGCTCGACCAGCAACGCCGACTGACCGGCTTGCGTCTCGAATCGCTCCAGGGGCTTACTACGAGACTCCTCCTGCGCGCGCTACTGGATCACTGGCTGCGGAGGGTTCTGCTGGCGTTGCGGATCGACCCTCGCAGGCTTCGGAGATGGAGGCCCGGTTCTCGTCGCGGCTCCGCAATCGACAAGCTGCGACGGCGTCGCGGGCTGGATCCCCTACCCTAGGGCAGGCATCATCCATGCTGACCATGCCTTGGCGCTAGCCGCGCGCCTCAGGAAGGTCGTTCCAGAGACGGGCGAACATCGCGCGTGAGCGTGCGACGGCGTCTTCACCGGCCGGCTCGAGAGCGAAGAAGCGCTTGGCACGACCACCGCGCTCGGCGGTCGGTTCGCCGAGATGCGAGACGACCAGTCCTTTGCGTTCGAGCCGCCGCAACGTGGCGTAGATCGCGCCGATCGACACCGACCGACCGGTGTGCTCGTCGATCTCGCAGCGAATGGTCATTCCGTAAGCGTTCTCACCGAGGTGCAGCAAGGTCGAGAGCACCACGATCTCGAATTCGCCCAGGTAGTTTCCTTTACTCATCGCAGTATTTCCATGCGGCGTTACTCGCTGCGTAGTGCCGTAACCGGTTGGACGCGCGCGGCGCGCCGTGCCGGGATCCAGGTGGCTAATAGGGTCGTTGCCGCGAATACCGCCAGCACCCCGAGAAACGAGGGAAGGTCGAAGCTGCCAACATCCGGGATGGCGCTGGAGAGCAGGCGCCCCAGGAGGATGCCCGCCGCGCCACCCACGACCATGCCGAGCCCGACCAGCATCATTGCTTGGCGCGTGATCATCGCCAGCACGCCGGTGGCACGCGCGCCGAGCGCCATGCGAATCCCGATCTCACGAGTGCGCGCGCTCACCGCGTACGAGATCACACCGTAGATACCCGCGGCAGACATCGCCACGGCGAACCCGGCGAAGGCGACGAAGATCGAGAACAGGGTCATGGGCGCCGCGAAAGCATCCTCGATCAACTGATGCACCGTGCGCATGTCGGCGACCGGCTGATCCGCGTCGACCGACCAGATAGCCTCGCGGATGGCGCTGGTCATCGCCAGCGGATCACCAGACGTGCGAGCAAGCACTCCCATCCGCCGCTGAGGATTCTGCGCCAGGGGCGCGAAGATGATCGGGAACGCAGGGTTGCTGGAATCTCCAGAGTGAATGTTCTTCATCACACCGACCACCTCGAACGAGCGGTCGTCGGTGCCTAGCTTGATGTGGCTGCCGAGCGCTTGGCCGGTCCAGTAGCGTTCCACCAGCCGTTCATTGACGATCACCACGGGCGCTGAGTCTGCGTTGTCGCTCTCCGTGAAGTCGCGACCGCTCAGAAGTGGCAGCCGCATTACCCCTAGGGTGCCGGCGCTCACCACGTTGAGGAACCCCGACGGGAGCTCGGCGGCATCGGGTTCCGGCTGTCCCACAATGCGGAAGCTGCGTGCGACGATCGGGTCGTCGTTGGCGCCCAGGCGCCACCCCATGGTGGTGACACTCTCGATGCCGGGCAATGCCGCGAGGGTGGCGCGGATGCGGGAGAAGTTCTGTAGTTGATCCACACCGCTCGGATACTCCGATTCGGTGAGATCCACACGCATCGTCATTACGTTGTCGACATCGAAGCCGGGATCATAGTTGCGGTTCTTCGCCATGGCCTGCATTAGCACGCCTGCGACCACCATGAGACTCAGCGCCAGCGCGACCTGGGTGGCCACTAGGAAGCGGCGTCCACGCAGGCCACCAGGCCCGCCGCTGCTGCCGCGCGCGCCTTCGCGCAGGGTCTCGTTGAGGTCCGGTCGCGACGCGCGCAGCGCCGGGATGAAACCGAAGAGCATGGGCGACAGGAGGGCGACCCCGAGAGTGAAGAGCAGAACGGTCGTATCAAGTGTGACCATCCCGAAGATGTTCATGCCGCTGTTTTCGCCTGCCATCCAGATCAGACCCATGAGCGAGGCGCGCGCGATCAGCAGGCCGAGGAGTCCCGCGGCCAGCGACAGGATGGCGCTCTCGCCGAGGAGCTGGCCGAGCAGTCTGCGGCGCTGCGCACCAAGTGCGGCGCGCACGGCGATCTCACGCGAACGGGCGGAGGCCCGGGTCAGCATCATCGTGGCCACGTTGGAGCAGGCGATCAGCATGACGAACGTCACGGTGAGTCCGAGCATGAACATGATCATCCAGGTGTCCGGCGGCGCGAGCGCGCGGTTCATGTCGTAAACGATCGCGCCCCAGGGTCCCTGTAGATCTGGCTCCTCGGCGATGATCCGCTGCCGCACCGCGTCAACCTCCTGCTGAGCCTGTGCGAGCGTCGCGCCGGGTGCGAGGCGGCCTATGACCCAGAGGGTGCGATCTTCACGGCTCGCACTGGCGCGGTTCAGCCGTGCCGGCACCCATACCTCGGCTTCCGCCAGCGAGCCGAACTCCATCTCCTTGGGCATCACGCCGATGAGCGTGGTCGGATAGCCATCGAGGTCGATCACCCGGCCGACGATGTCGGGATCGAACCCGAAACGTCGCTCCCAGGACCCATGCGAGAGCACGGCCACGCGCTCACCGCCTTCGCGGTCCTCATCGGGAGTGAACCACCGGCCCATGATCGTCGCCTGGCCCCAGATGTCGAGGGTGTTCGCTGTCGCCAGGAAGCCCTCGATCCAGACAGGCTCTTCGGTGCCGGTGAGCGTGAACGACGCGCCACGGTCGACCGCCGCGAGGTCGCCGAAGGCGCCAACCTCTTCTCGATAGTCGAGGAAGTCAGCTGCGGGCACCGGCGCCTGCGAGGAGTTGAGCTGAGCATTCGTCGAGTAGATAAAGCCCAGCGTGTCGGTGTCCCTGAGCGGAAGATCCTGGATCAGGATGAGATTCAGGATGCTGAAGATCGCCGTGTTCACACCCATGGCCAGTGCCAGCGTGCTGATGGTCAACACAGTGAACGTGGGGCTCTTGGCGAGCGTCCGGAAGCCGTAACGGATGTCCTGCAGCATGTTGCTCATCGCGCCGTCTCCTCGACGGAGGGGGGTATCGAGTTGGATCGCGCTGCGTCTGGCTGCCTGGACCTCACGGCCTGTTAGCAGATTCGTCGGCACCGATCGCATCACCTGCCACCAGTACCAGCGCCGCGCTCCACCAGGGCCGGAGCGTTGCGCGCGAACGGCAAACTCCTCGGCCAGGTCGCCGGCGACACAGTCGCGATCGGCGCGGGCGGTAGCCCAGCGCAGCATGCGCTCAGCTAGCCTCGGTGGGCATTTTTCGTACATAGTAAAAGATATACGGCGAGTTGCCGCGCGGGTTTCGAAAAAGATCGCCGGGCCGCGCTACGGGAGCTCGGCAAACCAGTTGAGGACCACGCGGATCCGCTGGGCGCCCGACTCCTCGGGGTTCTTCACCATGAGGAAGCGGTCCCCATCGGGTGCGACGGCGTACTCGCTGTTGCCGGATTGTCCGATCACGTAGGGGCCGTCGAACAGCTCCATCGGTGACTGTGCGCGGGGCACGCCCGAACTGAAGTCGATGCTGACCGACATGACCTTGCTGCCTTCTCGGTAGAAGAGTTCGTCTCCCCGCGGTGACCAGACCACTTCGCCGCCGCCCGCGGTGGACACTTGCCAGCGGCCCTGTGGCGCGTCGCTATCGTCGCCGCCGCGGCACCCCGGGCAAGCTTCGACGTAGATTTCGTTGCGTCCGGTCGTATTCGCCGCGTAGGCGATCCATCGGGCATCGGGCGATAGCGCGGGACCCTGTTCGTGCGCCGACGTCGCCACGACCGGAAAGGACCCCGCCTCGCTGTCGAGTCGGTGCGCCCAGATGTCGCGGGTGCCGTCCGGGCCTGGCTGGAACCAAGTGATGACGTTCTCATGGGCTGCCCAGGAACTGGCGTACTGGTGCCTGCCCTGGGTCGAGATCTTCGTCGCCGCGCTGCCGTCGGCGCTTTGCCACCAGATCGTCGCGGGACCCTCGATGCCGTTCGAGAACGAGATGCGCTCGCCGTCCGGAGCCCAGGCGGGCCAGATATTGGTGCCGCCCTGGGTCAGCTGGCGCACGGTCTCATTGCGCAGATCGTAGACCCAGATCTGCCTTTCTCCGGCCCGACGAATCACGACCGCGATGCGCGTCGCGTCCGGGGAAACGCGGGGCGTCGTGTAGTCGCCGCTCGCGGGTGCAGCCAGACGCTCGGAGCCGTCGCGGGCGACCCAAACGAGGTCGCGTGAAGGATCCGGGCTCGGAGCATAGGCCAGCACTCCGTCGGTCGACACCGCCATGTGTGAGGCGCCGGTGCTCTCGGCGGAGATGCCATCGAGGACGGGTCTCGGATTCGTGCCGATCTCACCGGTAGCGGGATCGTAGGAGACGGCGAACACTGTGCCCAGTCGCGTGTAGAGGATGTGCCCCGTCTGAACGAAGCGAGGGTCGGAGCCCGAGGATTGCACCTGCGTGATCTCGCCGCTGGCCACATCGAGGACAGCGATCCCGTTCGAGCGCGGGCCAGTCATCTGAAACAGTACCTGCGTTCCACCAGGTAGCCAGGTTGGCCACAAGAACTTCACCTGGTCGTCCGCGGGGCCGGGACTGCGGAGCGGACGGCAGTCGCCTCCACTTCCGGAGACCGTGAACAGCGACGCGCCGTCGCTGAAGACGATGCGGTTGTCGTCGCCCCAGTCGGACCCACGTGGCAGAGCCGCGGCGCACAGTGGGAAGGGGTCACCGCCCAACACCGAGATCTTCCGCAGCTGTCCGCGCTGGAAGAAACTCAGCCACGCCCCATCGGGCGAGAATGCGGGCGACTCGGCGCCAAATCCGCCTTCGAGTTCGTGGTCTTCGAACGCATCGAGGGGTCGCAGATGCAACTTCCCGTCGGCAGTGTGAGCCAGGGTGGTGCCGTCGGCCGAGATGGCCACGGTACGTCCGCCCGCAGCCGTACGGAGTTGCTCGCCGCCTACCAGCAATTCCAGACGCCGCGTTGGCTCCTCCGCCGGGTCGTCGAGCCCTCGTCCCAGCAAGATCCCCGCACCCGCAGCGGCGATAGCGAGCGCCCAGGGTAAGACTCGATGCCAGTTCGAGGCTGGCGGCGCCTCGAGTAGCGGTTGCTCATCCTCAGTGCCCGGGTGCAAAAGCTCTTCGAGGATCAGCCAGAGGTCGCCAGCGTTGCGTAGTCGCCGGCGCGGGTCCTTGTTCAGGCATCGCCGCAGCATGCGGGACACCTCGGCCGGTAGTGTGGCCGGTAGTCGGGTCCAGTCGGGCTCGCGTTCGATGATCGCTGCCAGCGTGTCGGTGACCGTGCGGCCCTGGAACGGTCGCTGGCCGCAGAGCATCTCGTAGAGCACGCAGCCCCAGGCCCAGATGTCCGTCCGTTCGTCGACCTGGTCGCCGCGCGCCTGCTCTGGGCTCATGTAAGCGACCGTGCCGAGCACTCTCCCGACTCCGGTCGAAACGATGTCCTTGTGGGCACTAGCCGAAGCGACGCGAGCATCGGGCAAGACCGTCGCGATACCGAAGTCGAGTACCTTCGCCACGCCGGTCGAGCCCACGAGCTTCACGTTCGAAGGCTTCAGGTCGCGATGCACGATTCCCGCCCGGTGCGCCACCTCGAGCGCCCGTGCGATCTGGCTGGCTGTTTCGAGGCTTTCGCGGACCGAGAGTCGACCACGCGCGATACGCTCCTCGAGGCCGGGTCCGTCGACGAGCTCCAGAACGAGCAGACGGCGCCCGCCGTCTTCCTCGATACCGAAGATCGAGGCGATGTTGGTGTGGCTGAGCGCGGCCAGCAGGCGCGCCTCTTGCGCGAACCGTTCCGCCATCTCGGACCCGTCGCTGACCGCGAGCGGCAGTACCTTGAGGGCTACCTCGCGTCCCAGTCGTAGATCCGTGGCGCGGTACACGGTGCCCATGCCGCCGCGGCCGAGTTCGCCCGAGACGCGGAAGTGTCCGAGCTTCTGGCCGATTTCGAGTTCGGGTGGCTCGGGCTCCGGTGACGCGGCAGTCGGGGGATCATTCTGGGCGGCAGTCGCGGCCCGCTCTGCGGTGCCCTCCAGTACATCTCCGACATCCTCGCCGAGTCGGTTGAAGTACTGCTCGGCGTCGCCGGCCCCCTGCAGGAGCTGGTTGACTTGGCCGATGAGATCTTCATCCTCGCCGCACTGCTCCCGCAGGAATCGGCCGCGTTCCGCCTCGGACAAGGCGAGAGCGTCGATCAGCAGAGTGTGGACACGTCGAGCGCGTTCCAGATCGGACATAAGCGAAGGGGCGTTCCAAGAGTGACGGCACGAGCCCGCCGATTGTCCCAGCATCGGCCCTGCGTGACTACCCCTGGGACCGCTAGTTGCCGAGACGCACGCAGCGCGGGCGCAGGCCTTCCAGGTCGGGCAAGAACCCTCGATCGACACTCATGGTCCCATCAGGGTCGACGTCCACCCTGGCCAGCCAACCGGGCACGCCGGCTGGATAGAACTGACTATCCCAGGGCGTCGAGGACGAACTGTAGAGGTACACACGTTCGCCGTCGGCGCTGATCTCCGCGGCCTGTGGTCCGCCGTGCACGGGCACCAGCGGCTTGGCTGGATGCGGCGTGCTGCCCACGACACCCCCCAGTCTCACGCTGCCGGTGAGGGTGGGGGCGAACGGATTCGACACGTCGTAGCGTCGCAACTCGCCTGTTCCCCAGCACGACACGTACAGGAAACAATCGTCGGGGCTGAGCTCGAGGCCAGTGACCAGTGGGGGCACGGCGCCGAAACGCCTGAGGGTTTCTGGCAGCGCCAGGGGATCGGCGGGATCGGCAGCGATCTCGATGACGCGCGTCGCCTTCCACTCGTCGCCGTCAGATGATTCGTCGTCCTTGTGCCACACCCATATGGCCGCCGACCGATGAGCGAGCGACAGAGCGACGGCGGCGAATCCGAACGAACTCGTGGGGGCGTGCGCGGCGCGCACCTTGAGCACTGCGTCATGTTTGCCCAGATGGATGCCATGGAGGTAGCCGGCGCTCATCAGCATGTGAGCGCGCAGCCTAGCGTCTGGCATCTTGTGCCCGGCCTGGGGCGTCGCCTGTGGCAAGTCAGTCTTGCGCACGAGTCGTCCGAACGATGGCGAGCGGGAGTCAGTGTCGACGGCTCCAAAGACCTCGGTACCCGGGGTTTCACGGGCCGTGAGAGTGACGTACGCGTACTTCTCGACCGCCGCCTTCGCCGCCAATGGCGGTACGGGATTGAAAGCCGGATCGGTCTCTAGCCGCGGCATCGGTCGGAATCTCCGGGGTCAGCGCGTTCTTCCTTTCTCCCCAGTACACTGAAAAGCCCTGCACATCGGCTCACCGGCGAATACCCGCATTCCGCATGGAAGACACAGTCGCTCTCACCCGTTTGCTCAACGCTGCCCAGGCCGGCGACGAGGTTGCCATGGGCAAGGCGTTCGCCGAGGTGTATCCGAAGCTGCGACGTATCTCGAAGGCGCGCCGTCGTGGCTGGGTGGGGAATCCGACGCTCGATACCACTGCGCTGGTCCACGAAGCGTATCTGAAGCTCGCGAAGGCTCGTGATTTCGAGTTCAAGAGCCGCGGACACTTCTTCGCCACCGCCTCGAAGGCCATGCGGCAGGCGCTGGTCACCTACGCGGAGAAGAAGTCGGCGGCCAAGCGCGGCGGCAATGCCGTTCAGGTAACACTCGACGGCCTGGCCGAGAATCCCGGCGAGACCTGGGCCGAGATCGTTGCCGTTGACCGCGTTTTGCAGCAACTCGAGCAGATTAGCCAACGACAGGCGCGGGTTGTCGAGTGCTTGTTCTTTGCGGGGCTCTCGATCAGTGACACTTCCGAGGCCCTCGACATCTCGCCCGCAACCGTCAAACGCGACTGGGCGGCCGCTCGAGTGTGGCTGTACGCGGCCCTCCAGGGTGGCCTTCAAGACTGAGCCGCCGGCCGGGTCTCGCTGGCGTCGTCCCACGTCTCGGTCGCGGCCTCGTCGGGCTCGACTCGGCGTCTTGTCACCACGCAGGGAATCGATTCGCCAGCACCGGGTGCGTCCGCCAGCTCGAGTAGCTCGGCCTGCAGTTGCGAGGCGCTGGGCCGGTCCTCCAGGTCGCGGGACAGCAATCTGCTCACGAGTCCGGCGAGTTCCGAAGGTACTTCGGGACAGATGTTGGTCAACGGGATCGGCTGCGAGTTCATGTGCGCCTGGATCGTTTGCACGAGCGTCTTGCGCGGCGGGATCGGCAGCTTCCCCGTGAGGGCCTCGTAGAGCACCACGCCGGCGGCGTAGATATCCGACAGTTCCGTCTCAGGAGCTTCAGGGCGCAGGCGCTCCGGAGCCATGTACGAAGGTGTGCCCACGAATTGTCCCGTTCGCGTGACGCTCGACAGCCCCGGCTCGTCCATGAGCTTGGCGATGCCAAAGTCGAGCACCTTCACGAACGGCTGTTGCGGGTCGCCGACCAGGAAGATGTTCGACGGCTTGATGTCGCGATGTACCACGCCCGCCTGGTGAGCCGACGCGAGAACTCCGCAGACGTCTGCCATGATCCGCGAAGCAAGACCGATGCTCAGGGCGCCCTCGTCCTTGATGAGCTGACTCAAGGTACGCCCCTCGAGGAACTCCATGACGATGTAGGGAAAGCCGCCCGCCGTGATGTCCAGATCGATGATCGACACTGCATTGGGATGCTTGACGCGCGTCGTACTCACGCCCTCGCGACGGAACCTCTCTAGGACCGTCGACTCGTCCTCCTGCGAGGGCGGCCGCAGGAGCTTCACCGCTACCTTGCGCTCGAGTGACAACTGGACCCCTTCGTACACGACGCCGAAGCCGCCCGACGCGATCTTCTCCTCGAGCCGGTACTTACCGTTGAGGATGGCGCCCGGCATGCTGTCGGTCATTGCCGAGAACAGCTTCTGCGTCTGTTTGAAGGACGCCTCGAGCGCATGGCGCGAACGCTCCAGTTCGTCGTGGCGGCGCTGCAGCTCTTCGTGCTGAGCAGCGAGCTGGTCCGCATACTCTTTGAGCTGGTCTTCGGCCTCCTTACGGGCGCTGATGTCGCGGATGATTCCGGTGTAGTAGCGGTCGGCAGCGACGGTCCAGGTCGACAGCGACAGTTCGATCGGGAATTCCTGTCCATCACGGTGTACTGCCGCCAGTTCAACGGTTGTGCCGATGACGTGGCTATCGCCCGTGTTCGTCACCCGATCCATGCCGTGCTTGTGGGGCCCGTGGAATCGTTTCGGGATGATCGTTTCGAGCGGCTTGCCGACGATGTCCTCGGCGGTCCAACCGAACATCTCCTCCGCGGCACGATTCCAGCCGACCACGGTCGAGCTCGCGTCGGACGAAACGATGGCGTCGATGGCTGACTCGGTGACCGATTTCAGGCGCTGCTCAGCTTCCTTGCGCTCGGCGATGTCGCGCAGAATTCCCGTGAAGTAGCGCTTGCCATCGAGCTTCCACGCCGTGAGCGACAGCTCCACCGGAATTTCATGGCCGTTCTTGTGCAGGCCCTCGATCTCCACGATCGAGCCGATGATGTGGGCGCGACCACCCGATCCGACACGTTCGACGCCCGCGTTGTGCGCGTCGCGGTAGTGCTCCGGGATGATCTTGGTAAGCGACTCGCCGAGCATCTCCTCTTCGCTGTAGCCGAACAGCTCCACGGCAGCTTTGTTCCAGGACAGGATCAGTCCGCGAGCGTTCGCCGACACGATGGCGTCGATGGCAGATTCCGTCGCGGCACGGAACTTTGCGGCGGATTCCTGCAGCGCCAGGCGCGCGTTGGCGACGGTGACCTGTCGCTTCACCCGCGCGAGCACCTCTGCGGCGGCGAAGGGCCGCGGGATGAAGTCGATCCCACCTCGGTCCAGCGCATCGATGCGCTGCTGAATATCGTCCCCGGCGCCAAGAAAGAGCACCGGTACGTCGCGCGCCTCGTCGGCCTGCTTGACGCGATCACACAGCTCCACGCCATCCATGTCGGCCAGGGCGACGTCGACCAACACGGCGTCGGGCCTGCGGTCGGCAAAAGCGAGCAGGGCATCCTTGCCGGTGCTGACGACTTCTACCGTATAGCCGTTCTCGCGCAGGAGGCTGCGCAGTTCACCGAGTTCCCCCGCGTGGCTATCGGCGATCAGGATGGTTCCGTGCATTTCGTTTCCCCGTAGTGGTGTCATGCATATACACGGGAAGCAGTGCTCGCAGGGCTCACGCAGGTTGAGTTCACCGGTGGCCGACGCCGCAGGCAAGGCTCCCTCGCCGGAGTGCGAAGTGTTCATCGCTCAACTTGGTGGCGCGATGGATGGCGTCTGGTCCGAGGTCGTTACATGGCTGGCGCGATCGCCCGGTACAATCCGCGCCATGGGCAACTCAGGGGTGGGTTCGCAGAGAGATAGCCAGCGGTCTGCCGTTTATACGTGGGAGCGGGCGCTTCCGGCGTGGCCCGGGGCGCCGTTGTCGCTGTTCGAGTGCCAGGAACTGGTGGGGCGCGTCTGGCACGACCATCTCGAGGCGCCGCCGCCGCGCATCACCGACGGCCGTTCCAGAAGAACCGCCTGCTACGTATACGAGGACCATGAGATCCGCCTGCCTCGCTGGAGCCGGACGGTGATGGTGGTGCTGCACGAAGCGGCCCACGCGATCCTCTGGGCGGTCTTGCCCGGAACCGCCGGCCACGGACCCGAGTACGCGCGCCTGTATCTCGATATCCTCGAGCGGTACGCCGAAGTCGATCCGGACATCGCCCGATGGCGCGGCGCCCATCAGCGCCCCCGGCGCGTGCACTTCGCACCGGTGGGCACCGTGCCCACGCTGCGTCAGCGGGCGCAGCTCAAGCTCTGGTACTGATCGCCCCTCCCTGGAAGGTTGGGAGGTTCTTGCCGGAATCCTGCCCGCGCAGTATCATCGCCTTAAGCGATAAAATACTTCGGAGGTTCTATGAGGCGGGGCGATCACTTGGCGGCGTTCGAGCAATTGGTGCTCCTGGCGCTTCTCTCGCTGGAGGAAGACGAGGCGTATGGCATGAACATTCGCCATGTTCTTCGTGAACAAGCGCGCAGGGAGGCGTCCGTGCCCACTGTGTATTCCGCCCTGGAGCGGCTGGAGTCCAAGGGCTTCGTGAGCTCCTGCCTCGGCC
Source organism: Acidobacteriota bacterium (assembly GCA_029263295.1). GTDB lineage: Bacteria > Acidobacteriota > UBA890 > UBA890 > WLXD01 > WLXD01. Next base: position 12,603 of record JAJCXT010000055.1, on the reverse strand, counting down.
AGGCCACGCCGGAACGCGGTGGTCGGGCCAAGAAGTTGTTCCGCGTCGAGGCTGCGGGTGTGCGAGCTCTCGACGAGGCACGGAAGACACTGGAGGTCATGTGGCAGGTTGGCGGCCTGATGGGTGGGCCCAGTGAAAGATAGCCCCCCGCGGCAGCGGAGCATCCGGCCGCCGAGAGTGGCCGAGATAACGCTGCTGTTACTGCTCCCGAAGCGAGATCGCGGTCCGATCTTGGGCGATTTGGCAGAGGAGTTCACGCGACTGGCCGAGGCTGATGGCGTGAGGTTTGCCCGCCGCTGGTACTGGCAGCAGTTCATCCGGGCCATCGTGCCGGCGGCGAGACGTCGGCTGGATACGAAGGGAAGGGGTGAGGCGAGATTCAACGTGACGAAGCTCGGCTTTTCCTGGCTGGACGTCAAGATCGGGCTGCGCATGCTCGGGAAACACCCGGGCTTGTCGTTGGTGGCGGTGTTTGCGCTCGCGGTCGGGATTCCCGTCGGATTGGCTCCGACACACTTCGTGAACGCCCACGAGGCGCCGCCTCCCGTCGACGAGAGCGATCGGCTCCAGGTGTTGAGGAGCATCGACCTGGTGAACTCCGTCGTGAGGCCGGGATCGCTGTACGACTTCAATCTGTGGCGAGAGGAACTGACGTCGTTCGAGGCGCTCGGAGCTTCGATGGACGCCGTCTACAACGTCATTTCCGAGGACGGGCGCGCCGCGCCCGTTGAGGGCGCCGAAGTCACGGCCTCCATGTTCGGTCTTCTGCGCGTGGCACCGTTACAGGGCCGGACACTCATTGCCGCGGACGAAGCTGTCGGCGCGCCGCCGGTGGTCGTCATCGGGCACGATGTCTGGCAGTCGCGTCTCGGCGGCGACCCCGATGTCGTGGGTCGGGTCATCCAGATTGGAGGAGTCGAACGCACCGTGGTGGGGGTCATGCCGAAGGAGTTTCTCTACCCTTGGCTCGATCAGGTTTGGGTTCCACTGCGTGCGCGTGCGCTCACCGACGACCATGGGCAGAAGCGGCGACTCCGCGTCTTCGGGCGCCTGTTGGATGGGGTCTCACCGGAGGAGGCAGAGGTCGAGCTGAGCACTCTGGGACGTCGTATGAGCGTCGACTTGCCACAGACGCATGCGAAGCTTCGACTCCAGGTCGTGCCCTTCACGCTAGGGGTTCACCGTTTGCCGAGAGGCGGGTGGCGAGCGTTACCCGGGTTCTATTTCGTCCAAGTCCTCACGGTTCTGATGCTCGCGTTCCCGTGCGCCAATATTGGAATGCTAATCCTGGCGCGCACGGCAAACCGGTCCAGTGAGCTGGCGGTTCGCACGGCCCTAGGCGCCAGTCGGGCGCGGATCATCCTGCAGCTGTTCACGGAGTCGCTGGTGCTCGCGGTCCTGGCGGCGGGAGTGGGACTCGTGATCGCCGACCGGTTCGTAAGCCGCGTCGGCACCGTGGGTTGGGTCCACTTCGGGGTGACTCCTCAGACCGCCCTCCTGGCGCTCACCCTCGCTGTGTTCAGTGCTGCCGTTGCAGGTGTCGTGCCGGCTCTCAAGGTCACCAGCGGCGACGTCCATCGCAACCTCCAACACGCTGTGGCGGGTCGCGCTGGCATCCGGTTTGGCGGGATGTCGAGTGCGCTAATCGTTGCCGACGTGGCGCTCGCGGTGGCGATCATCGGCGCCAGCGTCGGCGTCTGGGGCATAGATCGCAGCGCCGGCATGGGCATTGAGACCGACCAGTTCCTGTCTGCTGAACTCAGGATCCCGCGGATCGATCCCGAAGGAGACGGCAGCGCGATCAGTCGCAGCGAATCGGTGCGCCTGGCCGCCGCGCAGGACGCGTTGGTTCAACGTCTGGCGGGCGAGCCGGGCGTCGGTGGCGTGGCCGTGGCGAGTGTGTTGCCTGGCATGGACCACCCGGTTCAACGCATTGAAGTGGAGGGTGAGTCCGACCGCCGTCTGGTCCGGCACGCAAGTGTCGATGTGGGCTTTTTCGATGCGCTGCAGCAACCGATCCTGAGCGGAAGAGGGTTCGGCCCGGACGACCTCGGCGAGAACAGCTCCTCCGTCATCGTCAACACGAACTTCGCAGGGCAAGTGCTGGGCGGCCGGAATCCGCTTGGGATCCGGGTGCGGCAGTGGAGCCGAGCGCAGGACGGGCCCTGGTACGAGATCGTCGGTGTCGTGGGCTCCCTCGGCATGTTGGCGACAGCTACCGATGCGGATGCGGGAATCTACTACCCGCTCGCCCCGGGACAGATCCACCCGGTGCCCTTCGCCATTCGTGTGGGCGACGACCCCGCGGCCTTCGCGCCACGGCTACGGGAGCTCGCCGGCGAGGCCGACCCCGCAGCGGTCATCTCGGCCCCAGTGGCGCTTAGCGAGGTGTTGAGCCAGCAGGTTCTACTTCTCGGCTGGCTACGGTCGTACTTCCTGGTCGTCATCGGCATCCTGCTCACCATCTCGACGATGGCGATCTACGCGCTCATGTCGTTCACGGTCGCTCAGCGCACGAGGGAGATCGGTATCCGCATCGCGCTCGGGGCAAGATGGCGTGCCGTCGTGGCTACCATCGCGAGGCGTGCCATGGTGCAGCTCGGCTTGGGCGCACTGGCCGGGATGACGGTCGCCGGATTGCTGTTGGCCCTGCTCGAGAACGTGGCCGGCAAGATTCCGATGGGCTCGCCGGTTCTGGTCGCATCAATGGTGACTGTGGGCGTGGTGGTACTCATCGGAGCGCTCGCCTGCATCGCGCCGACGCTGCGCGCGCTCAGGATCGCGCCGACCGACGCGCTGAGAGAGGGAATCTGACGACTGATCCCAGCCAATGAAGACGGTGGCCTCATAGGCAATATCGGTTCACATTTCCATTTAACCTTGTATTTATGGAATTTTACTCCAGAATTACAAGGATGTTTGATCGACGGAAGCAGTCTCAACTCGACCAACTGCTCGGGGAGGTCCCGGCAGTGGCTCTGCTCGGACCTCGCCAGGTGGGCAAGACGACGCTGGCGCTGAAGATCGCCGAGACTCGCCCGTCCATCTATCTGGACCTGGAATCAGCGGCGGATCGCAGCCGGCTCTCAGATCCCGAACTCTACCTGGCAGATCATGAGAACGAGCTGGTCATCCTCGACGAGGTCCATCGTCTTCCAGGGATCTTTCAGAGCCTGCGCGGTCTGATCGACCGGGGGCGACGCCAGGGTAGGAGGGATGGCCGGTTTCTCTTGCTCGGGTCCGCGTCGATGGATCTCATGCGCCAATCGGGAGAGTCGCTCGCCGGCCGGATCGCGTATCTCGAGCTCGTCCCTTTCGACGTCCTCGAGGTCGACGACGACGCTTGCGACCAGCTATGGGTCAGGGGCGGTTTCCCCGACAGCTTCCTGGCGGCGGACGAAGGCGTCAGCATGAGGTGGCGCCTGAACTTCATCCGCACGTACCTGGAGCGGGATGTGCCGCAACTCGGCCCCCGCATTCCGGCCGAGACGTTGCGGCGCTTCTGGACGATGCTGGCACACGCGCAGGGAGGTTTGCTCAACGCCGCGACCTTCGCCCGAGGGCTCGGTGTTGATGGGAAGACCGCTGCACGGTATCTCGACCTGATGGTGGACCTGCTTCTCGTCCGCCGCCTACCAGCGTGGCACAGGAACGTCGGTAAGCGACTAGTGAAATCACCGAAGGTCTACGTGCGCGACAGTGGCGTGACCCATGCGTTGCTCGGCCTTGCGACGAAAGAAGCCCTGCTGGGCCATCCCGTTGTCGGGCACAGCTGGGAGGGGTTCGTGGTGGAGAACCTCTTGTCGGTGGCGCCAGACGGAACCGGGGCGAGTTTCTATCGATCGTCCGGCGGCGCCGAGATCGACCTGGTTCTGTCCCTGCCCGGCCAAGACCCGTGGGCAATCGAGATCAAGCGGAGCCTGGATCCCAGGCCAGCACGCGGATTTCACCACGCCTGTGAGGATGTGAAGCCCGAGGCTCGCTACGTTGTCTACCCGGGCTCCGAGACGTTCAGGGTGTCGACGGATGTCGAGGCGATCAGTGTCGCCGCGCTTGCCCGCCGCATCGCCGAGAAGCGCTGAGATCGCCTGGCACGGCTGCTATTGCCGCGTCAGCGTCACCCTTGCGAACGGCGCGCGTTCCCCGCCGCTCTCGTTGTCTATCGCCCACGTCCACGTGTCGGCGTCACGGCTGTACGCGAACGTGTTGTGGATGAGGCTGCCATCGCCGGAATCGAACAGGAACGGCAGACTGTCGCCGCTTCGCTGCGCATGACCCATGACAACCGGGACAGCAAGACCGCCTCCGCCCGTGGAGTCCAGCCATAGACACGCATACTGATCCGACTGCTCATTCCAACCAATGAAGACGATGGCTTCGTACAGCGGCGTGCCATCCGGTTCTTTGCCGCGGGCCACTTCGTGGAAGCGCAAATACTGATGGTCGAGAACCCACTCCGCGACAAGGTCGTGAACGATCTCGTCGCCGGCGATCGTGCCAGTCATCACCCAAGTTCCGGCCAGTCGGTCAAGGAGTTCGTCCTGAAATCCTCCCTCCTGCGCGGCCGCTGGAAGGGATGCCGCGAGACAAATCATGCTGGCGCAAAACAGTGTCTTCATGTCGCCTTTCCTCCGAGAATCGCTTCCCCTCTGCCTGAGGACAGCATGGTCGCGGAATAGGGCGGCGAACGCAATGGACCGCACCCGAGCCCAGAGGCAGTCGTAAAATTGGATGCACGGGGGTTGTCATAGGGGAGAGAGGCTTCGTAGCTGCTCGTGCTGAGGCGGGCAGCAGCAAGATAGGAGGGCCAAAGTGGCGGTCGCATCGAAGATGAGATTGAGCAGGTCGGTGGTTCTCGGTGTGTTCATGCTCGCGGCAACTGCCGGCTGCGGACCGGCTGACTCGGAGAGGCTGTCCGCCGACGAGATCCTGGCCCTTATGGGGGACGCGTACGCATCTGCCGGTACCTACCGCGACTCCGGAACCTCGGTTCTGCGTCTGGAGGGCCCGGCGGAGGGTTTGGAGGGCACGAAGACATTGCGGTTTTCTACTGCGTTCCGTTCGCCGGAGGATTTCCGCTTCGCCTACAAGTCCGACACCAGGGAGTGGGGGCATGTGTTGCTGACCACTGATGCAGGCGTGGAGTCGTGGGTCGAAGGCGCGGAGATCCCGCTGCCGCACGAGTCCGTCCAAACGGCGTTGCGAGGAGCGACTGCGCCTTCCTCCGCTGTGTCCATGATCATTGCCCCGCTGCTGTTTCCTGAGGCCTCGCCCGTCGAATCGCTCCTGACGCTTACGGCCGCTACCCGGCTCGCCGACCAGGAGGTCGACGGCTTCACGCGGATAGTTGTGCAGGGCGCGTGGTACGACCGCGCCATCACGGTCTGGATGGACCCGGAGACGTACCTTGTCATGCGGGTCGACATCGTCGCGGAGAACGTCGGACCGGAAAGCAGTGGGCGAGCCGTCCAGACTATCCAGTTCGACCCCGAGGTCGCGGTGGAGATCACGCCGGCGGACCTTCTGCTCGGCCGCGGCACAGTCGAGGGGTAGCAGCGGTCTTGCGCCGGCGGCACAGCAGCCGCATCAGCGAAAGCACCCGGGCGATTCCACGCGCCGGGGTGCGCGTCCTCTGCACCCGGCGGTCGCACCATGTGTGGATGCCCCTCGCTGCCATTGCCCCTGTAGACTCCCATCAATGAACAAGGCATTCACTAAGGAAGCCGACTTCGATCCGCTGGCGGAACTGATCATCCGCCCCCTTCCCGTCCTGCCCCCGGGAGTGAAGAACTACATCACCCCGGCCGGTGCCGCGGCGATGACCGATGAATTGCGCGAACTGGAGAGGGAGCGGCGGCCGACGATTGTCGCGGAACTCACCCGTCGTGCCGAGGGTGGCCTGACCGAGGAGAAGGAGCACGGCATGCTCCGTGCGCGCCTGTACCAGATCGAGGAACAGATGCGCTTCCTCAAGGGACGTATCAGCACGTTCGAGGTGGTGGAGCCGCGCAGTTCAGCGGGCGGGAACGTGCGGTTCGGCGATCGGGTGGTGGCTGTCGATCCCGAAGGTCACCAGCACTTCTACACGATCGTTGGCGCCGACGAGGCGGATCCGGCGAACGGGAACGTCAGCTGGATCTCACCGTTGGGCAAGGCGTTTCTCGGTGCCGACGAGGGTGACGAGGTGGTCGTGCACCGGCCGCGGGGCGATGTGACGATGGAGATCGAGTCCGTCGAACCCGGCTAGTCGCGCCGCGTCCTAGTAGCCCGTCGCCGTCGTGGTCGATGTCCGCGGAAGGCCCAGAGTCCGGCCACGAGACTCTTCTGTGAAACTTATCCGGACCGGTCTCCGTACTTTTGTGTGCAATGCAAAGTAAATCACCCGATCCGACCCCGGCCCGACAGCAACCGCCCCGTGCGGCGGTGTTTCTGTTGCGGCTGTTCTCGCCAGCCGCCGAGCACGAGGAACTGCTTGGCGACCTGCGCGAGGAGTACAGCGAGCACTGGCTGCCCCGCGGCCGCGGCGTGGCGCGCCGCTGGTACTGGGGGCAGGCGCTGCGCTCGCTGCGCGCCGGCCTGGATCGACCGAACCGTCGGGTGCCCGGCACGCGAAAGGGAGATGGACTCGTGGGCAATCTGCTGCAAGACGTTCGCTACGGAGTGAGGTCGCTGCTGAACGCGCCGATGTTCACCGGCCTCACGGTGCTGACCCTGACGTTGGCCATCGGCGTCAACAGCGCCATCTTCAGCATGGTGAGTGCCATCTTCTTCTCGGAGATGCCGCTGCAGAACACCGAGACGGCGGTCTTCGTGTGGACCAACAGTGCCGAGCGTGGCGTCGACCGCGGCAGCTCGTCCTTGCCCGATTTTCTCGATCTTCGGGATCAGATCGACGCGCTGGAAGGCATTGTCGGGATCGGCCAGCGGCCTGGAATCCTCAGCGGCGTTGAAGAGCCGACCAGGGTTCAGCTCGGCCTCGCGAGCGCAGACATGCTGCAGGTGTGGGGCCTGGCGCCGCACCTCGGGCGCAACTTCGCCGTGGGCGAAGATGCGCCGGGCGCGACGCGGGTCGCGATGCTCAGCCACGGCCTGTTCGAGCGCCGCTTCGGCGCAGATCCCTCCGCGGTGGGGCGCGAAGTGAAGATCGATGGCCACCCGACGACCATCGTGGGAGTGGTGAGTCCGCAGATGGAGTTCGGCGACCTCGCCGCGAACGATCTGTGGCTTCCGATGATCCTCGATCCCGCGGCGACGCCGCGAGATGTTCGCAGTCTGTTCGTCTCTGCTCGACTCGCCCCCGACTCGACCCTGGAGCAGGCGCAGGCCGAGGTCGCGCTTTTGGGGGAGCGCTTGGCTGAGCAGTATCCGGAGACCAACCGCGGGTGGACGATCGAGGTGCAGGATTTCCAGTCCGGGTTGGCTGACGACACCTTCTGGACGGTGATCACCCTTCTCGGCATCACCGTTGGTTTCGTGATGCTCATCGCCTGCTCCAACATCGCCACGATGACGCTGGCACGAGCCACCAGTCGGGCGCAGGAGTTGGCCATCCGCGCGGCCATCGGAGCCGGCCGAGGTCGCATCATGCGGCAACTTGTTACCGAGAGCTTGCTCGTATCGTTCGTCTCGGCCGCGCTCGGACTGCTGGTGGCACGCGCAGCCCTCTACGGCTTGACCTGGATCGCAGGCGAGAACAGCGGCGTCACGAGTTTCTTCCAGATGCTCTCGATCGACACCGGGGTGTTGGTATTCACGTTGGTCGTGGCGCTGCTGGCGCCGCTGGTGTTCGGTCTCGTCCCGGCAATACGGGCGTCGCGCGCCGATCTGGCGTCGACTCTCAAGGAGGGCGGGCGCACCTCTGGCGACGTCGCGTCGCTGCAGGGTCGCAGGGTTCTCGTTGCCACGCAGGTCTCGCTTGCTATCGCGTTGATGGTCGTTGCCGGTTTGATGGTGAGAGCTCTGCTGGAGGTTCGCAGCATGGAGTTCGACCACGCGCCGGAGACCATTCTGACCATGAGGATCGACTTGCCGGACGCCGGTTATCCGGAACTCGAACACGTGCGGCAGTTCCGTCGAGACGTCGGCGAGCGGATAGAGGCCGAGCCGGGCGTGGTGCGGGTTGCGTGGGTCGACACGCGGCCAGTTGCCGACTTCGGCGGTTCGACGTCGTTCGAGATCGCGGGGGCCGAACTGCGGAGCGAAGAGCAACAGCCCTTCGCTTTCCGCACGGCCGTGAGCCCACCCTACTTCGACATGATGAAACTGCGACCCTTGATGGGTCGGTTGTTCGGTGCCGCGGATCGCACCGACGCCGCGCCTGTGGCGCTCGTCAATGCTGAGGCCGTCGAGCGGTTCTGGGCAGGCGGAGAGGCGCTCGGGCACGAGATTCGTATGGGCGACGGCGAGTGGCTCGAAATCGTGGGCGTTGTCGCAAACGAATTGAATCCGGATCCGTCGGACCCCACCGTGCCGCGAATCTACTTACCGATCGCGCAGCACACAGAACTAGGTGGGGCGCTGTTGGTCGAATCCTTGAACGAGCCGCTCGCGCTTACCGCCTCGGTGCGGGGCGCGGTGCTCGCGATCGATCCCGAGCAGCCTATTGCGGACGTACGGACGCAGGCGCGGATCTACGCCGACGCCAATTCGTCTATCAGTGTTGTCGCGAGCATGCTCGGGAGTTTCGCGTTCTTCGCGCTCGTGATGGCCGGGGCCGGAATCTACGGTGTGCTGTCGTTCATGGTGGCAGAGAGAACCCGGGAATTCGGCATACGGATGGCTCTGGGTGCCAGTCGCGGCAGCGTGCGGACGATGGTCATGCGCAACTCGGGCGTGCTCATTCTCATCGGCGTTCTAGTAGGACTGGTCGCCGCCTTCGGCCTCGGCAAGCTCCTGGCAAGTGCGTTGCCCGAAATCAACGCCGGCGACCCGATGGTCTATTCGTCCGTTGGACTGCTGCTCTTCAGCGTCGCCGCGTTGGCGGCGTGGATTCCTGCTCGGCGGGCAACGCGAGTCGAGCCAGTTGTTGCATTGAGGGCTGATTGACATGGGCAAGGGTGACTATCTCGGCGAATTCGAACTCCTGGTCATGGCCACCATCGTGCGTCTGGGCGACGAGGCCTACGGCATGCGCATCCGGCGCGATATCGAAGAGCGCACCGGGCGAACCGTGTCGATCGGCAACGTCTATGCGGCGCTGCGCCGCCTCGATGCCAAGGACTATGTCGGTACCCGCAAGGGAGCGCCGACCGCCGAACGCGGCGGCCGCGCCAAGCGCTACTACTACCTTGAGCCCGATGGCGCCGAAGCGCTCGAGCGCTCGCGCGACCTGTTCATGACGGTTCTGGCAGACCTGCCGGAGTCTCTGGTCTGAGCTAGTCGCTCATATGCTCGCGCACCCCGGCGATCTCGGCCCGATCGCTCCCGGCCGCGATCTCGAGAAGCTGGGCATAGAACGTGCGTGCTGTTTCGAGATCACCCGCCAGGCGGGCGCTGTCACCGGCGCCCAGCAAGCTGCGGAAACGGCCCGGGCTTGTCTCGAGCGTGGCCGCGTACTGTGCGGCCGCCTCGTCGAAGCGCCCGAGTGCGAAGAGCATGTCCGCGTAGGACTCGCGGGCGGGACGCACGACCCCGGGGGTAACTGGGCTCTTGGGGTTGGCGCTCGCGAGTTCCGCCGCCGCCTCGGCTGTGCCCAGCGCGGATTCGGCATCACCGCCTGCGTACTCGATCCACGATTGCAGCGTAAGGCGCTGGATCTCTACCTGAGTGCTCCAGTCGTAGGCACCGGCCATCGAGCGTGCCGCGTCGCCTAGTTCGGCCAGCCGCCTCTCCGCCGCTCGAGCAGGCCCCAGATCTCCGGCCTGGACGTCGCGCATGCCGGTGGCGAACACGGGCATCGCGGCGAACGCCGGGTACTTCGACGCGTCGATCGATTCCTCACCGGCCGGCAACACGTCCCAGTTGCCGGCATCGAGAGCCAGTCGCACAGGCATCGCCGCGACCGCGTACGCGGTCACAGAGCTCTCGTGCATTTCGCCCAGACTCCGCAGCTCTTCGATCGCCTCGAGCGCGGCCGCGTCCTCACCCTGCTGCAGATAGGCGTAGGCGAGATAGTCGAGTGCGTGCAGGTAGTGATGCGAAACGAGGCCTCCCATCGGGTGCTTCGCCGCCACATCGGCCGCCCGCCGGTTGTACGCGATCGAGTCGGGCCAGTGGCCGAGCCGCGTGAAGATATGGCTCGTCATGTGCAGCGCGTGCGAGTTTTCTGGAATCACTGCGCCATAACTGTGCGCCACAGGGAGTGCTCGCTCGGCGAGCGGCGGAAAATCGTAGGCGTGGATGGTGTAGTGCAGGCCACCAGGATGGTTGGGAACCGTCGTGAGGATCTCGGCAAGCAGTGCGCCAGCCTGGTTCTGGTGCGGATAGGCAGGGTCGGCCGGCGCCGTGGCGAGGAGCGCCAGTGCGTAGAAGGCCTGAGCCTCGAGATCGTCCGGGTTGGCCTCATGCGCCGCTCCCCAGCCGACGCGGAAGCTCTCCAGACGATCCTGCTCGCTGCGGTTCTCGGCGTCGTCGTAGTAGCCGGCGAATGCTGCGATGTAGGTGTCGTCACGAGCACTTCGGATCGTTGCGGCACGAGCCCGTTCGAGTAGCTCCCGACCGGCGACGACCCGTTCGTCGTCCACGGTGTCGGGCCAGAGCGTATGGACGAACGACGCAGCCGCGCCCCAGTAGCCGAGGGCGCACTCCGGTTCGACTTCCGCTGCGCTACGGAACTCGGCCTCCGCCTCGGTGAACGTCATGTTGTGGTACAGCGCGACGCCACGTAGCAGGTGTTCGTCGGCGCCTGCGCCACAGTTCACTTGCAGGGTCACGCTGCCCAGGACGCTGCCGTCCGCCGCGGTGACGAGAATAGCCTCCTGTGCATCGGGATCCGCGTCGCTCGCCTGCCGCGCGCATCCGAGGTGCGCCGCAGCGCAGACCGCGATCAGTACCAGCAGGGCGCGTGGCTTGGTCATGTCGTTCTCCTGGCGTCGGGATTCAGGGGGAGAGGCCTGTGAGGTGGCTGTCCTTATACACCGCAAATCGCCCCACCGGGGCTCATCGAGTGTCTAGTCGGAACGGAGGGCTTCCACCGGGGAGAGCCGAGACGCGCGCCGCGCCGGGATCGAGCACGCCAGCAGGCCGATGGTCGCCAGGCCGACGGACACAGCCAGAAAGACGACAGGGTCCGCGCTGCTTACGCCGAACAGCAGCCCGCGCAGACCGGTGGCGAAGGCCAAGGCCGCGGGTACGCCGAGCCCCACGCCAGCGGCGATCAGCCATGCGCCCGAGCGCAGTGTGGCGCGGGTCATGTCCGCAGGTGCGGCTCCCAGGGCCATGCGCACTCCGATCTCGCGCACGCGCTGGTTCACCATGAACGAGACGATGCCGTAGGTGCCGATCGCGGCGAGGGTGAGCGCCATGATCGCCGTGATGACGAGCAGATCGAGCGTGAATCGAGTGGTAGCGACGGCCTGCGACAGGTAGGAGTCGAGCCGGCGGACGCGCTGAAGCGGCTGCAGTGCGTTGAGGTCGTGAACCACACCGCGGACGGCATCGAGCAGAGGGGCTGGCGCGAGTTCGGTTCGCAGCGCGATCGCCATCGTCCGCGTTGCCTTCTGCTGGTGCGCCGTGTAGATCTGCTCCGCACCGATCATTCGCGGGTGCTGGCGCATGTGGCGGACGACACCGACTACCTCCGCCCACGGCGGCTCGGTGCCCTGGAAATCGCTGCGCAGACGGATCCTCTGGCCGACGGCGTTGCCGTCGGGCCAAACGCGAGCGGCGAGCGTGTCGTCGATCACCACCACCAGAGGACTCTCCGTGTCGTCTCTCCAATCGAACGTACGACCCTGGATAAGAGTGGCTTCCATGGCCTCGAACCAGCCCGGTGTCACCATGCGGAACTGGGCCGTGTTTTCCGCGTCGGACACGACGCCATCGGTTTGCTCGTACGCGTAGCCGTCAACGACGTACGAGCCGTCGAGCGGAAGCCGCGAGGTGGCTCCCGCTGCGGTAACTCCCGGAAGGTCTTCGATGCCCTGGATGAGCTGACGGTAGAACTCGCCAATCTTGGGTCGATCCGAGTACGGGTAGTGGCCGTCGACGAGCGATATCTTCATCGTCAGAACACCATCCGGATCGTATCCGGGATCCACGGCGGATAGCTCGGTGAAACTGCGGATCAGCAGGGCCGCGCCGACGAGCAGGGCCAGCGACAGGGCAATCTGAGCCACGGTCAGCGCCTGGCGAGTGCGGGCGCCGCCGGTACTGGTGCGGTGCGAACGCAGGATCGAGCCGCGCATGGCGCTGTTGGCCTGGCGGGCGAGAATCAGGGCCAGAAACAACGTCGTTCCACCTGTCAGCGCGACGGCGTAGCCGAGCGTCGTCCAGTTGAGCGCGATCGCGTCGAGTCGCGGCAGGTCGGGTGGCGCCAACGCGGGCAGCGCCGCGACCCCCGCGGCAGCCAGCAGCATGCCGCTGACAGCGCCAGTGCCGGTGATGATCGCGCTGTCCGCCAGGGCCTGCCGCAGTACTCGCCAGCGGCTCGCGCCCAGCGCGGCG
>JAJCXT010000054.1 GCA_029263295.1 Acidobacteriota bacterium | reverse complement strand
TTCGACGGTATGGTCGTCGATGAGAAGGTGGCGGTGGTCTGAGCCCGCAGCTCGACTATTATCTCAGGGCGCGGGCCGTATGGTCCGCGCCCTTTCGTTTCCCTGCCGCCCCCCGACGACAATGAGTCCCAACGAGAACGGCCACCCCCGCGTCCTGGTGGCCGACGATCAGCGCGACGTCCTCGAAGCCCTCAGACTCCTGCTCAAGGGCGAAGGCTTCACGGTGGAAACAGCCGCCTCGCCGGCGGCGATCCTGGCTGCGCTCGACAAGCGCGACTTCGACCTCGTGCTCATGGACCTGAACTACACCCGCGACACGACCTCTGGTCGCGAGGGCCTCGATCTGCTACCGCGCCTCCGCCAGATCGACAGCACACTGCCCGTGATCGTGATGACCGCCTGGAGCACGATCGACGGCGCCGTGGAGGCCATGCGCGAGGGTGCGCGCGACTACATCGAGAAGCCCTGGAAGAACGCGCGCCTCATCGCAACGCTGCGAACGCAATTCGAACTGGGACAGGCACTGCGCCGCAGCCAACGGCTGGAACTCGAGAACAGCATGCTGCGACGCGAAGGGCTGCCCACTCTGATCGCCGAGTCGCGCGTCATGCAGCCGGTACTCGAGCTCATGGAACGGGTGTCGCCTTCGGATGCGAACGTCCTCATCACAGGCGAGCATGGCACTGGCAAGGAAGTCGTTGCGCGATGGATTCATGGCGCATCTGAGCGCGCCGACTCCACGCTTGTCACCGTCGATGTCGGCGCCATTTCCGACGGCGTCTTCGAGAGCGAGCTGTTCGGTCACGTGAAGGGGTCGTTCACCGACGCTCGCAACGATCGGGTGGGCTACTTCGAGCTGGCCCACGAGGGCACGCTTTTCCTCGACGAGATCGCGAACATCCCCACCAAACAGCAGGCCAAGTTTCTGCGCGTGCTCGAGACTGGCGAGTTGCAGCGCGTCGGGTCGTCGCGCACGCAGCACGTCGATGTCCGCGTCCTTTCGGCTACCAACGTCGATCTGCAGACAGTGGTCGACGGCGGTGAATTCCGCGAAGACCTTCTGTATCGGCTGAACACCGTCGAGATTCGGCTCCCTCCGCTACGTGAGCGGAGGGAGGACATTCCGCTGCTCGGCGCCCACTTCCTCCAAACGCACGCGCTGAAGTACCGTCGCAAATTCGAGGGCTTCGATCGCTCCGCCATGCAGGCCATGTTGGCCCATCCGTGGCCGGGCAATGTGCGCGAACTGCAGCACGTGATCGAGCGCGCAGTGCTCATGGCGCCGGGCGACAAGATCCGGGTCGAGGACCTTGGCCTCCAGCCTCGGCGCAGCACGAGTTCGAGTCTCGAAGAGATGTCGCTCGAAGATGCCGAGCGGACCCTGATACAGTCGGCACTCGCTCGCCATGATGGCAACGTAAGCCGCGCTGCAGAGAGTCTCGGGCTCAGCCGCAGCGCCCTCTACCGACGACTGAATCGCTACGGCATATGACCCTTGCCCATGGGACTTTCACCACGGCCTGCTAGCGGGCTTGGCTTCGATCGGCGGGTTCTCCTGCTGGCCCTCGCCACGGGTTTTCCGGCGGCGGCGATCGCGCTCTGGCTTCTGTGGAGCGGTGATCTTCCCGCTCGCCTCCAGTGGACACTCGGCGTGGTGGTCCTGGGATCGTGGATAGGATTCTCCGTGATGCTGCGGCAGCACGTCGTGCGACCTTTGCAGACGCTGTCGAATCTGCTCTCGGCGCTGCGCGAAGGCGACTTCTCGATCCGCGGGCGCGAGACACGGATCGACGAGGCCCTCGGCCTCGCGATGATCGAGATCAACCAGATCGGAGAAATCCTGCAGCAGCAGCGGCGGGGCGCGGTCGAGGCGACGGCGCTGCTCGAGAAGGTCATGGAGGAGATCGATGTCGCGGTCTTCGCGTTCGATAGCGAGGGACAGGTGCAGCTCGTCAATCGCGGCGGCCAGCGCCTTCTCCGCCGTGATGCCGATGAGATTCTGGATCAGTCCGCCGCCGAACTCGGATTGGCGCAATGCCTGGAAGGGCCCGCCTCGCAGATCCTCGAGCTCGGATCCGCCAACGCGGCCGGCAGCTGGGAGATGCGGCGGGGCACGTTTCGACAAGACGGCCGCCCTCACCACCTGATCGTCTTGTCGGATCTGACTCGCACGCTGCGACAGCAGGAGCGAGAGGCCTGGCAGAGGTTGATCCAGGTGCTGCGGCACGAGATCAACAACTCGCTCGCGCCGATCAACTCACTCGCCGACAGCATGCGCATGCTCGTGCGACGCGAACCGCTCCCTGACGACTGGCAGGACGACCTCAACTCGGGCCTGAAGGTGATCGCGGATCGCTCGGGTGGGCTGAGCCGCTTCATGTCGTCCTACGCGCGACTCACGCAGCTCCCGCCGCCGGTAATCGGCCCAGTGCAGGTGGGCGAATGGGTGCGTCGCGTGGTGGCCCTCGAACACAGGATGAAAGTCGTCATCGAGGACGGTCCGCCAATCAGCCTGATGGCCGACGGCGATCAGCTTGACCAGCTCCTGATCAATCTCGTCTCGAACGCCGTGGAAGCCGCACAGGAGACGGACGGGGATGTCGTGGTGCGCTGGGCGGCCCTGCCGTTCGGAGGACAGGAGTTCATGCTCGAGGTGCTCGACAGCGGCCCCGGCCTGCCCCACACGCAGAACCTGTTCGTGCCGTTCTTCACGACAAAACCCGAGGGCTCAGGCATCGGCCTCGTGCTCAGTCGGCAAATCGCAGAGAACCACAGTGGATCGCTCACGCTCGAGAACCGGCTGGCAGCGCGCGGGTGTTGCGCGCGGCTACGGCTGCCGCTCAATTCCTGATCGGCGCGTCCACGTCAGCGAGACGACGCCCCTTCGGCACGGACGACCCGAGAGTGCCGCGCCGCCAGAGCCCGCAGCCCACTGGCAACCCGTGATAGCGAGCGATCACAAAGCCACGGTTCGGTAGCGTCCGCCGCGGATCGTCCTCCGCAAACTCGATCACCTCCCGGTCGAGGAAGCACGAGGTCTCATCCCGATCCAGGTCAACAACGTTGCGCTTGGCGTGGAGTCCGAACTCGATGACCGCCACCGAAGTCGGCTTCCAGACTTCGCGACCGGTGCGTAGAAACGGGATCCCGACGCCGTCAACCGGCGCCAGTTCGCCCGGATCCACGCCCGCCGCCGCGACCCAGATGCTGAAGCGTCCGCGCTGCCAGAAAGAGCACGCTCGCAGGGTCTCCGCCGGAGCGTCGAACTGCTGCTGCCACCACTCGAGGTACGGCGCGCCATCCACTGGGCAGTAGCGATCACCCATTGGCCGCCACCTTCCGAATGCGGGCGATCGTGAAACCACCGGTGTTGTTGTGGTGCGGCCAGTAGCGCGCCAGATTCGCACAGTCGGCCCGCAGATCCTTGCCCGCCCACCGGGTAACCCCAGGGTCGTGGCGCAGCCCGGCGATCTCGAAAGGTTCGATGACGGCGTCCTCGCCGAGGGCGTAGTCGAGCACGAGCTCGTTCTCCTCGGGTGCGAAGGTACAGGTCGAATACACCATCACGCCCCCGGGTCGCAGGAGCTTCCATGCACGCCCGAGCAGCGTTGCCTGCAGGCCGCCCCGCCCTTCGACCTGGCTGTGGCGCACCCTTCGTGTAGAGGGGCGGGAGTCACGCAGGTTGCCCTCGCACGAGCACGGCACATCCAGGAGCATGCGATCGAACGGGCCTGCGTCGAGTGGAAATCGCATGCCGTTGATCGGCGTGATGACGACATTGAGAATTCCGAGCCGCTCACAGTTCGACCGCAGCGGGCGCAATCTCTGCGGTCGCAGGTCGTTGGCGACCACCGTGCCGGTGTTCCTCATACCCACAGCGATACAGGCTGTCTTACCGCCCGGCGCCGCACAGAAATCGAGGACCGCCTCGCCGGCCTTCGCTGCAAGCACCTCGGACGGTGCCAGGGAGACCTCCTCCTGTACGTGCATCAGGCCCAGGTAGTGCTCGAGCGTGCGCCCTGGCTTGTCGACACCACGCACCCGCCAGGCGCCCTTCCGCCAGGCGAGTGGCTCGACCTCATAACCACGTGTAGCGAGCAGATCGCCAACAGTGGCCCCCCGGTCGAGCCCAACTCCGACGGCGAGTCGCTCAACGTGCGTTCGTCGCAAGGGGTTTTGCCACACGACAAGTGGCAGTGGGCGACGGCTTACGTCTACCAATGCATCCCAATCGTCGACCAGCTCCTTGTAGCGCTGGAGCGCGCGCGCGGTGTCATCCATGTGACGCGCAGCATACTCCCCAACACCGCTGCACCTGTCGCAGGTGCATTCGCCCCCTCCCGCGGGTTAGCCTGTCGGGCGAACCCTTGTTTCTTCCGACCCGGGCCGCCCTTGCGACGTTCTTCAGCTTTCAGCCTCCGAGCTGCCATTCTGCTCGCTGCAGTAACGGTACCGGCCGTCAGCGACGCGGCACAGGCCTCCTCTCAGCCGCTGCTCGGCGGGCAGCAGACCTTGCTCGTCCGCGAAGCGCTGCAGATCGTCGGGATCGTCGGCGAGCAGATCTGGGACGGCTGGGGCACGACGCCCAAGACGACGCTCGTACTCGGCGAGAGCGATGAGTTCCTGATCGCCCTGGGGGCCAACATCGACCTGCCCGGCGACTTCGTTCCTACGGGCGAGACCGTCGCGGGATTCGCGGTGTACTCGCGCCCGCGCAGCCTGCCCCGAACTCTGCGCGCGGCGTTTCCTGTCGAAGGCGTTCCGATGGCAGTGGTCGGCGCCTGGGACTCCACCGAGGAGTCACCCAACGAATGGGCGATATCCCTGGTGGAGCAGTGGTTCCACCTGCTGCAACTGCAGCGCGGGGAACAGACGAAGGCCACGGGGCTGAGGATCGGCGAATCCGAGGTTCCCTCCTGGCGGATCGAGTACCCGTTTCCGTTCGAGGACGAAGACGTTGGCAACGCAATGGTGTTGCTCGGCGTCGCCCTGTATGACTTCGGCACGACCGCGGCGAACCTACCCCGCTCGTCGCAGCGTTCGTTTCAGGGACAGACGGCCCGTGCGGCTCTGGCGAACCTCCGGACCGTGCTCACGCTCAAGCACGGAGACGCCGCCTATGACTTCTTCCGACTGCGCACCTGGCGCGACGGAGTGGCTCGATACAGCGGCGTGATGATCGCCCGACTGGTGGCTGCCGCCGAAGAGCGCGACGTGTATTCCTCCATCCCGGGATTCTCCTCGCTCGATGAGCACAGGAGCTACTTCCGGGTATGGCGCGATGGGTTCGCCAATCAGATCTGGCTGATCCGCACCGCCCAACTCGACGGCGATCGCCATCTCACCTCGTTCGACGCCCTGGGTCACGGTATGGCCGTCATGCTCGATGTCATCTCGCCGGACTGGAAGGACATCTACTTCGAGGACGGGATCTGGCTCGACGACCTCATCGCGGATGGCCTGGATAGCCTCTCGGAGACGCCTCGCGCGTCGGCGCGCCAGTAGCCGGCCTGAACGGGCGGGGCCGCTCTCACCACCGGCGGCTAGATCACTCTTCGTCCGGACCGACTCTCCGCGCCCAGGAACCGCTGGATCTTCTCCGGCGCCATCCCAGCCTCGCGCAGGTGCCAGGCCCGCGACAGACGGAGCGTAACCAGGTTGACGTCCTTGGTAATGCCCGCCGCCTTCGCGTTGGCTCCCAGAATCTGTCGCACTTCCGACAGCTGCACGCGCTGCGCACGATTACCCAGGAAGTAGGCTTGGGTGGTCTGCGACGCCGAGCCTGTCTGGGCCAGGAGTAGCCGCCGTGCCTCGCTCTTGTAGGCATCCAGCAATTCTGCCAACTCCAACTCGATGGTCACCCGATGGCGCGTACGCCCTTCGCCGCGCAGGACGATCTGGCGGCGACGGCGTTCGACGTCGCCGAGGTTCAGATGCGTGATTTCGAGCGCGTTCGCCCCGGCGTAGTAGAGGGTCGCCAGTACGGCCGCGTCGCGCAGGCCGTGCACGTCGTCACGGTCTGGAGCCGCCAGCAGGCGCTCGACATCATCAGCGGAGAGGATTTCGACTGGGGTTTCCATGGCGCCACGCTTCTTTGCCCTGACAGAACTGCTGCGAAAAGAGCCCGAAACAGGATCTTAGCATGGGCTTTGCCGCGGTAAGCTGCTCTCTGGAACCAACGGAGATTAGCGAATCATGGGTCTTTTCGACGAGCCCTCTATCAGCCGCCAATGGGTACTGCGCCGCCTCCAGCAGGCGCTAACCACCGATCTAGCCGCTGGCGCGTTCCAGTCCGGCCTCAGCCGTTCGTGCCGCCACGCCGACCGCGAGATGCTGGGAGGACTCGCCCATGCGGCCGGGACCCGAGCTGGTGCCGTGCGCGAGATGATTACCGACGAAGGTGGCACTCCGTACCAGTCGATTGGCCTGGCACAGGCCTGTAGCCGGATCGGCGGCGTGCTTCTGGGCCCGTTGGCCTTCGCCTGGCGTCCGGGCCTACGCCTCCTGGCCGAGCATACGTTGCAGGAATACGACGCGCTGGTGGCTCAGGTACGCACTGCCCCGGGGATCAGCCCTGAGCTGGCCCCGCGCGCGGAGCCGTTGTTGAAGTCAGCGCGCGACGGATACGACGCACTCAACCGTCAGTAGGGATCGAGGCGACATCCGCTGGATGCCACGAGCTGCTGGAGCGCCCGTGTATCATCTGCCGATCTGCCCAACCCTGCCGAGAAATCCGTATGTGCGCCGACCCCACCCGCCCCGCCCGCCGTCAGGCCATTGCTGTCACTAGCTCAGTCGGCGACTCGACGGCAGCGGCTACGGACTCCCAGAAGATTCGATTGGAAAAGCGCCGCGGGGCCGTGGTGCTGCTCTCGGGCGGAATCGACTCCGCCACGACCCTTGCCGTCGCCATCGCAGAGGGGTACGACTGCCACGCCCTCACCATCGCCTACGGCCAGCGGCACGACGTAGAAATCGAGCGCGCGCGCTCGATCGCGCTGTTCTTCGGCGCACCCCACCAGACGGTAGGTGTCGACCTCGCCAGCTTCGGCGGCTCGGCGCTCACCACCGACGAGGACGTGCCGCATCACGGCGCCCACGAGATCGGCGGCAACATCCCGTCGACGTACGTCCCGGCGCGCAACACGGTGCTGCTATCGCTGGCCCTGGCGCGCGCGGAGACGCTCGAGGCTCGCCACCTGTTCATCGGCGCCAACGTCCTCGACTACTCCGGCTACCCGGACTGTCGCCCAGAGTTCCTCAAAGCGTTCGAGAACGTCGCCAACCTCGGCACCAAGGCCGGCGTGGACGGTGGGCACCCATTCCGCGTGCATGCGCCGCTGCTGCAATCGACCAAGGCCGAGATCATCCTGCGCGGCGCCGAACTGGGCGTGCCCTTTCAGCTAACTCATTCCTGCTACGACCCGACGCCGAACGGACTCGCCTGCGGCTTATGCGACGCCTGTATCCTGCGCCGCAAGGGCTTTCACGAGGCCGGCGTCGAGGACCCCACCCCCTATGCCGGCTGAGACGAGCGCCGTCACCTCGCCAGCGGACGCGGCAACCGCCACGATCCAGATCAATGAGATCTTCGTGTCGATCCAGGGCGAATCGACGCACGCCGGCCACCCTTGCGTGTTTCTCCGCACGACCGGCTGTCCGCTGCGTTGTACCTGGTGCGATACCGAGTACGCGTTCCACGAGGGCGAGACGTGGACCGTCGACAACCTCGTCGATGAGGCCTGCAGGCACGCCATCCCGCTAGTGGAGATCACCGGTGGTGAGCCCCTCGCGCAGCCCGCCGTCCCCGAACTCGCGGGGCGGCTACTCGCGCGCGGACTGACCGTCCTGGTCGAGACCTCGGGAAGCTACGACATCTCGGTGTTGCCGCAGGGCGTTGGACGCATCATGGACCTGAAGTGTCCGGCCTCGGGCGAGGTCGCCCGCAACGACTACGGCAACATCGCTCGGCTGCGCGACGGGGACGAGGTGAAGTTCGTGCTCGCCGGCCGCGACGACTACGAGTGGGCGCGCGATCGTGTTGCCGAGTACGATCTGATCGGCCGGGTGCCGGTGCTGTTCTCGCCGGTCTGGGACCAACTCGGACCTGCCGATCTGGCGGCGTGGATTCTCGATGACAAGCTCGACGTGACGCTGCAGCTCCAACTCCACAAACTCCTGTGGCCGGGTGTCGAACGAGGCGTTTGATGGCTGAAGATCACCACGACAATCACTACGTGGAGCTGGTCACGACGTTCCGAATCGAAGCGTCGCACCAGTTGCCGGGCGCTCCGGAAACGAGCGTCTGCCGCAGACTCCACGGGCACTCCTGGCAGATCGACGTCCGAGTCGGTGGGCTCGTGCAGCCCGAAAGCGGCTGGCTCATCGATTATCACGACATCGAGGCGGCCTGGCAGCCGCTGCACGAGGCCCTCGATCACCGCCACCTGAACGATGTGGAGGGGCTCGACAACCCCACGAGCGAGAACCTGGCGATCTGGATCTGGTCGCGCCTCGGCCCCACCCTGCCGCAACTCTTCAGCGTGACCGTTCACGAGACGTGTACGGCGCGCTGCGAATACTTCGGCCCGAACGGGCGCAGGAGCTGAACGTGACCGACTCCGAAAACGACTCACCAAGAGCGGCCGGCGGCTACACCGACGACCATGCGGCAGCGGGTCTTGACGCGTCCCTTCCGGCTCTGGACGTCTTCCCTAACCAGTTCCCCGCATACGTGATCGAGATCGACCATCCAGAGTTCACCTCGATCTGTCCGAAGACGGGACTTCCCGACTTCGGCACGCTCACCATCGAGTACGAGCCCGACGCGAGCTGTCTGGAACTGAAGTCGCTCAAGCTGTATCTGAACGGCTACCGCGACCTCGGGATCTTCCAAGAGAACATCGTGAACCGCGTACTGCGCGACATCGTCGACGCTGCGGATCCGGTGTGGTGCGAGGTGTGCGGGGAGTTCGCCGCCCGTGGCGGACTGCGCACCACGGTGACGGCCGGCTACCAGCGCGACGACGACTGACGGCTACCCGCCGAGCAGCAACTCGATCGTGGGTAGCGCCTGCAGCACGACCCGGCCCACGATACCAAGCGACTCCGCGCTGATCTTGTCGAGCGTGTCGAACGGCGCGTGCCAGTAGCTATGGCCAGGGCCGTACGTAAAGTCGATGAGGTCGATCGCATCGACCCCCGCGTCGATGAACGGCAGGTGGTCGTCCATGATCGCGTGCGGAGTCTCCGGGAACTGCGCGGAGTAGCCGAGCTCGCGGGCCGCGTCCCACACCACGTCGTTGATCCACGCCGTCGAGTTGATCTCGCGCGGGATCTGGAGGTCCGCGTCACCCACCATATCGAGCAGAATCATGGCGCCGATCGACTCGAGCTCGCCAGCAGCCTGCCAGCGAGCCGCCAGACTGCGCGAGCCGTAGATGCTGTCAGCATCGCTCCAGTCGACCACCGCCTCCTCACCATCGAAGAACACCAGATCGACCGCCAGTCCAGGCGGGTGCGCTGCCAGCACCCGGGCGAGCTCCAGGAGCACGGCAGTACTGGAGGCGCCATCGTTGGCACCGACGAAGTCCAGGCCCTCGAACAACTTGGTATCGAAGTGGCTGGCGAGGACAATGCGCGTGCCGGTTGGCGCTCCGTCGCGCGGCGCCACCCGGGCGATGATGTTGGCCATCTCCACATCGCCGATCGGAGTCGCAGCGGTGAACTCGTCGCGCTCTGGTTCCAGGCCTACGGCGCGCAGCTGCTCCTCGATGTAGCGCCGATTCGCCTCGAGGGCGTCGCTGCCGAGAGGGCGGGGGCCGAGTTCGACCATGGTGGCGGCATCCGCGAAGGCGCGTTCCTCATCGAAAGCCGCGACACTCGGGACCGCCTGTCGCGCAGACGCAGCGGCTACCGCGCCGACCGCCACCGCAACAGCGACGATTCGCGGGAGATACCTGACTCGCATATCGTTCCTCGATCCGGGTGGATGCCCGCGCTGGCCGGCCCACCCGGCGCCGCTTTGCCTTGATCCTAACTCGTCCGCGCTCTCGTCCTCCTCGCCGCAGGTCACCGATGCCCCTAGCTGCAGAGTTTTTGCCACCCGCCTGGCCGAAGGGCGGCATGGGGCAGACGATCTGGGCGAACTACGCGCCCCGTTCCGCCGCGCTGCGGCATCTGCACGCGACATCGCGGTCGGAAGTCCTCGCGACGCCCGACGGCGATCACCTTCGGGTGCACTGGAACAAAGGGCCCACGCCGCAAGCGCCGGTTCTAGTGCTCCTACACGGACTCACGGGCTGCGCACAATCAGCGCAGGTTCTGGGCCTGGCCGAGAAGGGTGCCGCTGTGGGATTCACGAGCGTGCGCGTGGACCTGCGCAACGCATTGGGAGAAACGCCCAGTGTCGGCGTCGGACACGCGGGGCGCTCTGAGGACATCAACACAATCCTCGACCATGTGATCTCCAGGGCACCGGGCCGCGCGATCGCGCTTATCGGCTACTCGCTCGGTGGCAATGTAGCGCTCAAAGCGCTCGGTGAGATGGCTGACCAGGCGCGACCCGAGCTGGCAGCCGCCGTGACGATCTCGGTGCCAATCGACCTCAGCGCGGCCTGCACCGCGATCGACGCGCCCGACAACTGGATGTTCCGCCGCTACTTCGTAACTCGACTGAAACGAATCGTGGAGCGGCGCCAGCGCGAGCGTCGCGGGCAGTACGGCAGTATCGACCTGCGCGACGTCGACTCGATTCGCGAGTTCGACGGCCGTCTCGTCGCCCAACTCTGCGGTTTCGACTCGGCCGAGGACTATTACCAGCGTAGCAGCGCGTTGGCGTTCATCGGCGATATCCATGTGCCGACGCTGTTGATCCAGGCGATCGACGACCCCTTCGTTCCCTTCGGAGCCTATGAGAACCCCGCCATCAGCGCCAATCCAGCAGTCTCGCTACTGGCGACCCGACACGGAGGGCACGCGGGCTTCTGGGCCCGGCGCGGCACCGATTCCGACCGTTTCTGGGCAGAGCACCGCGCGATAGCGTTCTGCCGGCAACGGGTTCGTTAGCGGTCTCTGGCGCCGGCCAGATGTGTCCTCGGCCGACGGCCCCGTCCTTGGACCGAGCCGACCCGGCAGCTATGGTGTCAGCATCGATCACGACCCCGGTGAGCCATCTGTGACCCGAAGACTACGCCGCCAGCTCCGCGCCGCGCCTGAGGCCACGCTTCTCCTGTTCCTGTGCGCCGCCACCGGGGCAGGCGCCTCCGCGCACGCTGTCCTCGGTGCCACCCCGGACGCCCCCGCCCTGTACACCGAACTGCGCGAGGTCGACCTGCGCCACGTGGGGACGCTGCGCGACGTCGTGTACCAACACGACAGGGTCGAGTTTCGTATCACCGATGCCCAGCTGTACCTGACCGACGCCGTCGGCGGAGTTGTCACGGGCGCGGTGATTCTCGGCAAGGGACGCGTGCAGGTGACGCCGCCTCACGCCGTCGAGCGGCAGCAGTTGGAGAAGTATCTCGACACTCCGGTCATCGACCTCGAATTCAAGAAGCTCGTGCTGCGCTTCGGCGACGAATCGGCCTCCGAGTTGGAAGCGCTGGCCACCCCGGGTGGGCGTGCGAACCTCGGTGAGGCCCGCAAGCAGTATCGCGACCGTCACAAGAAGTTCCTCGAGGACCAGTTCCTGAATGTCGACAGCCGCTTGTTGGTTGACCTTCTCGATCAGGAACGCCCCGGCCCGAAGTTCTTCGTCGCGGATATCGACGCCAAGGGCTGGTTCACGGTAGCGATTGATCCGCGTGACCGTGAAGAGGTCCGCATCTACAAGTCGCACGGAAGCGAACGCCAGGCCGACACATGGTCCGTGTTCCACCTCGAGCGCGACTACGAGGCCGCGAGCGGGCGCACCGAGAGCGCGCAGATCGGCCCTCTGCGGGTGCAGGAGCACTGGGCCCCTGATTTCGAGGTGCCGGAACTGGCCGTCGACGTGGCCCTGGACGATGACGACGACCTCGAGGGTCTCGCCACGGTAAGGCTCACGGCGCTGCGACCGACGCAGGTCACGCGCATCAATCTCTCGCCGGTACTCGAAGTAATCGACCTGCGCTGGTCGGAGGATCAGGGAGCCTGGCCGCCGCGTCAGACTTCGGTCAGGCCGGGAGAAGTGCCGGAGATCCCCGGCGAGCCACTGGCGTTCGTGCAGGA
>JAJCXT010000053.1 GCA_029263295.1 Acidobacteriota bacterium | reverse complement strand
TCGAGCCGTACCAGATTCATCAGGCGGCACTCGCCGGAGCCTCTGCGGTGCTTCTCATAGCTGAGGCTCTTACGGCGACAGAGCTGATCGAACTCGTCGCTGTGGCACGCGAGTGTCGACTCGATGCCATGGTAGAGGTGCATCAACTGGACTCGATCGCTGCTGCGTCCGCAGCTGACAGCGGAATCATCGGCGTGAACAACCGCAACCTCGAGACGATGACCGTAGATTGGCGCTACTCGCTCGGCGTGGCCCGGGCCCTGCCAAAGGACGTAGTGCGGGTTACCGAGAGCGGCCTTGCAGAACCCGGTCAGCTGGCCGAGCTTGCCGGTGCCGGCTATGACGCCGCGCTCATCGGGTCGAGTCTCATGACCGCCGCTGATCCGGGCCTGGCGCTTCGTGGGCTATTAGAGGGGTTCGGGCGATGACGCCGCGCTGGAAGGTCTGTGGAGTGGTCGATGCAGGCGTCGCCCGTGACGCGGTCGATGCCGGGGCAGATGCCATCGGGTTCGTCTTCTACCCGCCGAGCCCGCGCGCCGTGACCGCGGAGCAGGCAGCCGCGATTGCCGCGGAGCTACCACGTGAAACATGGCGCATGGGCGTATTCGTGGATGCACCGAGGGACGAGATCGAGAGGACCATCGACACGGTCGGTCTGGATTTCGTACAGCTCTCTGGCGACGAGCGCCCGGCGGCGGCCGAGGGATTGTCGCGGCATGCATTCAAGGCGCTACGGCTGGATAGCGATACAACAGTCGAAGAGGCGCGGGAGCTCGCGGCACCGTTCGCCAGCTGTACGCTCCTTGTCGACACTGCGGTGGCGGGCGAGTACGGGGGGACAGGCCGGAAGGCGAACTGGGGCGCGGCTGCGGCCCTGGCTCGTGATCATCGGCTGATGCTCGCGGGAGGGCTCACCGCCGACAACGTGGCGGAGGCCATCGCCACAGTGGAGCCGTGGGCGATCGACGTCTCCTCTGGCCTCGAGACCAAGCCGGGGCGCAAGAGTTCGCGACTGATCCAAGAATTTGCCGCCGTACTGGAGTTGCTGCGATGAACACTGGCAACGACGGACGGTTCGGACCCTTCGGGGGACGCTACATCCCCGAGACCTTGATGCCCGCGGTCAAGAAACTGGAAGTGGCGTACCGCGACGCCCTCGGGGACCCTGAGTTCGCCGCCGAGTTGCACCTACTGCTGGCCGACTACGCCGGCCGACCGACGCCCCTCTACTTCGCGTCGCGTCTGTCGGAAGAGGTTGGAGCACGTGTATGGCTCAAGCGCGAGGACCTGCTCCACACCGGAGCGCACAAGATCAACAACACCATTGGCCAGGCGCTACTGGCGCGCCGGATGGGCAAGAAACGAGTGATCGCCGAAACGGGTGCAGGGCAGCACGGCGTGGCGACCGCAACGGTGGCGGCGAAGTTCGGAATGGACTGCGTGGTCTACATGGGCGAAGAAGACGTGGCGCGGCAGCAGCTCAACGTTTTCCGCATGGAGTTGCTCGGCGCCAAGGTCGTGCCGGTGTCCTCGGGCAGCCGGACGCTCAAGGACGCGACCAACGAGGCGATCCGAGACTGGGTCACGAACGTCGATGACACCTTCTACATCATCGGGTCGGTGGTTGGGCCGCATCCGTACCCGAGCATGGTTCGCGACTTTCACACGGTCATCGGCGAAGAGGTGCGCGAGCAGATGCGCGACCTTGGTGAGGATGATCCGGCCTTGTTGGTGGCGTGCGTGGGCGGCGGCAGTAACGCCATCGGGTTCTTCCATACCTGGATCGACAAGGGGCCCCGACTCTTGGGGGTCGAGGCCGCCGGGTGCGGGGTGGAGACTGACGCCCACGCCGCGACTCTGACCGCCGGGACGCCGGGAGTGCTGCACGGTGCCCGTTCGCTGCTGCTGCAGGACGACGATGGGCAGGTTCAACTCGCGCACTCGATCTCTGCCGGCTTGGACTACCCGGGTGTTGGTCCTGAACACGCATGGTTGCTGGAAACCGGTCGGGCGCAGTACGTGGCGATCACGGACGCGCAGGCCGTGGCGGCTTTTCAACGCCTGTCTGAGATCGAGGGGATCATTCCGGCGCTCGAATCTGCGCACGCGATCGCGCAGCTGTACGTGTTGGCGGAGAAGGGTGAGTTGCGGGTCGACGACAGAGTCGTCGTTTGCCTGTCGGGTCGCGGTGACAAGGACGTTGCCAGCATGGCCGCGTATCTCGAGAGTCGCGAGTCATGAGTCGCATCGAGAACGCCCTGCGTGCTTCAACTCGGCGGCCCCTCGTCATGCCGTTCGTGACCGCGGGGTACCCGGAGATCGCCGCGACCGCGGATCTGGTTCGCGCGATGGTCGGTGCCGGGGCCGACATGATCGAGATAGGAATGCCGTTCTCGGACCCGCTCGCAGATGGTCCGACGATCCAGGCGGCCAGCGAAGTCGCCTTGGGCAACGGGATGACGATCGCCGGGGTGCTCGACATCGTGCGCGACCTGCGTGCCGGCCCGAGTCTCGACGCGGTCCCGATCCTGTTGATGGGCTACTGCAATCCGCTGTTTCGGTACGGCCTCGATCGCTTTGCCCTCAACGCGGCGGCGGCCGGCGTAGACGGGCTCATCGTTCCCGACCTGCCGCCCGAAGAAGCGGGCGAGTACCGCGAGGCCTGTGCCGCCGCGGGATTGTCGACTGTATTCCTGATGGCACCGAACACGCCGGATGATCGCGTGCGGGCGGTCGATGCGGCATCGACGCACTTCTCATACTGCGTGAGCGTTACTGGAGTGACCGGGGCGCGTGGCAGCCTCGCGGCAAGCACCGTAGAGTTCCTCGAACGGGTAGCAGGGCTTGCCGAGAAACCGTTCGTTGTCGGGTTTGGGGTGAAGTCAGCCGAGCAGGTCCGTGTTCTCGGGCCTCACGCCGCGGGCATCGTTGTCGGCAGCGCTCTGATTGACGCGATGAGGCAGAGCTCGGATCCCACCTCGGCCGTGGCGGAGTTGGTGTCTGAATTGTCCGAGGCAGCGCGAGAGCGCGGCCTGCGGGAGGTGGATTGATGAGCGCAGACAGTGACATCCGCCGCTCTATCGAGAACGCCCGTGACGTGATCGACGAGATTGACCTGGAGCTGGTGAGACTGCTCAACTCACGTGCCGAGCGTGCCGCTGAGATCGGTCGGGCGAAGCAGGGTCTCGGTCAGGCGATCTATCAGCCCGACAGAGAGGAGGTCATCTTTGAGCGAGTTCTCGGTGCGAATCGCGGCCCGCTGGATGATGAGGCGATACGGCGACTTTTTGAGAGAATCCTCGACGAAGCAAGGCGCTTCGAACGTTTGAAGAACCAGACTTGAATACCAAGATATGAAAGCAACAGAGCAACTCGCCAAGGTTGTGAGTGGCGGAGGAGTGGGCAGGGTCATCGTCATGAAGAGCGGTTCAGGGCCGGTCGAGATCGAGAAGGTGATCGAGCGGCTGACGGCGATGGGATTCGACGCCCATCGGTCGTCCGGCGCCGAACGCACAGTTATCGGAGCGGTTGGAGGGAACGCCTCCGCCATAGACCCGCGCGAGCTGCGGGTTCTTGCCGGAGTGAAGGAGGTCCTGAAGATCTCCAAGCCATACAAGCTCGTGTCGCGGTCGTTCCGTGAGGAACCGACCCTCATCGAGGTTGGCGATGTCGTCATCGGCGGCCCCGAGGTCGTCCTGATGGCGGGCCCCTGCGGCGTGGAAAGCGAAGAGCAGATCCACATCGTTGCCGAGCATGTGGCCAAGGCCGGTGCGAAGGTGCTGCGGGGCGGAGCTTTCAAGCCGCGGTCATCGCCCTACTCGTTCCAGGGACTGGGTGGCGAAGGCCTGCGCTACTTGCGGGCGGCGGCTGAGGCACACGGGCTGAAGACCATCTCGGAGGTGATGGACTCATCCCAACTGGAGCTGATGTCGGAGTATGTCGACATCTTTCAGGTCGGGGCGCGCAATATGCAGAACTTCGCCCTGCTGAAGGCTCTCGGGCGCCAGCGTCAGCCCGTTCTGTTGAAGCGCGGACTGTCAGCGACAATCGAGGAGTGGCTCATGTCCGCCGAGTACATCATGGCGGGTGGTAACCACGACGTAATTCTCTGCGAGCGCGGGATTCGAACATTCGAGCGACACAGCCGCAATACCTTCGATATCTCAGCATTCCCGATCGTCAAGAAACTCTCGCACCTGCCAGTGATCGGCGACCCGAGCCATGCCATCGGGATTCGCGACAAAGTTGCTCCGCTTGCCCGTGCGGCCGTGGCAGCCGGGGCCGATGGCCTCCTCATCGAGGTGCACCATAAGCCTGAGGAAGCACTGTCCGACGGGCCCCAATCGCTCTTTCCAGAGCAGTTCGAGACGCTGGTGGCGCAACTGCGCCAGATCGCTCCGGCGTTCGATCGTTCGATCGGCTAGGCAACCTCCGCCGCGGGTCACTGGAGCGGCCGGGAATCGCTTGACCGACCGTGTCTGAATGGTAGCCTCGCTTGCAGGTCGGCCGGCCGACTGTTCATCAGCTCCTTCGGGGGCAAGTTCTCGCTGGAGGTATGCCTTGCCTAACGCTCTGACCCGCGCCCTCGAAACCCGTACGGATGGTCTCTCCGCAGCACGTGTTGCCCTTGGCGTGGTGGGCTTTGCTATGGCCCTGGCGATCGCTGCCCAGGTGCGAATCCCGCTGCCCTTTACGCCGGTGCCGATTACGCTCCAGACGTTCATGCTCTATGTGGGTGCCGCATGGCTGGGGACGCGCGTGGCGCAACCCGGCCTGGCACTCTATGTCGGCGTGGCGCTGATTGGCGCGCCCGTGATGTCAGGGTTCCGAGGTGGGATAGCTGCGTTCGCGGGTGCCACGGGGGGGTACATCCTCGGCTGGTTCGTGGCTGTGATGGTGGTGGGGCGTTTGCTGAATGGCGAACAGAAGAGCACCACACGGACCGCCCTGGCGATGGCCGCGGGCTCCGCAATCATTCTCAGTTGTGGCGCGTTGCATCTGGCACTGCTGCTTGATCTCAGCCCGCAACAGGCGTTCCTGATGGGCGTCGCGCCGTTCCTGCCTGGCGACGCGCTCAAGATTCTCACCGCGTCGGCGATCGTTCGTCGCTGGCCTAACCCATTGTCCCTACGTTGAAGCTCCACGAATACCAATCCAAGGCGTTGCTACGTGACCGTGGCGTTGCTGTTCCTGAAGGGCACGTCGCGACTACCGCGGAAGAGGCGCGCTCGGGCGCGGCGAAGTTGTTCGATGCGGGCAGCGCCCGGGTAGCCGTTAAGGCCCAAGTGCATGCGGGCGGCCGCGGCAAAGGCGGCGGGATCAAGCTGGCCTCGAGTGCCGACGAGGCCGCGCAGTTCGCGGCGGCGATGCTCGGGAGTCAGCTGGTGACGCCGCAGACCGGACCAGAAGGCGTGGCCGTAAACCAGGTCTACATCGAGGCCGGCGCCGACATTGCGAATGAACTCTACGTCGCCCTTACGCTCGATCGCGGCCGGGGCTGCCCCGTTGTCATCGCATCCGCTGAAGGCGGCATGGACATCGAGGAGGTTGCGGACACCAACCCGGACGCGATTGTGCGCGAGCACTGCGAGCCGGGGTGGGGACTTCGTTCCTTCCAGGCAACGCGGCTGGCTTATCGTCTCGGTCTCACCGGTAAGGCGGCGCGCGGCGTGGCGGCGACGATGATGAAACTCTCGCACGCGTACCGCGACCTCGATGCGTCGCTCGCCGAGATCAACCCTCTCGTAATCACGGGCGACGATGGCGTGATCGCGCTCGATGCGAAGTTCGACATCGACGACAACGCTCTCTATCGGCACCCGGAACTGACTGCCTTGCGGGACACCTCCGAGGAGGAGCCGCTGGAGATGGAAGCCGCCGAGCACAGTCTCAGTTACGTGGCGCTCGATGGAACGGTCGGCTGCATGGTTAATGGTGCCGGCCTGGCGATGGGCACCATGGACGAGATCAGCAACGCCGGAGGGTTCCCGGCCAACTTCCTCGATGTTGGCGGCGGCGCTTCCGTGGAGCGGGTGGCGAGTGCATTCCGGATTCTCATGAAGGGCGAGCGCGTCTCTGCCGTCTTGATCAATATCTTCGGGGGCATCGTTCGCTGCGATCGTGTGGCCAAGGGTGTGATCGAGGCCCTCAATACAGTCGCGGTGGACGTCCCGATTGTCGTGCGTCTGCAGGGTACCAACGCCAAAGAGGGGCGCGAGATTCTGCGCGGCTCCGACGTCGAGTTCATCGTGGCCGAGACATTGCACGAAGCCGCCGAGAAAGCAGTTGCCGCTGCAAGCGGACAGGCGGAGGCCTAGATGAGTATTTTCGTCGATTCCGACTCGCGGATAGTCGTTCAGGGAATCACCGGCTCCGAGGGTGCGTTCCATACCCAGCAGTGCCGCGAGTACGGCACCAATGTGGTAGCCGGGGTGACCCCGGGCAAGGGCGGCTTGTTGTTCCAGGACGAGGTGCCGATTTTCAACACGGTGATCGAGGCGGTCGAGGCTACGGGAGCCGACGTGTCGATGATCTTCGTGCCGCCACCATTCGCGGCGGACGCTGTCATGGAAGCGGCCGATGCTGGCGTGCGCCTGGCGATCTGCATTACGGAAGGTATTCCGACCCTCGACATGGTCGACGTCGTCGGCTACTGCAACGCGCGGGGCACGCGCCTTATCGGACCGAACTGCCCAGGCGTGATTACGCCGGGTCAGTGCAAGGTCGGCATCATGCCGGGCTTCGTGCACAAGGAAGGGCGCGTGGGCGTGATCTCGCGCTCGGGCACGCTCACCTACGAGGCTGTCGACCAGTTGACCCGAGTCGGGCTCGGTCAGACCACCTGCATCGGTATTGGCGGCGACCCGGTGATAGGCACGACCCACAGGGACTGCCTGGAACGGTTCGCGGAGGACGAGAAGACCGAGGCGGTGGTGATGATCGGCGAGATCGGTGGCAGTGGTGAAGAGGAGGCGGCGGCATACATCGCCGACGACTATCCGCTTCCGGTGATCGCTTTCATCGCCGGCCAGACCGCGCCGCCGGGCAAGCGCATGGGGCACGCCGGGGCGATCATCGCCGGCGGCAAGGGCACCGCTGCCGAGAAGATGAAGGCGCTGCGTGAGGCTGGCGCCCACGTTGTGGAGAGTCCTTCCGAGATCGGTGCGAAGGCGCTCGAGGTTCTCGGCCCCTAGGGGGTAGGGTGAAGGGCGGGATTACACCCACCGCAGCGTGCGGTGACCGGCGGTCGGGGGGTTCCGACGCTCTTGCGCGCGCGTCGTGGCCGCACACTCCTCGTCTCACTGCAGGCGATGCACGCTGAGGCGGGTGTAATCCCGCCCTTCTGGCCGCACCGCAGATGTCCACAACCATGGATGATCCGAACCGACCACGGGAGTCCTTGGCCGCTTCGATTGAGCGGGTGGATCCGGAGCACGCATCAGTCGATGCGGTGGTAGGTAGTCTGTATCGTGCGCTGGGGCAGGCGTACGGCGAATGCGCGGACTAGCAGCACTCCGACGACGAAGCCGCCGATGTGCGCCCACCAGGCGACGCCCGCGCCACCGCCGCTTCCGGCGGACAGCAACTGCATCAGGAACCAGATGCCGAGCAGTACGACGGCCGGCAGGTACATGATTCTGATGAATATCAGCAGAAACACCAGAGTCAGCACCTGGGCCCTGGGGTAGAGAAGGGCATAGGCGCCGAGGACGCCAGCGATGGCACCCGAGGCCCCCACCATCGGGACGTCGCTGCCGGGCATGAGAACGACCTGAGTAGCTGCAGCGCCCAGCCCGCAAAGCAGGTAGAAGACGAGGAAGCGGAGTGGTCCCATGACGTCTTCGACGTTGTCGCCGAATATCCACAGGTAGAGCATGTTGCCCCCCAGGTGGAAGAGGTCGCCGTGCACGAACATCGAACTGAAGAGTGTCAGGGGCGCGGGCAGCGGCATGCTGCCCCAGGCGCTCGGCGAAGTAAGTGCTTCAGGGATCAGCCCGAGCCGGAAGAACAACGCCACATACGCCTCGTCGCCGCCCGCGGCACGTACCTGGATCTGGTAGGCGAACATCGCGAGGTTGCCTGCCAGCAGGAGCCACATCATCCACGGCTTGTGGCGGCTCGGGTTCTCGTCGCGAAGTGGGATCACAGGGGTAGCTCAGCGACGCGTTGTCGGCAGCGCTCGGCCAGTTCTGCCAACGACTCGGATTGGTCCGAGGCGATTGGCTGGCCGATGCG
The DNA here is from genome assembly GCA_029263295.1 of Acidobacteriota bacterium. Lineage (GTDB taxonomy): Bacteria > Acidobacteriota > UBA890 > UBA890 > WLXD01 > WLXD01. The sequence goes on along the minus strand of JAJCXT010000053.1, from coordinate 61,633 downwards.
GACCTCGACCAGGCCCAGGTTCACCCAGATCTTGCCGCGCGGCAGAAGGCGACCGCTGTTGATGACCGAGACAGGAACGAGCGGGACGCCGGCGTTTCGAGCAAGGTAGAAGCCGCCCTTGCGGAAGCGGGTCAGTTCCGTCTCCTCGGTACGCGTCCCCTCGGGGAACACGAGCATCGAAGCGCCGCTCAGTACCTGCTGAGCCGCGAATTTGAGATTGGTGGCGGCGCCGCCTCTGGGCACGGGCACGTAGCCCACGCGGCGCATGTACCAACCCACGAAGGGGATATGGAAGAGAGACTCCTTGGCGAACATACGAAACCGCACCGGCAGCGCCGCCAGAAGCGTCGGGATATCCAGTTGCGAGTTGTGGTTCGCGACGAACACGTAGCTCTGTCGGGGTTCCAGGTGCTCGAGGCCGAGGACCGTCAGGTGCACGCCGTGAATCCACAATACGGTGCGGGCCCAGTATCGTGCGCATGCCTGCGTCGCGTTGCCCTTGCGATCAACGAACGAGAAGATGACGCCGGCGCCGCCGAAGAAGATCGAAGCGACTACCGTTACGATCCAGCTCGCGAAGCAACGCACTTGCTCAAGGCCGTAGTAGTAGTGGAATCGACCCTGGGCTGTTGGCATGACCAGGCAGTCTAGCAGGGCGTCGGAGCACGATTGAGGCTCGTGCCACAGGCGTGATGGGCCCCGGCAGCACGGCGCCGGCGCTGGCGTGTACCATGAGCCACCCTCCCTGCGCGAAAGGATCCTATGACTCCTGACTACGGCTGGTTGTCGATACTGCCTCCCGCGATAGCCATCGTGTTGGCGCTGCGCACCAAGCAGGTCCACCTGTCGTTGTTTGCTGGAATCTGGGCTGGCGCGACGATCCTCGCCGGATTCAATCCGGTCGCGGGATTGGTTGGCAGCCTCGAGCAGCTCACAGCGGTGGTCAGCGATCCGGCAAACACGCCCACGCTCCTGTTCACGCTTGTGATCGGTGCCCTGATCTTGCTGATGCAGCGTTCAGGTGGCGTGACCGGTTTCGCCGAATGGATGGTGGCGCGGGGATGGGTGCGCGGGCGCGTGTCAGCGCAGCTGATCTCGGCGGCGCTCGGCGTTTCGATCTTCATCGAGTCCAACATCACCTGCCTGGTGACCGGCACGGTATCGCGGCCACTCTACGATAGCGTCGGGCTCTCGCGCGCCAAGCTGGCCTACGTCTGCGACTCGACCTCGGCGCCAATTTGCGTGTTGATCCCGATCAATGCTTGGGGGGCCATGCTGCTGAGCTTGCTGGTGGCGGAGGGAATAGAGGACCCGATCAGCGTACTCATTGCCGCGATCCCGTTTAATTTCTATGCTTGGCTGGCGTTGGCGACGGTCCTGTTCATAGCGCTCTCTGGACGCGACTACGGCCCGATGCGGGTGGCGGAAGAGGCTGCGCGCTCCGGCCGCGGTAAGGTCGGCACCAGCGAGGATCTCGACGGCGAGGTGCCCGAGAAGGGTAAGAAGGCCCGTAACTTGCTGATCCCCGTGATCGTTCTCGTGGCGATCGTCCCGTTCGCGCTGCTGGCCACCGGCGATGGCGATTGGACGCAGGGCTCGGGTTCGACGGCGGTGTTCTGGGCCGTCTCGGGGGCCGTGGTCGTGGCCATGATCATGTACTGGGTGCAGGGGCTCTTCGGGGTTGTCGAGATGGTCGAAATCTCGATGAAGGGATTCCAGCAGCTACTTCCCATCGCCGTGATTCTCGGGCTCGCGCTGGGAATCGGCGCCATCGTCAAGGCACTCGGCACGGGGCCATGGGTAGCGAGTATCGTGGCACCAATGCTCTCGCCGGCCACAGTCGCGCCGCTGGTCTTCCTGACCGGGTGTGTCATCGCGTTCTCGACGGGTAGTTCGTGGGGGACGTTCGCCATCTTGATGCCGCTCGCGGTACCGCTGGCCATCGAGGGCGGGGCTTTCTTGCCGCTGGTCATCGGCGCAGTCATGGGAGGCGGGATTTTCGGCGATCACTGCTCGCCTATCTCCGACTCGACGGTGGTGTCTTCGCTTTCGGCCGGCTGCGACCACATCGAGCATGTCACCACGCAGATTCCCTACGCGCTGGTCGGTGGAATCGGCGCGACGGTTCTGTACTTTGTCGTTGGACTGGCGATCTAGCCCATGGCGAAATGGCATATCGGCTGGGACAACTGGTTCCTGGTAATTCCGGCCGCGATCATGGGCTTCGTTGCGCTCTACACGGTCAATCAGATGTACCGCGCGGGCGACCTCCGCCGTTCGATTCAGGTCGTGACCACGTACGAGGTCGAGGGGCAGCCCACGTTCGGGGACTTTCTCGAGGCGCGGGTAGGGCCGGTGGAGTGCGTCGCCGAGATGATCTCGCGGTTCTATGGCACGCTCGACGTCTCATGCACGAGCCGAGAGAATCCGCAGACGTTCATCTGGCGCGTGCATGTCGGACAGGACGCTTTCGCTCCCGCGGACGACACGACGCTCGCGTTCATGCGGCAATACGCCCCCGAAGTGTTCGGCCAGGAGGCCAGCGAATGAGTGAGTCGATTCTCGAGGACCTGCACGAAACGCGGCTGGACAACGGCCTGCGTGTTCTGGTTCGGCCCATTCACACGGCGCCGCTGGTATCGGTGTGGTGCTGGTACCACGTCGGTTCGAAGAACGAGGGGCCAGGAACGACCGGGATCTCGCACTTCGTCGAGCACATGAATTTCAAGGGGACCGAAGGGATTTCGCGCGAGGACCTGAAGGTGTGGATCGAGCGCGCCGGCGGCACCTGGAATGGCTATACCTGGCTCGACCAGACGACCTACTTCGAGACGTTGGCCTCCGATTCCCTCGACCTGGCGCTGCGCATCGAGGCCGAGCGGATGGATTCGTGCCTGTATGAGCCCGACGAATTCGAGTCGGAGCGCACGGTGGTTCTCGCCGAGATGCATGGCAACCGAAACGATCCGCAGCATGAACTCGACATCGATCTCACCGCGGCCGCGTTTCGAATGCACGGCTATGGCTGGCCGACGATCGGCTGGCAGAGTGATGTGGAAACCATGGGCCGGCAGGCCCTGCTCGATCACTATCGCCGCTACTACGTGCCGTCGAATGCCATCGTGGTGGTCGCCGGCGATGTCGAAACTGGAGCGGCCGTCGACGCGGTCGCGGCACGTTTCGGGGACATTCCAGCTGGCGACGCCGGCGCGCCTCCCACCGTCGTCGAGCCGATCCAGCATGGCGAGCGTCGCGTGGTGTTGGAGCGGCCGGGTGCCACCGGGTATTTCGAAGTCGCGTTTCGCGCGCCGGCCTTCGCCGACCCGGACTTTGTGCCGCTGCTGTTGGCAGACGCGGTCCTTTCTGGCGGCAAGGGTGCGAACCTGTGGAGCGGTGGTTTCGGGCGCAACGCGAGAACCACCTCGCCGTTGTACGCGGCACTCATCGAGCCCGAGTTGGTGGTCTCGATCGGCTCGGCCTTGCTGCCGACCGAGGAGCCCTATCTGTACAGCTTCTCGGCGACGTTGCGCGACGGGGTGGAGCACCGGCGCGTAGAGGACGCACTGTTCGCGGCATTCGAGAGGCTCGTGTCGGACGGTGTCGATGATCACGCCCTCACGAAGGCAAAGAACCAGGTGCTGGCATCACTGGCATTCGAATCGGAGCAGATCACCCAGATCGCCCACCAGTTGGGGTACTACGCGACGATCGCGTCGCTGGACGATCTCGACACCCTGCCGGCGAGAGTCGCGGCGACGGGCGCCGATGAGGTTCACCGCGTGGCGGCCACGGTGCTGCGTGCCGAGCAGCGAACAGTTGGCTGGGTCGTCCCGCGAGGTGAGGCATGAGTTCGTCTTTCGCGCCACAGCGCGCCGTTCTGGACAATGGCCTCACGGTCATCCACCAGCACAACCCAGTTTCACCGGCGGTCATCGCCAGTCTTTCGGTTGTCGCGGGGGCCATTCTGGAACCGGTTGAGCATGGCGGCCTCGCGACCCTCACCGCGGCAGCGTCGCGGCGCGGTACCGCGTCGCGGAGCAAGGGCGACATCGGAGAGATTCTCGACTTTCGCGGGGCTCACCTGGGTTGTTCGGCTTCACGGCATGGCGCCAGCGTGGTGGCGAAGATGCGTGGGGTTGATGCAGCCGACCTAATCGAACTCATGGCTGACTGCGCTCGCAATCCATCGTTCCCGTCCGAGGAACTCGAGAAACTGCGCGGTAACCGACTCACGGCACTACGCGAGGATCTCGACGATCCTGACGTGATGGCGGCCCGCGGCTTTCGCGAGATCCTCTATCCGAACGGACACCCTTACGCTGCGGCGGTACGTGGCACGCTCGAGACCGTCGAGAGTATCGAGATCGATCACCTGCGCGCCTTCCATGAAGCCCACTACGCGCCGTCGGCAGCGCTGTTGATCGTCGTCGGCGCGGTCAACTGGGAAGAGACCCTGGCGCTGGCGCAGCGACATTTCGGCACCTGGCAAGGCGGCGACCGTGGTGGCTATCGCGCTGCACACGACGAGATTCCCGACGTGCCCGTCGGTGCGCCAGTGGAGCGTCGGGTGGACATGCCGGACAAGGCCCAGATCAGTCTGTTGATGGGGCATTCGGGAATCCGCAGGGCGGATCCGCGCTTCTATGCGGCCGCCTTGATGAACTCGGTCCTGGGTCGTTTCGCGATGGGTGGCCGTCTGGGACGCGTGGTGCGCGAGGAGCAGGGCATGGCGTACTACACCTACAGCGACTTCGGCGCGGGACTCGGCGCCGGCCCGTTCACGGTTCGCGCGGGCGTCCAGCCTCAGCACATGGAGGCGGCGATCACGTCAATTCGCGAGCAGGTCGAGGCGGTGCGTACCTCCGGAGTACGGGAGACGGAGTTGAATGACGCACGCGCTGCCGCCATTGGTTCGCTGCCGCGGACGCTGGAGAGCAATGAGGGCATGGCCGGGCTGCTCCATCAGATCGAGCTGTTTGATCTCGGGTGGGACTATCCGGCGCGGTACGCCGAGATCATGGGCGAGGTCGACCTGGCGGCGGCCAACGCCGCGGCGCGGGAACTGCTGCACCCCGAGGCGTTGTCTCTTTCCGTTGCTGGCCCAATGCAGCCGCCCACGCCCTGATCGCGGCCGGGCTTTGCCGGTGCCAGCGGGCTGCTAAGGTACGCGGAACAGGCTTCGGTTCTTCTCTCGGAGGGTCCTTTGAGCGCGCCGCTAAATGAGATCGTCGACTATCTGGACCAGCTGCTGGATGCCGAGCGCGTGCAGGACGCTTCGCTGAACGGTCTCCAGGTCGAGGCGAGTGAGGGCGTCGCCAAGGTGGGGATCGCTGTCGACGCCGCGCTGGCGACGATCGAGATGGCCGTGGAGAGCGACTGCCAGATGTTGCTGGTTCACCACGGGCTTTTGTGGGGCGAGCAGCAGCCGCTGCGAGGCGGCCCGGGCGCCCGTATCGGCGCGTGTTTCCGCGGCGGACTGTCGGTTTACGCGTCTCATCTGCCGCTGGATGTGCACGCGGAGCTGGGCAACAACGCCCTGCTGGCCAGGGCGCTGGGGGCGCAGCCGGAGTCAGGTTTTGGGGAGTACGGCGGCGTGCGCTTGGGCACTCTGGCGGCCTTGCCGGACGCGATGCCGCTGGCCGAACTCGCAGGTCGGCTGGCTGTGGCCGGGTGCGACGATCAGACCATGTGGGCGTTTGGCCCCGACCCGGTCCAGAGGCTCGCGGTGTTGACCGGCAGCGGCTGCAGCTTCCTGGAGGAGGCGATCGAGGCCGGCGCCGACTGCTTCATCACCGGCGAGAGCAGACACTCCGCGTATCACCTGGCGCGCGAGGCGGGGATCAACTGCATCTTTGCTGGTCACTACGCGACAGAGACCTTTGGCGTGCGAGCAGTGGGGGAACGACTTGCGGAGACGTTCGGTGTGGCAACGGAGTGGATTCACTTGCCAACAGGCATCTGATGGAGTCGCAGGCATCGCGCCCCGCATGGACCATCCGGCCGCTCGAGCGGATCTCCGAGTACCACGCCTGCGAAGACCTACAGCGTCACGTCTGGAATTTCGCCGGCGATCTCGACATCATCCCACTCACCCAACTGGTGTCCGCGCACAAGGTGGGTGGTGTCATGCTCGGCGCCTTTGCGGAAGACGATTCCATGCTGGGCTTCTGCTACAGCTTCCTGGGACGGCGAGCGAACGGTGAGCTGCTGCATCACTCGCATATGCTCGCTGTCGATGACAGGGTTCGCTCCGCGGGCCTGGGCGCCGCATTGAAGTGGGCTCAGCGCGACGCCGTGCTTGCGCAGGGGATCAAGAGCATGGCGTGGACCTACGACCCGCTGGAGTCGCTCAACGGTTATCTCAACTTCACCAAGCTTGGCGTGACCGCGTGTACGTACTGGGAGGACCTGTACGGGCAGACCAGCAGCGGACTTCACAGTGGTACTCCTACGGACAGACTGCGGGCGGAGTGGGCTCTCGTTTCGCCTCGCGTAGAGCGCCGCGCCGCCGGCGGCCGGCCGTCGTACGACCCTGCCTTGTTGCCAACGCTCCCTTGCCTGCTGGCCGTCGCCGGTGACCACGCGAACTTGACGCCGCCGGGGCCGGTTGGCGAGGTGGGCGCATCGCCCGAGTTCACCATCGAGATTCCCTCTCAGATCCAGGCGGTCAAAGCGGCGGACCCGGATCTGGCACGACGATGGCGGATGGCAACCCGCGCCGCGTTCACTCGGGCCTTCGCGTCGGGGTTCCACGTGGCCGAGTGCCTGCGACACGATGGTCACACCTACTACCTGCTTAGGAGCGGCGAGCCTCAACTCGCCTAGGAACTCCAGGCGAAAAGGAACACAACGTGCGAATCGAAGCCATCGACCTGATCCACATCAGTATTCCGCTGGTCAGTCCGTTCAGGATTTCGCGCGGCGTCATCAGCGACCGGCACATGCTGCTCGTGCGGGTTCACTCCGAGGGTGCCTTTGGGTGGGCAGAGGCGGGAGCGGACCTGCTGCCGCTGTACACCTACGAGACGGTCGGGACGGTGCGTCATGTGATCGCAGACCTCTTTGCCGAAGAGATACTCGGGCGTGATTGGCCTGACGAGGGCGGCGCGCTTGCTGTTGCCGAGCACCATGGCAAATGGCCGTGGCACCCGATGGCGAAAGCGGCGATCGAAGAAGCCTTCTGGGACCTCGAAGCAAGGCGCCGCGGCGTGCCGGTGGCCGAACTGTATTCGGGGGGCCGCCCGACCCGCGACCGTGTCGAGGTCGGCATCTCCCTCGGCATCCAGGACGAGTTCGAGGTCCTTGCCGAACAGATCGAGAAGGCTCTTGCCGACGGCTACCGGCGGATCAAGCTGAAGATCGCGCGCGGGCACGACCTCGCCGTGTTGCGCAGTGTGCGCGATCGGTTCGGCGACATTCCGCTCATGGTCGACGCCAACTGCGGCTACACCTCCGAGGACATGGACCTGCTGGTCGAGCTCGATGACCTGGGGCTGGTCATGATCGAACAGCCATTCGAATATGACGAACTGGAGACCCACGCGGCGCTGCAGTCGCGCATCGACACGCCGATCTGCCTGGATGAGTCGGCGAAGTCGCCCGCGATCACCGCCAGAGCGCTCGACATGGGCGCGGCGCGGATCATCAATATCAAGTGCTCGCGGCTCGGAGGCCGTGCCGCGGGGATCGCGGTACACGATCTGTGCGAGGAGCGCGGCGTCCCTGTGTGGTGCGGCGGCATGCTCGAAGCCGGAGTTGGTCGACTGCACAACGTCGCGGTGGCCACGCTCCCGAACTTCACGATGTCTAATGACCTCTCCGCTTCGCGTCGCTACTGGAAACGCGACATCATCGACCCCGAGGTGGAGCTGGACGCGGACGGGTGCGTGGCGGTGCCAACTGGCCCCGGAATCGGGCACACCGTGCGCGACGACCTTCTCGAGCGTTATCAGGTAGCCAGGGAGACCCTCAGGCCGTAGGGGGAGAGCAGAATGAGCGAAATCCGCGTGTTGTCGACGACGCATTCGCGACCGTTCTGGGGCGGGCTATTCGCCGCGCTGGCGATCGTCGTTCTGTGGCGACCGGATGTTGCGAGCCCGGCCGATCCGGCGCAGGTGGCTGCCGTGGTTGCCATCGTCGTGCTGATGGCCACGTGGTGGATCAGCGAGGCGGTGCCGATTCCGGTGACCAGCCTGCTACCGCTGGTACTGCTGCCGCTATTGGCAGGCGCGCCGTTCGACCTTACGCGAGTGTCATCCAACTACGCCAACTGGCGGGTGTACCTGTATTTCGGCGGTTTTCTGATCGCCATTTCCATGGAGACCAGCGGGCTCCACCGGCGCATCGCGCTCTATACGGTGAGGGCGATCGGCACGCGCCCGCGCCGTATCGTGCTCGGGTTCATGGTGGCGGCGGCCGGCCTTTCCATGTGGATCTCGAACACCGCGACGGCCCTGATGATGCTGCCGATCGGCATGGCGGTGATACGGCAATTCAAAGACAGGCCGAAGTTCGCCACGGCTTTGATGCTCGGAATCGCATACGGCGCCAGCATTGGTGGTGTGGGGACGCCGATTGGCACTCCACCCAATATTGCCTTCCTCGGGATCTATGCGCGCCTCTACCCGATGGCGCCAGCGATTGGCTTCGGGCAGTGGATGATGTTCGCCCTGCCGCTGGTCGTCGTTTTCCTGCCCATCGCGTGGCTGGTGCTGGTGCGCAGGGTCGAGGACGACGGTGGCGATGCCAGCACTGTGATCGCTTCCGAGATTCGCGAACTGGGCAGCGCGCTGCCAGTGGAGCGTCGCGTGTTCGCCGTGTTCGCCACCACGGCACTGTTGTGGGTCTTCCGCCAGCCAATCGAGTTGCCGTTCTTCACGGTGCCCGGGTGGGCGGGCTTGCTGCCCGGCTCGGCGATTAACGACGGCGTGGTGGCCATGGCGATGGGGCTGCTGCTCTTCGTGCTCCCCGCAGGCGGCGTCGATGGGCGTGGCGCGGTGCTCGACTGGCAGCAGGTGCGCCGCAAGATGCCGTGGGGGATCCTGCTCTTGTTCGGTGGCGGCTATGCCCTGGCTGACGCGATTTCCACTTCCGGAGCGGCGGCATGGGTCGGAGCGCAGATGGGCTTCATGGCGGGGCTGGCACCGTTCCTGCTGATCCTGCTAGCGGCCACGCTGTTGACCTTCCTAACCGAAATCACCTCGAACACGGCGACCGCCGAGATCATGTTGCCGCTGGCAGCGGTGCTGGCGGTCGCAACCATCGGCGTGAACCCGCTCATCATCATGCTGCCCGTAACGGTGGCCGCGTCGTTCGCGTTCATGCTGCCTGTGGCCACGCCGCCCAACGCGGTGATCTTCGGCTCCGGCGCGATCTCCATGCGGGCGATGGTGCGGCACGGCGTCTGGCTCAACTTCATCGGGATCATCCTGCTCACGCTGGTGTGCCGGTGGCTGGCGCCGATCGTCTTCGGAATCGACCTGGATGGGGCACTGCCGGAGTGGGCGCTATAGCGCATTGACGTAGAGGCCCGGCGCGCCTCGCTCTGCTCCGCCAGGGGCACGTAGCTGCGGCGAAGGTGTGGAAGAATGGCCGCTATCCAGATTTTTCTCCAAGGAGCGCGCCACATGTCTGTCCCGGCGGGGATCTTCCGTGCTTATGACATCCGCGGGATCGTCGATAAGGACCTCGATGTGTCGATCGTCGAGAGTATTGGCCGTGCTTTCGGGACGCTCGTGCGTCGCGAGGGTGGCAAGAACGTCCTCGTAGGCCGCGACGGGCGATTGTCGAGTCCTGCCATGGCGGCGGCGTTCGCGGCGGGCTCCAACGCGGCAGGCTGCGACGTGCTGGACGCCGGCGCGGTGCCCACGCCGATGGTCTACTTCGGCATCCGCCATCTCAACGCCGACGGTGGGGTCGTCATCACGGCCAGCCACAACCCCGGCGAGTACAACGGCGTGAAGTCAGTTCTCGGCAAACGCACCCTGTTCGGCGATGACATTCAGTTGATCCGCAAGATGATCGACGACGAGGACTTCGAGAGCGGGGAGGGTACTGTCGAAGAGGTCGACCTGGTGGAGCCCTACCTCGTCATGGTCAAGGAGCGGATCAAGCTCGATCGTCCCGTGAAGGTGATCATCGACGCGGGTAATGGCATCGCGGGCATGATCGCCCCGCGGCTCTATCGTGAACTCGGCTGCGAGGTCGAGGAGATGTACTGCGATGTCGACGGGACCTTCCCGAATCACCATCCGGACCCCACGGTTCCCGAAGCCGTCGAGGAACTGCGCGCCCGCGTACTCGAAGGTGGGTTCGACCTAGGGCTGGGCTTCGATGGTGATGGCGACCGCGTGGGATTGATCGACGAGAGGGGCGAGATCGTATGGGGTGACCGACTCACGGTGCTTCTGGCGCGCGACGTCCTGTCGCGAAACCCGGGCGCCACCGTGATCTTTGACGTGAAGTGCTCCAAGGTTCTCGCCGACGACATCACTGCGCACGGTGGCAAGCCGCTGATGTGGAAGACGGGACATTCGTTCATCAAGCAGAAGATCCGCGAGGAGAAGGCCCTGCTGGCCGGTGAGATGAGCGGGCACCTGTTCTTCGGTGAGAACTTCTACGGCCACGATGATGCCGTCTACGCGGGCGCCAAGTTGATGGAGATCTACGCCCGTCAGGACGGTCCGTTCTCCGGTCAGCTGGCGGACCTGCCGGAGGTGTTCTCGACACCCGAGATTCGCCACCCTTCCTCCGAGGAGCACAAGTTCGTCATTTGCGAGCGGTTGCGCGACGAGTTGGCGGCGGAATATGACGTGATCGCCATCGACGGCGTGCGAGTGGAGTTCGAAGACGGCTGGGGGCTGGCGCGAGCGTCGAATACCGGTCCGCAGATCATTCTTCGCTTCGAGGCGCAGACCGCGGAGCGACTGGCGGAGATTCGGGATCTCGTGGAGTCGAGGATGGCCCGTATCGAGCGTGACCTCGGCGTGGCGAGCGAGGTCTGACGACCCATGGCACTGGATGCGAACGCCTATGCGGTGATCATGGCAGGTGGCAGCGGCACACGGTTCTGGCCTCTGTCGCGTAACGACCACCCCAAACAGTTCCTGTCGATCATCGGCGATGAATCGATGATGCTGCAGACCTGGAACCGGTGCCTGGCATTGGTGGGCGACCCACAGCGGATCCTCGTTGTGACCGGGGCGCGCTACGCTGATCTGACGCGTGCGCAGCTGCCCGACCTGCCGGCCGCCAACCTGCTGGCCGAACCGGAGGCACGCAACACCGCGCCGTGCCTCGCCTGGACCGCGGCAGAGTTGCAGCGTCGTGACCCGGATTCGCTGATGCTGGTCTTTCCGGCAGACCATGTCATCGAGGACGTCGATGGATTGCGACGCTCGGCCGAGGCCGCCTGCGCGGCGGCGCGCACGGGTGCGCTCGTGACCTTCGGCGTTCCGCCTCGTTACGCGGAGACGGGCTACGGTTATGTGGAAGTGGCGGCAGCGCTGGAGATCGATCCGGAGGCGGCCGCCCCGGTTCGCCACGTAGTGGCATTTCGCGAGAAGCCAGACAGCAAGACGGCGCAGGAATACGTCGATGCCGGGACGTTCATGTGGAACAGCGGCATGTTCGTCTGGGAGTCCCGTGCGCTGCTGGCAGCGATGGAACAACATCTCCCTGAGGCCGCCAGCGCCGCAGCGGCCATGCTGGACGCGAGCGACGAGGCCGAGCGGGCCGCAGCCTACGCAGCGATGCCTGCCACTTCAATTGACTACGGCATCATGGAGCAGGCCACGAACGTGGCCTGTGTGGAGGCCCAGTTCGACTGGTCGGACGTCGGCTCGTGGGAGGCACTCGCCGAGCTGCTTCCGGCCGATGACGGCGGTAACGTCGCCCGCGGTGGCGTGGCGGCGTTGGACGCGAGCGGCAATCTCGTCCACGCGCCCGGCGAGAAGGTTGCTCTGCTTGGCGTAGAAGGGCTCGCGATAGTGCGGGCGGGCGACGTGCTGTTGGTTGCCCGTCTGGACCGGTCCCAGGACATCAAGGCGCTGCGCGAAAAGGTCGCCGCGGCCGGCATGGAAGACTCCCTCTAAATCGAAATGAGAGACCGCATCTGATGACCGACGAAAGCCGACTCGAAAGCCTCGAAGCCCTCGTTTCGCTGTCCAAGCGACGGGGTTACATCTTCCAGAGTAGTGAGATCTACGGGGGGCTGAACGGTTTCTGGGACTACGGCCCTCTCGGGGTCGAGCTGCGCCGCCGGATCTTCGACTCCTGGTGGTCGGCGATGGTGTCGCAGCGCGAGGACGTGGTCGGCATGGATGCGTCCATCATCATGCACCCGCGGGTCTGGGAAGCTTCAGGCCACGTGGAGTCCTTCTACGACATGATGGTGGACTGCCGCGAATGCAAACGCCGATTCCGGCTCGATCATCTCATCCAGGGCGCGATCGATGGCGGCACGCTCGACGAGATCTTCCCTGATCGCGACAACAGTTCCCCTCCCGGCGAGGGTGAACTGCCTACGCGCTGTCCCGCCTGCGGCGGCGAGCTTACCGAGCCGCGCCAGTTCGCCCTGATGTTCGAGACGCACGTGGGGGCAGCGACCGATTCGAAGTCCGTGGCCTATCTGCGGCCGGAGACCGCTCAGGCGATCTTCGTGAACTTCAAGAACGTGCAGATGTCCTCACGCCAGAAGGTGCCTTTCGGCATCGCCCAGGTCGGCAAAGCGTTCCGCAACGAGGTTACGCCGCGTAACTTCACCTTTCGCTCGCGCGAATTCGAGCAGATGGAGATGGAGTTCTTCGTGCATCCGGACGAAGAGCGGGAGTGGTTCGACTACTGGATCGATTCACGGCATGCCTGGTACGAACATCTAGGGATCGAACCGTCTCGGCTGCGGCGCCGCGAGCACGCGACGGACGAGTTGGCGCACTACGCGCGCTACACCACCGATGTGGAGTACCAGTTCCCGTTCGGCTGGGCCGAGTTGGAGGGCGTAGCCAATCGCGGCAACTTCGATCTGGTTCAGCACGGCGAGCATTCCGGCAAGGACCAGGCGTACTTCGATCCCACGCGCAACGAGAAGTACGTGCCTTCGGTGATCGAGACCTCGGCAGGTCTCGACCGCACGCTGCTGACCGTGCTCGCCGACGCCTACGCAGTAGACGAGGTCGCCGGCGAGGAACGGATCGTGCTGCGACTCGCGCCGCATGTTGCGCCGCGCCAGGTGGCCGTATTCCCGCTTTCCAAGAAGCTCGGTGAGCCTGCCAGGAAGCTCGCCGATGATCTGCGTAAGCGGTTCCACGCGATCTACGACGACTCCGGCAGCATCGGCAAGCGTTATCGACGGGAAGACGAGGTCGGCACGCCGTATTGCGTGACGTTTGATTTCGACAGTCTGGACGACAACGCCGTGACGGTTCGTGACCGGGATACGACGGAACAGGAGCGCATCGGACTCGACGCCCTGGCCGAGTATCTCGCCGTGCGTATCCACCGCTAGCGGCGGACGACCAGTGGCGCGGAAGCGACGTCGGTCTGTTGCCCGGGGCACGCAGCACGACGCTCTCGCGACGCTGCATGAGCGGCTCGTCGAGGTCTACGGTACGCCGCGCCCACAGCGTCAGCTCGACCCTGTCGACGAACTGGTTCTGACGATTCTGTCGCAGAACACCAGCGACACGAATCGCAACCGCGCCTGGGAGCGGCTGAAGTCCAGGTTTCCCGACTGGGCCGATGTGGAGGCGGCGCCGCTCGGCGACGTCGAGGAGGCGTTGCGGCCCGGGGGGCTGCATCGTGTGAAGGCGAAACGGATCCGAGCGACGTTGGCACGCGTGCGCGAGCAGCACGGCGACTACGACCTCAGCCACCTGGCGGGCATGGACGTCGAGGTAGCGCGTCTGGAGCTCTCGGCGATCAAGGGCATCGGTGCCAAGAGCGCCAACTGCATCCTGCTCTTCTCGTTGGGGCGGCCCGCCTTCCCGGTCGACACCCATGTATACCGGGTGCTGCATCGAATCGGAATTCACAAGACGCGTGACCTGGCCGTCGCCAACCTCGAATTGCGCGACGCGGTGCCGGATGGCACGCATTTCGTTCTCCACATGAACGTCATCCGACACGGTCGCGAGGTGTGCCACGCGCGCAAACCCCAGTGCGTCGGCTGTGCGGTGAGCGACCTGTGCGGATATCGCGATAAGACGCCGGCAGCTTAGGAGCGCGTTGAGTAGACTGACCCACTCGCCGCGCTGTTCGCTGTCGCGGCATCACATTCCGGAGTTCTGAGCGCGATGGGCGACGAGCGTTTCTACATCACCACGCCGATCTACTACGTCAACGATGTCCCTCACCTGGGGCACGCGTACACAACGATAGCCGCCGACGCGATCTCGCGGTTTCACCGCATGCGTTCGGTGGACGTGTTCTTTCTTACGGGTACGGACGAGCATGGGCAGAAGGTGGCGCAGGCCGCGGCGGCGCGTGAGCTGAGCGAACAGGCGCACTGCGACGAGCTGCACGAGAACTTCCGCGCCCTCTGGGAGCGGCTCGACATTTCCAATGACGCATTCATCCGCACCACCGATCCGGAGCACAAGGAGCAGGTGAAGGCGGCGCTGCGGAAGCTCTGGGATGGCGGCTGGATCTACGAGCAGGACTACGAAGGCTGGTACAGCGTCAGCGAGGAGATGTTTGTCACCGATGACACTGAGATCGAGCGTCTGAAGGCTGCCGGCAAGGTGGAGTTCGTGAAGGAGTCGAACTACTTCTTCAAGATGAGTGCCTTTCAGGATCGCCTCGTCGGTGCGATCGAGTCGGGTGAGTTAGTGATCCAGCCTGACTCGCGGCGCAACGAGGTACTCGGGTTCCTGCGCCAGCCGCTCGGTGACCTGTCGATTAGCCGCCCGAAGTCGAGGCTCGGCTGGGGCGTGGAGCTACCGTTTGCGACCGACCATGTCTGCTATGTCTGGGTAGATGCGTTGCTGAACTATTGCACCGCGCTCCGTTACCTGAACGACGGGACACCGGCCGACGATCTGTACGGCCCGTTCTGGCCGGCGGACTACCACCTGATCGGCAAGGACATCCTCACGACTCATTCGGTCTACTGGACGACGATCCTCATGGCGTTGGAGTTGCCGTTGCCACGCAGGATCTTTGCGCACGGATGGTGGACGTTCGAGGGGCAAAAGATGTCCAAGAGCATGGGCAACGTCGTCGATCCGAATCGGCTGATCGACGAATTCGGCGCGGACGCATTGCGTTACTTCGCCTTGCGGCAGATGCCGTTCGGTCAGGATGGCGATTTTGCCGCTGCCGGATTGGTTGAGCGCATCAACTCGGACCTTGCCAACGATCTTGGCAACCTCGCGTCGCGGGTGCTCAACCTCGTCGCTCGCGATGGCGGCACTTTCACCCCGGGTGAGCCAACGGCAGCGACCCAGCCGGTGATCGACGGATTCAACGCCGCGGCCGCGGACTTCGAGCGCGACTTCGCTGCGTTGGGCTTTGCGACCGCGTTGCGACGGCTGTGGGAGGCCCTGGCTGCCACCAACAAGCTCATCCAGGACACGGAGCCCTGGCGCCTGTGTAAGGAACGCGACGAGGACCCGGCGGCCGGTGCGCTGTACGACGAGGTCATGCGCACGTCAGGATCGATCCTGCAGAGCCTCGCTGCGCTCCTGTTTCCCGTGATGCCCGGTCAGATGAGCGTGCTCTGGGAATCGTTGGGAGGCGAGGGGAGTCTGGCTGACTACCGTTACGCGGGTGATCGGCGATTCCTGTCTGTCTCGAGCGCGGGCGGTGTCGAGAAAGGCGAGGCACTCTTCCCGCGGATCGATGCCAAGTCCGTGCCGAGCTTCACCGAGAGAGCGGAACAACAGTCCGAGTAGGGGAGCGTTCGCGCCGGCAGGTCGTCCAGAGGCGGCATCCGCCTAACGACAAACCGCGGCGCCGCTGGTGTTCGGGCACGCGGCGTGGCGCTGCGCGCCAGCGACGGCTTCTTCCAGCGTCAGTCCGCCCGCGAGCAGCGAAGTGAGCGCCCCGGGAATCCTGTCGGGCTCGGTGTCGCTGATACCAGGATAGTCGAGGACGGCTTTGTGCTCGCCGGTGATGATGTGGTCCAGTGCACGCACAGAACCCGTAGCGTCGCGGATCCAGGAGGCGTAGGCGCCCGCTGAACACAGGTGTTCGCCCGCCTGCTCGTTGCCGAGCTCGCCGTTGCCCAGCCACGCCGTGACCTGTGCAGCGGTCATTACCGCCACGGTGCACTCGCGCGTGAGGGTCTGAAAGTGGGCTCGTTGCTGCCTTTCGGCCGAGCCGGCGAACCACGCCCGCGAAGGGACAAACTCGCCCGGCGCGAAGACCATGGTCTCGGGCAGGTTGTGGGCCAGGGCGGCAGCGATCACGCCAGCGACCTTGGAACTCGGGAGGCGTCCCACGAGCAGCGCTTCAACAGGGTGTTCCAACGCCGCGGCCAGCGTCGCCGCGAGTACCTTCGCGTCGACGGCGTGCATCGCGCCGTCGACCAGAGTTGAGGTCGCGATGGGCATAACGTCGGTGGCCCCGGCCTCAAAAGCTGCCTGCACATCGATCGCCAAACCCTGCTGACCGCTGGGATCGAGGGTGTTCAGGATAACGGTGCGTGCGGACATAGGCTGGCCTGGTGCAAGACGAGAAGAGACCGATGAAGGCCGGCGCAAATTGCCAGAGCGGGCAGCGCCCAGATCGAGCTATATTAACAGGATGGGGCAGGCTGGGCTGGCCCGGACAGACGGCTGACGTGGAGGTCGAGTGAGACGAGGAAGGATCGCGTGCGGAGTGCTGCTGGTACTGGTTGTGACCGGTACCGGTGGCGCCGGGCAAGCTGGTGCCGCGATGCAGGAACTGCCTGTTGAGGAACTGCTGGCGCGCGTGCAGGAGAACTACCGCGGCCAGAGTATGAGCGCTCGGTTCGAGCAGCGGCAGGAAACTCGCCCCGGGATGCCCCCGAAGATCGCGACCGGCTCCTGGCAGATGCGGGCGCCAGGCCGCATGCGCGTTGCGTACGACGAGAGCGGCCGCGTGCTGGTGACAGATGGAGAGAAGCTCTACTGGTATCTGCCCGCAGAGATGCAGGTGCACGTACGAGCGCAGAGCGAGTTCGCGCAGCGGGGCAACGCGCTGCTGTACCTGAGCGGCCAGGGTGACATGCGCGAGGACTTCGTTGTGTCGGGCACGGAGTGGCGAACCAAGCTGTCTCCCGGGAACATTCAGCTCCTGCTCGAGCCGCTGGTGCCGGACACGGATTACTCTCAGTTGATGTTAGAAGTCGAACCGGACGCCGCGATCATCGTAAGGCTGGTATCTTTCGGTCTCTTCGGCGAGCCGAACGAGTTCCGCTTCACGGAGATCGAACCCGGTGCCGACTTGGCAGATGAGCTGTTTCAGTTCACGATTCCGCCTGGCGTCGAAGTCGAGAACCTGGGCAACTGAGGCCCCACGTATGCATTCCCAAGGTCAACCTGTCCACACGCAGACCGCCGCGTATCACCTGGCGAAAGATCGCCTGGAGTTGATCGAGGCGCGAATCCGGGAGCTCCAGGCTTCCGAGATTCCGTTGATCCAGGACGTGGCGACGTACCTGCTGGGCAACGGAGGCAAGCGCCTACGTCCAGCGCTGGTCGCGCTCTGCGCCAAGGCGTGTGGCTACAAGGGTGACGCTGATATCGATCTGGGGGTGATCGTCGAGTTCATCCACACGGCGTCATTGGTTCACGATGACATCGTTGATGACGCGGTCAAGCGGCGTGGCAGCGAGCCCGCGAATCGCGTGTGGGGGAACCAGCTCGCGGTGCTGTTCGGTGATTTCCTGTACGCGCGCGCGCTGGCGCTCAGCGTGTCCCTGGGCAAGTTACGCCTGGTCGAGGTCCTGACCGAAGCGACGAGTCGTCTCGTCGAGGGCGAGATGCTCGATGTACTGCACAACGGCAACGCGGAACTCGACATCGCGACCTACATGGACATCATCGATCGCAAGACCGCCTCGTTGTTTGCCGGATCCACGCTGGCGGCGGGCGTGCTCGCGGGCGTCAGCCAGGAACAAGAGGCGGCGCTCGAGACGTTCGGCCACGATATTGGCGTTGCCTTCCAGCTGATCGATGACCTTCTCGACTACGCTGCGGACGCGGACCAGCTGGGGAAGCAAGTCGGTGCAGATCTGCGCGAAGGCAAGATGACGTACCCGTTGATCCATCTGCTCGAGAACGGATCAGAAGACGAGCGCGCTACGGCGCTCAGGGCGCTGGGCGATGCAGAAGAGACCGGCCTGTGTTTCGGTCAGGTTGTAGCCGCGATGCGGCGCGCCGGTTCGTTCGACGCCACGCGCGAGGTAGCCATTCGGTACGCCGAGCAGGCGCGCACAGCGCTCGCGGCGTTGCCGCCCAGCGAGGCTCGTGAGGCCCTGGGCGAGCTGCCCGCCTTCGTAGTAACTCGCGGGCACTGAACCCGGAAACGAACCGCCGTCAGAGCTGGGGCAGGTACCAGAGCGCAGCGATGATGGCTGCGCAGACCAGATCGTACTGCCACGAGCCACGGGGCCAGTTCAGGAAGAGCCAGCGGCCTACGGTGCCCCAGATGGCAAGCCCGACCGGCAGGTTCTCGACGCTGCCGCCGGCACGCTCGACACGGGCGATCACGCGATAGGCGTGCAGCAGGCGCTGAACGGTTGTCAGCCAGGCGAGGAAGGCGAGCAGCATGAAGGCTTGGCCCAGGCGGTCCAGAAAGAGCCCGAAGATGATGAGCCCCAGGCGTTCGCCGCGTTCGGTGAAACCGACCCGGCATTCGGGGATGACGTTCTCGGCCCGCGCTCGGGTGTAGGAGACCCCAATCGCTCCGCCCAAAGCAATGGCGCCCAGGATCACGTACAGCGACTGCCCTGTTACGTGGAAGTAATAGATGCCGCCCACGTACACGAGGGTGTCCGAGGCGCGATCGACCACCGAGTCGAGGACGGCCCCGAACGTGGACGTCTTGCCGCTCAAACGCGCAACGGCGCCATCGATCAGGTCGAGAACGCCGCCGACCAGAGTCCATGCGGCGGCAGCGCCGAGATTGCCTTGCCCCAGGTTCCACCCCGCCAGGGCCATGGGCACCAACGATGACAGGGTGAGTACGTTCGGGGGGATGCCCGCTGCGCCCACGATGTGGGCGATCATCGCCTTGAGCGCCAGCCCAGCGCGTCCAATTGCTTCGCTGATCATGTCAGGCTGCTGCCTCAGACATCCCGGATTCGGGGCTTGAAAGCGGAGCCGCACGGCGCCGGAGCTCGTGCGGTGGACGACAAGAACTTCGCAGTTTTGGTTCCTCGACCTGGCGCCGCTACGATAGGGCGGGACCCCCAGTGAGTCAAGGAAGCCCATCGGGCTGTTGCCATGGACCTCGAATGACAGGTAAGTCAGCGCCAACGCGACGAATCCTGGCCATCGTGAACCCGGCGGCCGGCGGTGGCCGCGGGGCGCGGCGCTTCGGGCCGCTGCGCGGGGCGCTCGAGGGGTGGCCCGGCCGGCTGCGTGTCAGGGCCACGACCAGGCGCGGCGACGCCGAGCGTCTCGCGGCCGCGGCCGTGTCCGAGGGTATCGACGTGGTGGTGGCCGTCGGAGGTGATGGCACCGTGCATGAGGTCGTTAACGGGATCCTCGCTGCGAACGCCGGGGTGCGTCCCGCGCTCGCCGTCATTCCCGTCGGCACCGGGTGTGACTTCGCGCGCAGCCTGGGGCTGCCCGCACGGATCTCCGGAGCGGAGCCTTCCCGCGCGGTGCGCGTGGACGTTGGCGTAGTGCGCTGCACCACTGACGGCGGGACCTTGGAACGGTTCTTTCTCAACGCGGCGAACATGGGCGCCAGCACCGCATCGGCCCGCAGGGTCAAGGACAGCGGCCTCTTCAAGCAGGCAGGGGCGCTCGCCTATGTGGCGGCGGGGCTTCCCGAGGTGATAGCGAGGCCGACGACGAGGTTCGTCTGGGCGGAGCCCGGAACTGCGGAGACCACAGACGATCTGCTCAATCTGTCGGTCTGCAATGGCCCGCGGTTCGGTGGTGGATTGTTGCTCGCGCCCGCGGCCACGCTGCGCGACGGTCTGCTGCATCTCGCGCGATTCGAGCGCGGGACCCTGGCTGACCTGCTACGCACGATGTCTGAAGCGTATTCACCTCGCCGGCTCCAACTGCGCGGCGTAGAGGTTAGTAGCGTGACCGCACTGAGGGTGGACGGCGACGCGCTCATCGAGGCCGACGGAGAGTTTCCCGGGCGCCTTCCCGCCGAATTCGCGGTACTTCCGCGCACTCTGGACGTGCTATTGCCCTAGCGGTCGAGAAACCTCCAGTTTGAGGCTGGGGCGGCGCCGGTGTAACGTCGGTCGGGCCACGGTGGCCCTGAGGAGTTGCCTTGGATTGTGTCGCGATCATCCCAGCGCGTTACGGCTCGACCCGGTTTCCGGGCAAGCCCCTGGCGACCCTTCTCGACCGTCCGCTCATACAGCACGTCGTGGAGCGCTGCGCGGCCGTAGAGGGCATCGCGAAGGTCATCGTCGCCACCGATGACGAGCGTATCGTGGACGCGGTGGAGGATACCGCCGCGGAAGCCGTGCTGACGACCGTCGCGTTCGCCTCCGGCACCGACCGTGTCGCTCACGTCGCCGCCGACCTGGGCGCGGAGATCGTCGTCAACGTTCAGGGCGATGAGCCGCTGCTTGACGCCGATGAACTGGGCGCGGCGTTACGGGCGTTCCGTGAGTCTGGAGTTGATTTCGGGACGCTGCGCGCGCCCCTGCGCGCAGCGGAGGATCTCTGGGACCCGAACACGGTGAAAGTGGTGGTCGACGGCGAGGGGACCGCGCTGTACTTCAGCCGCGCGCCGTTGCCGTTCCCGCGGGCGCAGTACTGTCGCCCGGCCGCGAGCACGCGGCAGGATGACACGGGAACGGCTGGGCGCGGCCGTCTCGAGTTCGAGGACGCTCCTGATTTTCCTGGTCCGTATTGGATTCACGTGGGGGTTTATCTGTACCGGACTCCGGCGCTTCTGAGGTGGGCTAGAATGCCTCGGTCGCCACTGGAGATCGCGGAGAGCTTGGAGCAGCTTCGCGTTCTTGAGGCGGGCGAGCGCATGCACACGTATGCGGTCTCGGAGTCGCTTCCGGGTGTCGATACCCCGGAAGATCTCGACCGCGTCCGGCTTGCGCTGGGCGACAATTCAATGGACGACAACAAGCCGTAGCGGGTGGGGGCACATGGAAAGCGGCATGACCAAGTACATCTTCGTCACGGGCGGCGTCGTTTCGTCACTCGGGAAAGGCCTGGCGTCGGCGGCGATCGGCAGCCTCATGGAGTCGCTGGGGTACTCCGTGAATCTGCTCAAGCTCGACCCGTACATCAACGTGGATCCGGGCACGATGAGCCCGTTTCAGCACGGCGAGGTCTTCGTGACCGACGACGGCGCGGAGACCGATCTGGATCTGGGCCATTACGAGCGCTTCACACTCGCCCGCATGGGCAAGGCCAACAACTTCACGAGTGGCCAGATCTACGAGAGCGTGATTCAGAAGGAGCGCCGCGGCGACTATCTCGGTAACACCGTGCAGGTGATCCCTCATATCACCGACGAGATCAAGAACTGCATGACAGGGTTGGCCGACACGGCCGATATCGTGATCGTCGAGATCGGCGGCACCGCGGGCGACATCGAGAGCCTGCCGTTCATGGAGGCTATTCGTCAGCTGCGCCAGGAGGTCGGTCGCAAGAACGGGATGTTCATCCATTTGACCCTGGTGCCGTACATTGCCGCGGCGAAGGAACTCAAGACGAAGCCCACGCAGCACAGCGTGAGGGATCTGCGCTCGATCGGTATCCAGCCGGATGTGTTGTTGTGTCGCACCGACCGCTTCTTGCCGGACGACCTCAAGCGCAAGATCTCGCTGTTCACGAACGTCGAGCAGGATGCGGTGATCACAGCGGTCGATGTCGAGTCGATCTACGAGGTGCCGATTCGGTTCCACGAGGAAGGGCTCGACCGCATCGTCTGCGACCTGCTTGACCTCGACATGCGCGAGCCGGATCTGGCCGCGTGGCGACATGTTGTCGATACCTACAAGGCTCCGTCCGATCGCGTGAAGATCGCCTTTGTCGGCAAGTACGTCGAATTCGAGGAGTCGTACAAGAGTCTGGCCGAGGCGCTCGTGCACGGCGGGATCGCCCATGATCTGGGCGTTGACATCGACTGGGTAGAGGCCGAGCGCTTCGAGGAAGGCGAGGACGCGGCGGATGTGCTCGCCGACGCTGATGGGGTCCTCATTCCCGGCGGCTTCGGTGTGCGCGGCGTGAGCGGGATGCTCGACGCCATCCGCTTTGCCCGCGTGCAGAACGTCCCGACGTTCGGAATCTGTCTGGGATTCCAGGCAGCCGTGATGGAGTTCGCCGCGAACGTGGCGGAACTCGGTGACGCAGCCGACAGCGCGGAGTTCGAATTTCACGAAGGCCGTGGGCGCGACAAAGTGATCTACAAGTTGCGCGATCTGCTGGGCGTCGACGAGCTCGGTGGGACGATGCGCCTCGGGGCGTACACCTGTGATCTCCAGCCGGGCAGCCTTGCCGCGCAGGCTTACGGCGAGGAGCGCATTTCGGAGCGACATCGCCATCGTTTCGAGTTCAACCAGGCGTTCGAGGTGCCGCTCGTGGAGGCTGGCTTACGACTGAGCGGCCGGTCGGACGATGGCAAGTTCATCGAGATTGTTGAGCTGGAGGGCCACCCGTGGTTCCTTGCCTGTCAGTTCCATCCTGAGTTCAAGTCGCGCCCGCTCGACGCTCATCCTCTGTTCTCGGCCTTCATCGCCGCGGCGCACACGTGCAAGGCCGCACGCGAGAAGGGCTCCTGGGTCGCCGCTGAAGCCACGCAGGACGTGGCTTCGGCCTGACGTAATGAGCAGTGTTCGAATCGCGAACGGCGTGACCTTCGGCGGAGGGGCGCTGGGCCTGATCGCGGGGCCGTGTGTAATCGAGGGCCGCGACCATGCTCTGCAGTTGGCCGAGCAGATCCAGAAAGTCGTGGCGAGCGCTGGAGTGGACTGGGTGTTCAAGGCCTCGTACGACAAGGCCAACCGGACGTCGGGAGATTCCTTCCGCGGTCCGGGACCCGATGAGGGCTTACGCATACTCGAAGAGGTGGGGGACGCCCTAGGAGTTCCCTTGCTCACCGACGTGCACGATGTGCGCCAGGTCGCTGCCGCTGCCGAGGTCGTGGATGTTCTGCAGATTCCCGCGTTCCTTTGCCGCCAGACGGACTTGATCGTCGCCGCCGCCGAGACCGGACTCCCCGTGAATCTGAAGAAGGGGCAGTTTCTAGCGCCGTGGGACATGGGCAAGGTTGCGGAGAAGGTAGCGGCGGCGGGCAACGAGAGGATTCTGATCACCGAGCGCGGAGCCTCCTTCGGGTACAACAACCTGGTCGTGGACTTCAAGGGTCTCGCCGTGCTCGCGAAGCTCGGCTACCCGGTGATCCTGGATGTGACCCATAGCCTGCAGCTGCCGGCGGGCGAACAGGTGGCCAGCCTGAGTTCGCGGTGCCGCTTGCCGCCGCTGGCGTAGCCGCGGGGGTCGACGTGTTGTTCATCGAGGTGCACGAGAACCCGCCGGCCGCGCTGAGCGACGCGACGACGCAGTTGCCGCTCGTGAGGTTGCCGCGGTTGCTCGATCGCGTCACGCGGGTGCACGCGGCCGTGCAGGAGACGTCTGATGAGTGAAGGCTCGGGCGGCGATCAGGCCGAGCGGCGTAGGATCAGTCTGGAAGTCGCGCGCCAGGTGGTGCGCACCGAGGCGGAGGCGCTGGAGAAGCTCGAACGTGAGTTCGACGAGGCGGCCTTCGGTGCTGCACTGGACGTGCTGCTCGAGTGCTCCGGCCGCATCGTCTGTACCGGGATGGGTAAGTCGGGGATCATAGCGAAGAAGCTGGCGGGTACGCTGGCTTCCACCGGCAGCCCCGCTTTCTTCCTGCATCCGGCCGAGGCCGGCCACGGGGATCTCGGTATGATCGTCGATGGCGACGCGGTCATCGCGCTCAGCCATTCCGGCAACACGGCTGAGATTGTCGGCTTGCTGCCTTCAATGCGCCGGCTCGATGTTCGCTTGATCGCGTTTGTCGGCAACATGGATTCATCGCTGGCCCGGGAGTCTGACGTTGTGCTGCACGTGGGGATAGAGGAGGAGGCCTGCCCGCTAGGGCTCGCGCCAACCGCCTCCACGACCGCCGCGCTCGCCCTGGGTGACGCGCTGGCGATGGCTCTACTGCAGGAGCGCGGCTTCGGGCCGGAGGACTTCGCCGGTTTCCATCCCCGTGGATCGCTTGGCCGGCGTCTCCTTCGCGTCGCCACGGTCATGCACACGGGCGCTCAGCTGCCATGCGTGCCTCAGGCCGCACCGCTGCGCGACGCCGTTGCCGAGATGAGCGCCAAGGGGCTCGGGATGACGGTCATCTGTGATCCTGACCAAGGCGTTGCCGGCATTCTGACCGACGGCGATCTGCGCCGGCTGATGGAGCGCGAGACATCTCTCGACCTGCCCGTGGCCGAATGCATGACGGTAGATCCCGCACGGATCGGTCCGGATGCCCTCGCCACCGAGGCGCTGCGTCTGTTGGAGGAGGGCCGGATCACCTGTCTGACGGTGACTGACGAGTCCGCTCGTCTCGTCGGGGTCGTGCATCTGCACGACCTGTGGCGTACCCAGATGATCTGATGGCCAGGCTGACGCGCGAGCAGTACGAAGAGCGGCTCCGCGACCTGCGGCTCCTGACGACTGACGTCGACGGTGTGCTCACGGACGGGTCGATCGCTTACACGGGCGCCGATACAGAGACCAAGATCTTCAATGTTCGCGATGGGAGCGCGGTTTACATCGCTCGCGTCATCGGGCTGCCAGTCCTGGTGGTGACGGCTCGCGAATCGGCCGCGGTTGCCCGGCGATTCTCCGAGCTACCAGTCCTGAGCCTGCGACAGGCTACGTTCGACAAGGTCTCGGCGTGCGCAGAAGTGGAGGCGGATCTGGGAATCGACTCCGACCTCACGGCGTTCCTGGGCGACGACCTGGTCGATCTCCCCGCCATGCGTCGCGCCGGCCTCGGCGTTGCGGTAGCCGATGCCAATCGCAGGGTGCTGGCGGAGGCCGACTGGGTTCTGTCGACGGCTGGAGGGCGAGGCGCTCTCCGTGAGTTGATCGATGACATCGTCCAGGCGCGAGGCCTCGGGGAGCAGGTGATGGCCGACTATCAGGATCGGGCAGGGAAGGGCTGATGGGGGGAGGCTGGCCCCTGACGCTCGGCATGGCGCTTGCCCTGTTGGCGGTGGGTGCTCTGCTAGGTGACCTGTGGGCTCGCGTCCGCACGCCGGCCTCGAAGTCGCCCAGTCGCCGTGGCCGGCCCCACTATCTTCTCGGCTTGAACTACCTCGTTTCGCACGAGCCGGACCAGGCGATCCGCGAGTTGTCACAGGCGGTGCGCCAGGAAACCGAGGCGGTGGAGGCGTACCTGGCGCTTGGCAACCTGTTTCGAGAGAGCGGGCAGACAGAGCGGGCGATCGATGCTCACAAGAGTCTCCTGCACCGACCGAACCTGTCCGAATGGGAACGTACGCAGGTGTTGTTCTGCCTCGCGATGGATTTCAAACGGGCCGGCTTTGTCGATCGCGCCGAGCGGACGTTTCGTGAGGTGGCTGAGCGAGAGCCGGACAACGTCGCGTGTTTGTATGGGCTGCAGCGGATCGCCGAAGAGACCGGGCGATGGGAAGACGCGCTTGCCTTCCAAAGACGAATCCAGCGCGCCTCGCGTGGGACCGAGCCGAACCTTCTGGCGGCCCTCGAAACTGAGTGGGGCCGCGCGCTCGTCGGCCACGATCCCGAACGGGCCGCGCGGCACTTCCGCACCGCGCTGGACATTCGACCGGACTACGCGCCGGCACGCCAAGGGCTTGCCGTGTCATTCATGAGCAACGGCAGGCACGCCGAGGCGCTCGAACAGCTCGAGCAGGCCGTCGGTGCACCGACCCCGTGGGCCACAGCGGCTTTGTCCACGCTGGCCGAACTGTGCGAGGTACTGGCCGATGATGCGCCGCTGGCAGCAGCCTGTGAGTCCATTCTGGAACGCGACGCGCGTGCCTGGCGAGCCGGGCTGTACTTGGCCCGAGTTCGCCTCGCACAGGGTGATACTGAGCAAGCGGAGCTCATTCTGCAGCGGGCGCTGCGCGAGCGACCGGGGTCGCTCGCCGTACAGCGGGAGGTGTGGCGATTGCTGCGGCAGCGCGGCGGCGGTATCGAGGAGTTCAGCGAGATGCTCGAAGCGGTGCTCGACGATTCGCGCCTCATGGATCCGTTCGTCTGCCTGCGCTGTGGATTCAAGAGCGTGGAGCTATTTGCGCGCTGCCTGCATTGCCATCGGTGGAACACCATGGCTGAGGAGCGCCAGGATTGAGTGACTCTTACGGCGTACAGGTCGACGTGGAATTCGTTGCCAGCCATGGGTTGGGGGCGGACGGAGCGGAGATCCCCGTTCACGAGCACCGCTGGCGGGTATCGGTATGCGCCGCGTCCGAACAACTCGACCGCATCGCGATCGTCGTTGACTTTCGCAAGCTGCGGCAGCAGACGGACGATCTGCTGGCGCGTCTGCAGGGCGCGACCCTCGAGGAAACGGAGGAGCTGCGCGCGACGGACGCTTCGCCGGTTGCGGTCGCAACATGGCTGTTGGAGCAACTGCGCAGCCAGGCGGTGGGCGAGACCTACCGCATTGCCAGGGTGACGGTCGGATGTGACCCGCGGATCGACTTCACCGTTGGCGAGGTGGAAGGCTGAGCCCGGCGCAGAGTGCGCGCAGGTCCTCCTGGAGATGCTCACGGACCGTCGCGACCTGTGCGGCGGTGTCTTCGGGATCTCCACCGTTGTCTACGACATAGTCCGCGGCAGCTGCCTTGTCGGCGTCGGACATCTGGGCCGCCATGCGCCGTTCAGCATCTGCCGGGCGCATACCTCGAACGGCCAGGCGCGCCACCCGCGTGTGCCGCGGTGCGTTCACCACCACCAGCCGGTGATAGCGCTCGTGGCCGCCGGTCTCGACCAGGAGGGCAGCCTCAGTCACCGCGATGCCCGGGGTCACGCCCCACGTGGCAACGCGCTCATCCTCGGTCGCCCTGATTCGCGGGTGCACGATCGCTTCGAGCCGCTCGCGAGCCCCTGAATCACTGAAAACGAGCTTGCCCAGAAGCGTTCGGTCGATTCTGCCGGTGGCGTCGAGGATGTCCGCACCGAGTTGATCGACGATCAGCTCGCGCGCCTCATCATCCTCGAGGACCAGGTGGCCGAGGCGGTCGGCA
This sequence comes from Acidobacteriota bacterium, assembly GCA_029263295.1. GTDB lineage: Bacteria > Acidobacteriota > UBA890 > UBA890 > WLXD01 > WLXD01. The sequence continues at coordinate 34,251 of JAJCXT010000053.1, read as the reverse complement.
TCCACGATCATGAAGCCGGGTCCATCCAGCAGCGCCGCCACGGTGGACTTGCCCGCGCCGATGTTGCCGGTGAGTCCGACGCGCAGTGTCGTGGCGGCCACCGGCCGTCAGCCGGCGTTGCCGATGTCGCGCCGGCCGCGTGCCGCGGCGAGGGTATTCACCAACAGCATGCCAATCGTGAGAGGCCCAACACCACCGGGAACCGGAGTTACTGCCGCGGCAACCTCGGCCACATCGGGCCGGACGTCTCCGACAACGAGGTAGCCCCGCTCCTCGAAGCGAGCCCAGTCGGCTGCATCGCCGAGGATCTCGGCGGCCTGCGCCCGGTCGGCAACGCGGTTGATGCCGACGTCGATGACCACGGCGCCCGGCCCCACGAAATCCCTGGTCACGAGTCCCGGCACGCCCACGGCGGCTACCAGAATGTCAGCGCCGCGACAGACCGCGGCAAGGTCCGGCGTGCGGGAATGGCAGATGGTGACGGTCGCGTGACGGTGCAAAAGCAGCATTGCCATGGGCTTGCCGACGATGTCGCTGCGGCCGATGATCACCGCGTGCTTGCCTGAGATCTCGATGTCGCTGCGCTCGAGCAACTCGATGATCCCAGCGGGCGTGGCCGGGGCAAAACGGGGGCGGCCCTGGACCAGCAGACCGGTGTTATGCGGGTGGAAGCAGTCGACGTCCTTGGCCGGGTCCACCGCATCGAGCACGGTCTTGGTGTCGCAGTGCTTGGGCAGAGGTAGTTGCACCAGGATGCCGTCAACCTTGTCGTCTCCGTTGAGTCTACGGACGATGGCCAACAGTTCCTCGGTGGTCGTCTCCTCGGGGAGAATGATGCCCTCGGACCCGAAACCGACCTCGCGGCACTTGGTGGTCTTGGTGCGCACATAGATCGCCGACGCCGGGTCGCCGCCGACCAGTACCGCCGTCAGGTGCGGCGGCCGATGCCCCGCGTCTGTGATGGCGCGTGTGGCGGCGGTTACCTCTTCGAGAAGAGCCCCCTGGACGGGCTTGCCGAGCAACAGATTGGCGCTCACGAACGTTCTCCTGAGATTGTCACTGATGAGATTCTGCGGACGCGATCAGTCGTGCAGGTCTACCTGATCGACGACGCCAACGATGGCGGCATTGGCGGGCGCCAGGTCGGTCCCCATGGCCATGCTGGTCGACCGGCCCTCCTGCACGACAAGAACGGTCTCGCCCGCCCCCGCGCCTACGCTGTCGACAGCGATCAACTCATCGCCATCATCGTCGCCCGCCAAGTTCACGGGCTGCACGAGGAGGAGCTTACTGCCGGCGTACTTCTCGTGTTTCTGCGACGCGACGACAGTTCCCACGACGCGTCCGAGAATCATGTCTGCCTCCGCTTGCCGCGAGCGTCGGTGGACTCGTCCACGTGGTCGACGATCGCGACAACCGAAACATCCGCCGGCACGTGCTCTGGCAGGAACGCGAACGACGCTTCCTTACCGGTTACGTAGAAGACTGTCTCACCAGGACCCGCGCCGATCGCATCGAGCGCGATCATGGCGCTTCCCGTGAACTGGCCCTGTGGGTCGACCGGACGAATCAGCAGTAGCTTGATGCCGACAAGTTGCGGGTCCTTGACCACGCTCACCACGGTGCCGACGACGCGCGCGAGGTCCACGGCGCGTCAGCTCAGGCTTCGTCTAGATCGGCGCTATCGACGATGCCGATGATGGCGGTGTCGACCGGCCGATCGCCGATGCCATGCGCCATGCGCGCGGACGATCCGCGCACGCAGATCACCGTTTCGCGAAACCCCGCATTCACAGTGTCGACCGCCACCTGATAGCCGCCCTCGTCTTCGCCGTCAGGAGTCACCGGTACCACCAGGAGGAGCTTCAGGCTCTCCAGCCGCGGGTCCTTATGAGTGGCCACGACAGAACCGACGACGCGTGCCAGGAACACTGCTGCGACTCCGTTCGGCTAGGTGCTCTGTCCGATCGGCAGAGTCTCTTCAAGACTGTCGTGCGGACGCGGGATCACGTGCACCGAGACCAACTCGCCTACGCGGCGTGCCGCGGCAGCGCCAGCGTCGGTCGCCGATTTCACGGCAGCGACATCGCCTCGAACGATCGCTGTAACGAGGCCACCGCCGACCTTCTCGTAACCGATGATCGTGACCTTGGCGGCCTTCACCATCGCGTCGGAGGCCTCCACCATCCCCACGAAGCCACGTGTTTCCACCAGCCCGAGGGCTTCCCCGTATTCTGCCATCACAGTTCCTCCTGGTTCCAAGCGCGCCGGCCGTCATCCGCCTCCATGCTAGCGGATGCGTCGTACGGCGTCGGCGATCAAACCGACGAGTTCCTTGCGGGTGAGCGTAATGTTGCCGGATTCGTCTGCCGCAGGGTAACAGGCTGAAGGGACGGGCCCGGCACCGGCAGATTGTCGCAGGCGCGAGAGTTCGTCTACCTGGGCGGGGCTGAAGCTGTGCGCGCCTCCCAGTAGATGGGCAACGAGGGCGATGTGGGCGAAGTGCTCGAGCTGTGCCATGCGCTCGACGGCCTGCTCCAGGTCAGCGCCCACAGTAACCGCCCCATGGTTGGCCAACAGAACGACGTCGAAAGTCCGGATCGGCTCGCGCACCGAGTCGGCGAGAGCTTCCGTCGAAGGAGTGCCGTAGGGCGCCACCGGCACACACCCGAACATCGCGACGGTCTCCGCGAGTGCGGCGCGGGGCAGCTCCTTGCCAGCGACGGCGTACCCGGTAGCCGTGGGCGGATGGGCGTGGACGATCGCGCCCGCGTCCTCGCGTTCCTCGTAGATGGCCAGGTGCAGTTTGATTTCGGACGAGGGCTGGCCGCCACCGATGGCCGCGCCGCGCCGATCCACCACTACCATTTCGCCCGGGTCGAGGCGGCCTTTATGCACCCCGGTGGGCGTTGTGAGCAGACGCTCAGAGTCCAGCCGGACACTGATGTTGCCCTCGTACGAGGCGAGTAGGCCGCGGCTGTTCAGGTCGCGTCCAGCCGCCGCGATCGCGTTGGCGACGTCGGGGTTAGTGGACATGGCTCGCTGCGTGGATTGGCGGCGGATAGAGCCGCGCAGTCTATTCGATTGCGACGCAACTGCCCAGCCGGTACGGTTCGGCGGAATCTCCTGCGCACCGCCAACCGAGAACCCGATCCAATGTCCAGGCGAACACAGTTCGTGGTTGGCGTTGTCCTGGCAGTGGCCCTGGTCGCATGGTTCCTGCGCCGCGCGGATTTGTCTCAGGTCGCCATCCTTCTGCGCCAGGCTGACCTGCGCCTGGTGGCCCTGGCATGCCTGACGGTCGCGTTCACGAGTCTGCAGCGTGCCTGGCGCTGGCGGCAGTTGCTGTCACCGCTCGGGAGCTATGCCGTGCGCGACCTCTGGGCCGCGATTCTGATGGGCTGGTCGGTGTCGGTGCTGCTGCCGGGCAGGCTGGGGGAGGTAGCGCGGCCGGTGTTTCTCTCGCGCCGGGCGCCCGTCGCCGCGAGCGCCGGACTTGGCTCCGTAGTTCTCGAGCGGCTGTTCGACGTGGTTGCGATCCTCACCCTGCTGGCGGGCTATCTCCTGCTGGCGCCGGCCCCAACAGCACTGACCGTCGACGGCGCCGCCACGATGACGGTGCTGCGGTCTGCCGGCATGGGGCTGCTAGCAGCTCTTGCGGTGGGTGGCGTTGTGGGGATCGCTGCCGCGCGCAATACGTCCATCCGTCGAAGGGTGGAGTCGGGTGTTGAGCGGTTGCTGCCGGCTGCGGCGGCGAGAGTACTCGTTTCCTTTCTCACGGGTATGTCCGGGTTGCGCAGTCGGATGGCTGTCTTGCGGGTGTTGCTGCGCTCGGTCGCCCTCTGGGCGACTGTGGTGCTTACCTATGTGCTGCTGTTCGCGGCCGTCGACATCGCGGTCCCCTGGTACGGCGCGATTCCGCTCCTGACATTGCTCGTGGTGGGCGCCGCCGTCCCGACGCCCGCGGGAGTGGGCGCATTTCACAAGGTCGCGCAACTCGGCCTGGTAGGGCTGTTTGGCGTGGACAATGACGCGGCGGTGGCCTACGCGATCATCAGTCACGCGGTCGCTTTCCTTCCGCTAGCCGCCGTCGGCCTCGTTCTGCTCGTGCGCGGCGGCCTTGTCTCTGAGACGTTCCGCGGCCTGGGGCGGAATCTAGGCGCAGAGAAACAGCCGCCGCGGGCGGTATAATCCGACCGTATCGTGCGGCTCCTCACTGCCCGTGGCGGGCGTTCGAGGCGAAGGTAGAGAAGCGTCATGAAGTGCCCCTATTGCGGTCTGAGCAAACACAAGGTCGTGGATTCGCGTGATAGTCGCGATGGCACGGCAATCCGTCGTCGTCGCGAGTGCCTCGATTGCGGCCGGCGGATGACGACGTACGAACAGGTCGAACTGACTCCACTGATGGTGGTGAAGAAAGACGGGAGCCGCGAGCGGTTCGATCGCGCCAAGCTGATGGACGGGCTGCTTCGTGCCTGCGAGAAGCGGCCGGTCACAGGCTCGCAACTCGAGTCCATCTGCGACGAGGTGCAGGCGGTCGCCCAGGAGCAGGGAGAGCGGGAGATCGACAGCCAGCAGATCGGCGAACAGGTGATGGATCAGCTGCGCGATATCGACGAGGTTGCCTACGTGCGCTTCGCGTCGGTGTATCGCCAATTCCGCGACGTGAACGCGTTCATGGACGAACTCAAGGGCCTGCTAGGGTCCCAGTCCTGAGCCTGAGGTTCCGAGCCAGAAGTCCGTGGTAGAGGTCTGAGGTGAGAGATCAAGTGGACTGGCCGCGTCTCGACAGCTTGCTGCGCGAGCCCCACCTGAGACGCCTGGCGGACCTCTCGGATGCAGGAAACGGACTAATCCTGGTGGGTGGGGCGATTCGCGACGCGTTGCTGGGCCGCGACCCACAGGATGTCGATCTGATCACCGAGCGAGATCTGACGGGCGTGATCGATGCGGTGGAGCACGAGCGCGGCTCGCGGCCCGCGAGTATCGGCGACGACTTTCAGAACACCCACCGCTTTCGCTGGTACGGGCGTCCAGTGGATATCGCCGCGGCCATCGGCACCCTGGCGGAAGACCTCTCACGCCGTGACTTCACCATCAACGCCATGGCCCTGCGGCTGCCAGTTGCCGGGGAGGCGCGCGCCGCATTGGTCGATCCGCACGGTGGCCTGCAGGATCTGCAGGCAGGGCAGTTGTGCCCTGTATCGGCCGCGACGATAGCCGCCGACCCGCTGCGCGTGATGCGCGGCGTTCGCTACGCCGGTGACCTTCCCGGCTTCAGCCTCGGCGATGGAACGCGGTCAATGCTGCGCGCCAACGTGCCGGCGCTCGGCGGGGTGGCCGCTGAACGTGTGAGCAACGAATGGCAGTCAATCCTCTCCTCGGCGGGTTGGGTCGAGGCGTTGGAGTTGGCGTGGAGTATCGGCGTCGGCGCGGTGACACTGGGGGCACGGCGCACCGACGCTGGGGCACGAGCGTGGGCGACTCACGAGGCGCGCGGTGGGGCTACCGAAGATCGCCTCACCGGACGGCTTGCCGCGATGCTGTTCGATCTGGAGCAAGGCGGCAGCAGCGACTCGCTGGCAGCGTCCCTGGCTGCGCGGCGGTGGCCGAAACAGCTCGCACGTACGGCGTCGCGGGCAGCGTGCTGGGCGAGCCTGCGCGGCGCCGACGAAGCCGAGTTCGCGAGCCTGGCGCTGCTCGATCCGTCCGCTGCGGCCATTGCGGGCGATCTCGCTTACGCGGTGGGCGCCGGCGCACCATCTTGTCTGGCGCGCCTGGCGCGAAGAGCCCGCGAGCCACGATGGGTCACGGGCGAGGATCTGCGCCGACTGGGGATGGAGCCGGGACCGGAACTCGGGAGCCTGTTGTCGGAGGCCGCGCGTGGGCAAGTGCTCCGCACATGGGGCAGCGCGGATGAGGCGCGCGCCTGGGCCGCAGTGCGGTCGGCGGGGGACTCATGACGGCCGCGAACGTGGGCGGGCTGGGTGAGCGGAACCTGGTGCAGACGATCCGGAGGCTCCTCGGCGAGGCGCGCGATGCTGGCACCATCGGCCCGGGCGACGATGCGGCCGTGCTCCACGGCGGCTCCGGGCAACAGGCATGGAGCGTGGATCGCCAGCGCGAGGGGATCCACTTCGCTTCCGCCTGGCTCACGCCCGGCGAGATCGGGTATCGCGCGGTGACGATCGCGGCGAGCGATATTTGGGCGATGGGCGCTGAGCCGCGCTGGATACTGAGCGCGCTGGAATTGCCTGCGGGGCTGTCGGTGGTGGAGTTCGAGGACCTGATCGTGGGACTGCGCGATGGGGCCCGGGCGGCAGGTGCGGAGATCGTCGGAGGTGATGTTGGTTTGGGTAGCAGCCTAGGCCTGGTGACCACGGTCGGCGGGCAACTCGCTGACGGCGCGGAGCCGCTCTTGCGCTCGCGCGCGCGCGCGGGCGACGAGTTGTGGGTCGTCGGGGATCTCGGGTGGGCCGCCGCCGGACGCCTGCTGCTGGAGATCGATAGGGCACCGCAGAGTGACGCCGAACTGAGGTGCGTGGCGGCGTTCCGTCGCCCACAGACGCCGGTCGCTTTTTGCCGCTGGGCAGCGAGTTCGCCGGATGTCCACGCGATGATGGATGTCTCCGATGGCCTCGGCCTTGATCTGCACCGGATGTGCGCGGAGTCGGGCGTTGGTGCGGAGGCGGCCGGTGACGTCTTGTCGGAAGCAACGCCAGCCGACGTCGCCACGAGCGTGGGCTCGACCTCGCTGGACCTGGCGCTGCAGGGCGGCGACGACTACGCGATGCTCTGTGCCGTTCGCCCTGGCGCGGACGTGGCCGCAGCCACGGGGGGTGTGACGGCCCGACGAATCGGTGCCGTGACCGAAGCGGAGCCCGGTATCGTGTTGGTGGCAGGCGACATGCGGAGTGCATTGCCGGCGACTGGCTGGGATCCGTTCAGCGGAGCGACCGAGTGATCAAGTTCGAAGTTCAGCATCGGTGCGCTACGTCGGCCGCACGGACGGGACGCCTGGAGACACCGCACGGGATCATCGAAACCCCGGCATTCATGCCGGTGGGCACCTATGGCTCGGTGAAGGGACTGCGCGGCGAGGACCTCGAGGCCATTGGCACGCAGGTGATTCTCTCGAACGCGTATCACCTGTGGGAGAGGCCCGGGCTGGAAGTGATCCGTGAAGTCGGCGGCCTGCACTCCTTCATGGGGTGGCGGCGGCCGATTCTCACGGACAGCGGCGGATACCAGGTCATGTCGCTCGCTGACCGTCGCAAGATCGACGACGACGGCGTGACCTTCCAGTCACCGTTGGATGGAGAACACCGTCGGCTGACTCCGGAGACGGTCATCGAGATTCAAGCCACGCTCGGAGTGGATCTGGCCATGGTGCTCGACGAATGTGTCGCGAGTCCGGCCGATCGCGAGGTGGCGGCGCGAGCCGTTGAACGCAGTCAGCGCTGGGCTGAACGCAGTCGCCCGTTGGCGGAGAATCTGGCGGGAGGGTTGCTCGGGATCGTGCAGGGCAGCGTGTACCCCGAGCTGCGCAGCGATCATGCGCGCCGACTCGTTGAGCTCGACTTCGATGCGTACGCGATTGGGGGGCTGGCGGTGGGCGAGTCGAAGGAGCAGACCTGGGAGGCTGTCGAGGCCGCGATCCCCGAGTTGCCAGACGATCGCCTCCGTTACGTGATGGGCATGGGGTACCCGGCCGATCTCGTGGAGGCCGTGGCGCGTGGCGTCGACCTGTTCGACTGCGTGATTCCCACGCGCCACGCTCGCAACGGTGTGGCGTTCACTCCGGAAGGCCGGATCACCATTCGTCACGCGCGCTACGCGAAAGACCCGCGACCGCTCGATGTTGACTGTGGTTGCCCAGCATGCGCGCGCTACAGCAGGGCGTATCTGCGCCACCTGAAGCTCCGCGGCGAGATGCTCGGCGGGGTCCTGATGACGCTCCACAACCTATGGCATTACCTTGACACTATGGGGCGCATCCGGCACGCTATCGCCTCGGGTTCATTGGCCGAGTTGCGCGCTGAATTCGCGCGCAGCGGCGCTCCGAACGGCCGGGACTAGACGCCCGGTTCCTTCGGTCATAGCCCGCTCTTTCTCTGTTATTCGCCGGTCGTGTGCCGGTCCGCTGGAGGCAAGCCGCTGAACTCTCCGTTGCTGCTACTAGCGCCCTCTCCTGGGCAGAGTCCCATCGCCGGGTTGATTCCTGTCGTAGCGATGGTGCTGATCTTCTATTTCCTGCTCATCGCACCCGTGCGCAAACGTCAGAAGAAGCACGACGAGATGATCGCGAACCTGAAGAACGGTGCCCGCATCATCACCAACGGCGGCGTCTTCGGTACCGTGGTGGGAATCCAGGATGATCGGCTGCGGATCAAAATCGCCGACCAGGTAAAGATCGAAATCACCAAGCAGAGCGTCGCGAGCCTCGCCGACGGCGACTCTGGCAGCTAACCAAGTTCCCGTCTCGGAGTGACCTGAGCATGCAAGAGTTGCGTTGGAAACTCATCCTGGCCGTGGTCGTCGCGGCGGTCTTCGGATTCCTTGCGTTTACCCAGCCGGTGAATCTCGGCCTCGATCTCAGAGGCGGAATTCACCTCGTCATGCAGGTGGTTGTCGACGAGGCCGTAGCGGCCACGGTCCAGGACGACGCTGAAGGGCTATCGCGACTGCTCGCGGACGAGGGGATCACGCTGGCGGGGACGGAGTACGCCACCAACAGCGCCACACTGACCGGCGCGTCCGACGCAGACGCTGTGCGACTCGTTGATCTCATCGGTGAGTACTACGCGAACACGTACACGGCGCGTCGCTCGGGGGCTGTTGTAACGATCTCGATGGTCGCGGCGGCCGAGGACGAAGAGCGCGACGGAGCGATCCGGCAGGCGCTGCAGATCATCCGCAACCGCGTTGACGAGTATGGCGTGGCAGAGCCGACCATCCAGAGGCTGGGCCTGGCGGGCGATCGCATTCTCATCCAGTTGCCGGGGGTGCAGAACCCGGAGCGGGTGAAGTCGCTGTTGAGCAACACCGCGTTGCTCGAACTCAAGTTAGTGGAGGCCGGCCCGCTTCCCACCCGCCAGGCGCTACTCGACGCGGACGGCCAGGTTCCCGCAGGCGCGCAGATCCTCGAAGCTGACCCGCGGGACGGCCAGTCGGTCGGCTTCTACCTGGTGAGGAGCGCGCCGCTGATCACGGGCCGTGATCTCAAGACGGCGGGTCTCGGTCGAGACGAACTGGGACTACCGTCGGTCAGTTTCACACTGAACACGGAAGGTTCGCGCAAGTTCGGCGCCGCCACCGGCGCGAATGTCGGCCGTCAGATGGCGATCGTGCTCGATGACAAGGTGCGCACGGCGCCGGTAATCGAGGAGCGTATTTCCACACCGCAGGCCCAGATCAGCGGTCAGTTCACGGTGCAGGAGGCGCAGGACCTGGCGCTGGTGTTGCGCTCGGGCGCGCTGCCGGCTTCGGTGGAGTACCTGTTCCAGCGCTACGTTGGCCCGTCTCTCGGCCAGGAGTCGATCGACCAGGGCGTGATGGCCGCGGTTGTCGGCCTCGCGATCGTCGCTGCCTTCATGCTCGTGTACTACAGAGGATCCGGAATCAATGCCTTGGTAGCTCTGGGTCTGAATATCGTGATCATCCTCGGCGTCATGAACGCTCTAGGGGCGACGCTGACCTTGCCGGGTATCGCCGGCATGATCCTGTTGATCGGGATGGCGGTCGACGCCAACGTGCTGATCTTCGAACGCATCCGCGAGGAGCTCGATATCGGCAAGACCGTGCGCTCGGCTGTCGACGCCGGCTTCAACAAGGCTTTCTCTGCGATCATCGACGCGAACGTCACCACGCTGATCGCGGCGGTCTTTCTGTTCCAGTTTGGCACCGGGCCCGTGAAGGGCTTCGCGGTCACACTTTCGATCGGCATCATGGCGTCGATGTTCACGGCCATCTTCGTGTCCCGCGCCCTATTCGAGTTCTGGATCGTCCAGCGTTCACAGACGCTGAGCATCTAAAAGGCCCACGATGCGCATTCTAAAAACTCCTAGTATCGATTTTCTCGGCAAGCGTTGGATTGCCCTCGGTGTATCCACGTTGCTTATCGGCGTCGGAATGGGGGCACTCATCCTCCAGGGCGGCCCGAAGCTGGGCATCGACTTTGCCGGCGGCTCTCAGATCGTCGTTCATTTCAGCGCTCCTCCTGACCTGAACCAGTTGCGTGACGCGCTGGGCGACGCGGGATTGGATGGCGCTACCATCCAGGAGTTCCGGTCAACGGCGTTCGAGGCGGAGTCCGAAGAGGTGATCATCCGTGCACCTGGGCTCGAGGACGGCGCGGAACTCGATGCGTTGGTTACCAGCGTTAATGAGCTCCTCCAGGGCCTGATGGGTTCGAGTGCCGAGGGAGTCGACCTCAACACTGCCGCGCGCGGCGACTTGATGGCGATGCTCACGTTCGCCAACCCGCTCGGCTTCGATCTGGTCGCGGATCCCGAGAGCGCCGACGCTGTCTATCAGGCGGCGCTCAACGATCTGTTCAATGCCAAGTCAGAGCTCGGCCTGTTCAGGGACTGGACCGAGCTTGACGCCATCGGGCTCGATCCCGCTGTCCTCGCAGTGCTGCGCGACCAGGGGCATCTCGGGGATTACGCCATTGTCGGCAGTGACTTTGTCGGGGCCCAGGTAGGGCAGGATCTTCGTAACCAGACGATTCAGGCCATCGTCTGGGCGCTGATCGGCATGCTCGCGTACATCACGTATCGCTTCGAATTCAAGTTCGGCGTGGCGGCGGTTGTCGCGCTGGCTCACGATGTGTTGATCGTGCTCGGCGCTTTCGTGCTTACCGGGCGGGAGTTCAACCTGCCGGTCGTAGCCGCCTTTCTGACGATTGTCGGCTATTCGCTGAACGATACGGTAGTGGTCTTCGACCGCGTGCGCGAGAACACGACGGCCTTGCGACGCATGAATCTGTACGACCGCATCAATACCAGCTTGAACCAGACCCTGTCGCGAACGCTGTTGACATCGGTCACGACGTTGATCGTGGTGACGGGCCTGTTCCTGTTCGGCGGCCCGGTGATCAATGACTTCGCGTTTGCCCTGCTGATCGGCGTGATGGTCGGAACCTACTCGTCGCTGTTCGTGGCGAGCCCGACGGTGTGGGCGTGGCAGCAGCGGGAGATCGATAAGAGGCATTAGTCGGCTGCGCCGACTAATGCCTGGGGCAGTGTCCATTGGTCGCGCGCTGACGCGCGCTCCAGCGGCGAAGCCGACGGCAGTGGCCATTAGCCGTGGGCTGCCGCCCGCTCCAGCGGCGAAGCTGACCCGTGCCCTGGCCAGCGTCTCTTGGGTCGCGGGCTGATGCCCGCTCCCGGCGGTCGGTATTCCTCGTTGTAGGCGTTTGCGGTGGTATCCTGAGTGGTGAGCGGCGTCCCAGCCCCGGGGCGCCGTCGTTGTATCTGGCGTTGTAGCTGCGGCACGACGCCGTTTGCCTCTGGAGCTGGCGTTGCCCGCACCGACCACGTCACAGCCGTCGACGGGATCCCCGGATATCCATGGGCTTCTTGCGCGCGTGGCCCAGGGGCACTCGGAGGCAGACGTCGACCTGGTACGTCGGGCCTACGAGGTCGCCGATAGCGCCCACGAAGGGCAGGCGCGCAGGTCGGGGGCACCGTACGTGGAGCACCCGCTCGCGGTGGCGACGATCCTCTGTGAGTGGCACCTAGACGCGGCGAGCATCGCCGTTGGTCTGCTCCATGACGTGCTTGAGGACACCGACTTCAGCTCCGAGCAGATGACCGAGGATTTCGGCGCGGAGGTCGTAAAGCTTGTCGCGGGAGTGACGAAGATCGGCCAGATGGAGTTCAACTCCAAGCTGGAGGAGCAGGCGGACAACTTCCGCAAGCTCCTGCTGGCGATGGTGGATGACGTGCGCGTCCTGCTGGTGAAATTGGCAGACAGACTCCACAACATGCGGACGCTGCACTGGCTGCCCGAGGGCAAGCGGCGCCGCATCGCTCGCGAGACCCAGGACATCTACGCGCCGCTGGCTCACCGGCTGGGCATGTGGCGTCTGCACACGGAGCTCGAGGACCTCGCCTTCCGCTACCTCGAGCCCGAGGCGTTCGAGCAGCTCGAAGCGGCAGTTCAAGAACGGTTGCGGCAGGCGCGGGAAACGACTGCGGAGAAAGAAGCTCGAATCGAGGCGACGATGGCCGAGCACGAGATCCCGTGTCGGGTGACCCATCGCGTGAAGGGGCTGCTGAGTCTCCATCGCAAGATGCGGAAGCGCCATGTGGACCTGGACCAGGTTTACGACGTTGTTGCCTACCGTGTGATCACCGATTCGGTGCGCAACTGCTACGGCGCGCTGGGCATCATCCACAACCGCTGGAGTCCTGTGCCCGGTCGATTCAAAGACTTCCTGGCCATGCCGAAGCGCAACATGTATCAGTCGCTGCACACGACGCTTATCGAGAGCGGCACGCCGTTCGAGGTGCAGATCCGGACCGAGGAGATGCACCGCGTCGCCGAGGAGGGGATCGCGGCTCACTGGCTATACAAAGAGGGGGCTGAGTACAGCGACAGCGAAACCCAGCCGCTGGTGTGGCTGCGCCAGCTGGTCGACCAGCAGCGCGACGTGACCGATCCGCGCGAGTTTCTCTCCTCTTTGAAGCTCAATCTCTACCCGGACGAGGTCTACGTCTTCACGCCCAAGGGCGACGTGAAGTCCATGGCCCGCGGCGCAACGCCGCTTGACTTCGCTTTTCTGATCCACAGCGAGGTCGGATTCAGGACGAGCGGTGCGAAGGTCAACGGCAAACTCGTGCCGCTCCGCCAGGAACTGCGTAACGGCGACATCGTGCAGATCGTTACGAGCGCCGACGCGACCCCGAGTCGCGACTGGCTCGACATCGCCAACACCAGCCGCGCTCGCACACGCATCAAGAACTGGATCAACAAGCAGGAGCGCGAGCGTAGCTTCGAGGTTGGTCGCAAGATCCTCGAGAAAGAGTTTCGCAAGTACGGGCTCCGGCTCCGGAAGCTGCTGTCGGACGGGACTCTGGCTGGTCTCGGGTCGCAATTCGGCATGCCCACGGGAGAAGACCTCGTCATCGCGGTTGGCTTCGGCAAGATGGACGCCCGCACCATCGCGGGACGCCTGCTGCCGGACGAGGATCTCGACGAGCGCGCCAAGCGCAGACCTTCACGCGTGCGGGCGCTGGTGGATCGCGCTCTGGGATGGACCGCGCAGGACAGCATCAGCGTCCACGGGATGGACGGCATCATGGTCTACCGGGCTCGCTGTTGCGGGCCGGTGCCGGGCGAGCCGATCGTCGGGTACGTGACTCGAGGCAAGGGCGTGGCCGTACATGCGGTGGACTGCGGCAATCTCAGTCGGCTCCTGGCTACTGACGAGCGTCGGATCGATGTCGACTGGCAGCCGCCCGAGGGGGCGGTGCAACCCATCAGGCTGCGCGTGGATGTTGACGATCGCAAGGGTCTGCTCGCGCAACTCACGTCCGTTATTGCCGAAGCCGGAAGTAATATTCGCCACATCGAGTCCAAGATGGAGCCTTATCGTGGAGTCGTGGAGGTCGTCTTGGAGGTGTCAGATTCGGGCCATCTCCGGCGCATCTCGTCCGCGATCTACTCCATTGACGGCGTGCGGCAGGTTCGTCGCGGTCGCGCTCCTCGAGCTGGACACCCCTAGCAGCAAACCCACCCCCGAGGTTGCCTAATGTCTCACCGTGCCATCCATACTGACCACGCACCTGCCGCACTGGGGCCGTACTCTCAGGCCATCGCGTTGCCGCTCGGTGATCGAGAGTTGCTGTTCCTTGCCGGGCAGATCCCTCTCGTGCCGAGCACGGGGGAACTGCTCGACGGGGCGGTCGAGGAGCAGGTGGAGCAGGTGATGAAGAACCTTCAGGCGGTTCTGGAGGAGGCGGGGAGTGGCTTCGATCGGGTCGTCAAGACCACGGTCTTTCTGCAGAGCATGGATGACTTCGCCGTCGTCAATGACGTATATGGCCGCTACTTCGGCGAAGTCCCGCCGGCGCGCGCCACAGTGGCTGTGAGCGGGCTGCCCAAGGGCGTCCGCGTCGAGATCGAGGCGGTCGCCTACCGCTAGCGAGCAGCCCGTCAGACTTCGACCACGGACTGCTAGAGCCCGTCGCCTATCTCCACCCCCGGCATAGCCGGGGCCGTGGCCGTCTAGGCATGACGGCATGCGCGATCGGCCGTCCCCTGTCGTCCGCATCGAAGTCGAGGTGTCTTCTTCTGCGCATGTCTGCGCATTCGAGAGCACTTTTTTCCGGTACCGCTTGACAGTGACTGCTGTAGACCAGTACAAATAGGGCCGGGCGGAAAGCAAGCCGGGTCTGAACTGGGGTGGGAATAGATGTTCCTGAACCGGACCCGACAAATTATTGGGCTGGATATCGGGTCGCATGCGATCAAGATGGTCGCGTTGCGTCCGACGAAGGGTGAAATGCCCTTCGAGTTGGTTCACTTCGGCGTAGCTGAGTTGCCGGAGGAGACGATCGTCGACGGTGCGATCACCAACGAAGAACCAGTAACCCAGACGATCAGCGAGCTGCTCGAGCAGCACAAGGTCAAGAGTCCCTTCGTTGCCGCCTCAGTGTCCGGCAACGCGGTGATCGTGCGCCGCGTCACGATGCCACGGCAGGATGCCGATGCATTGCGCGAAGCGCTGCCGTACGAGGCCGACGAACATATTCCGTTCGACATCGACGATGTCGACCTGGACTTTGCGATACTTGGCGAAGACGAAGACTCCGACAGCATGGACGTCGTGCTGGTGGCCGCGAAGCGCGAGCGAGTCGACGAGCACGTGGCGGTCATCGAGGCGGCCAAGCGTACCGCGACGATCATGGATATCGACGCGTTCGCCGTGCAGAACGCCTTCGAGTTCAACTATCCAGAGCGCCAGTTTGAGGATGTCGCGATCCTGAACCTCGGCTCTTCCGTTATCAACATGGCGGTACTGGAAGGCGGGAATCCGTCATTCTGGCGCGACATCGCGATCGGCATGCAGCAGTACGTGGTGGCCTTGCAGCGACAGTTCATGCTGGACGCCTTCGACGCCGAAGAGGTATTGCGCCGGGTCAGTCGTAACGCCGCTGCCGACGACGGTTCGGCCCAGGATCACAGCCTGACCGAGTGGTCCGAAGACGGAGAAGAGGGCGCGGACCTGCAGGACGCGGCTACCGATCCGCGGGTGTTGGAGGTGATCGGGCAGGTCTCGGATCGGATCATCGGCGAGATCAGCAAGACGTTCGACTTCTACCAGGCACAGGCCATGCGCGAGCATTTCGATGCCGTGTTTCTGGCCGGCGGCGGTGCTCACATCACGGACCTGGCCGAACGCCTGCAGAACCGAATGGGATGGCCAGTGGAGATCTTCGATCCCTTGCGTCGGGTCCATATCCCCGAAGGGATGTTCGATCCTGAATACATCCGCGACAGCGCTCCAGAGTCGACAGTGGCCCTGGGGTTGGCACTGCGCGGGGTGATGGAGTGATGCGCCGATGATTCGCATCAATCTGCTGGGCGGTGACGCTGAAAAGCAGAGCAAGGGACTGCGCTCGCTGCGCATGCCGGATGTCAGCCTCGGCATGACACAGGCCGGGATGGCGGCGCTCTTCGTCGTCGTGCTCGGTGGCATCGGGACGGCATGGTTCATGCAGAGCCAGGGTCTCACTGAGCTGCGCATGGAACTTGCCGGCATCCAGGCGGAACGAGCGCGCCTGCAAGAGATCGCCGATCAGGTTGCGCAGCTGCAGGACCGTGCGGATCTGATGCAGCGAAAGATGCAGGTGATCGTCGATCTGAAGGCGAACCAGACCGGGCCGGTGATGTTGCTGGACCAGGTCAGTCGACTGATGGTTGATGGTGTTTGGCTGACCCGGCTGCAGCTCGATGAGGCGTCCGTCGAGATCAACGGATCGGCCATGTCGGAGAACAACGTCGCCGATTTCGTCACGAACCTCGAGGGTTCCGAGTACTTCCAGGGTGTGCGGCTGCGGTCGCTCGGTGACAGCGGGGACGCTCAGAATTTCTATATCTCGCTCGACTTCCGCCCGACGATGGCGGCGGCCATGTCTGAAACGCCGGCGGCCGGCGGGGGAGGGTCCTGATGGCGAAGTCGTTGAGTGAGCTTCCTCCGAAACAGCAGTGGCTCGTGAGCGCTGTCCTGTGCATCGTCCTGACGGGTATCTACTACGTGCAGTTCTGGCGGCCCAGCGCCGCGCAGACGCGCCAGCTCAGCAACCAGATCGCCACGCTGCGCACTGAGGTCCAGGAGATGCAGGCGGTGGCGGTCAACCTGCCAGAGCTGCGCGAAGAGATGCGGTCGCTGGACGAACGACTCGAGATTCTTTCCCACATCCTTCCTGAGGACTTCGAGACGGCGGAGTTGTTGCGCGGCCTGGGGACGATCGCGGCGCAGTCGAACCTCGGGCTCCGCGAACTCGCCTTTCGCGACGCGGTGCCCTACGAGTTCTATGCCGAGTCTCCGATCGAGCTGGAGTTGGTGGGCACCTACCACGATCTCGCCCGCTTCTTTGATCGCATCGGCAAGTTCTCGCGCATCATCAATATCGACGAAGTTGATATCGCGGCGAATGCCGGTGACACGGCGACAGTGTCCGCCACGGTCACGGCCATGACGTTCACGTTCATCGATGATGGAACCGACGAGCTCGGCGACGATCTCGAGGACTTGTTGCGCCAATGAGAGTTTCAGGTCCGCTGCTCATGTTCCTCGTTTCTGTCTCGGCTATCGGCATTGGTGCCGTTGCGTACGGCGCGCAGGCGAGCGCTTCCGTGGCCGTAGCCCAGGATCCGATTCAGGCAACAGAGGCAGCGGCTGAAGTCGGCCAGGTGGAGGCCGAGCAGGCGGACGAACGCGATGCCGGTGTCGTCGATCCTTCCACGCTGCCCACGATCAATATCGATACTACGGATGAGCAGGAGGCCGCGTTGCGCCTGGTGGAGGAGATCCTCGCCGAGCAGCGACTGCTGTTGTCGGGCCAGAACTTCGTGTATCAGCCCGGCGGCCGTCGTGACCCGTTCCGCAGTCTCCTTGCGGCCCGGCGCCGCGAAATCGAGGCGCCCGAGTTGCGGCCGGCTGGCCTCGCGGGCTTTCTGATCAACGAGATCAAGGTTGCCGCGACAGCGAGCTACCAGGGGCGCTGGCAGGCAATGATCGTCGGCCTCGATCAGCGCAGCTACTTCATCGAGGTCGGAGCCGCACTGTACGACGGGCGTGTGGTCGAGATTTCGGGCGACGAAGTGATCTTCGAGCAGGAAGTAGAGGACCTTCTCGGCGCCCGCAGCACGCGGCGAGTTTCAAAGCGTTTGGTAACCGGCAACCAAGAGTAATAGCGAATGATCCCAGAACCAGAACATCAGCTTCAGAAGATGTCGCCGCGCGTGCTCCCAGTTGGACGGCGGCTGGTCGTGTCTGCGCTCATGCTGTTCGCGCTGCCGGGGCTGGCAGGGGCCTGGCAACAGGACTCCCAGTCGGCGGCGCAGTCAGGAATCCCGGGTCCTGTCGCAGCTTTGCAGGACGAGCGTATCGCGGCAGGGCAGCTTCCCCTGGAGTCGGACATTCTGCGTTCGGCTGACCTCACCGGTTACCCGATCGACATCAACTTCGTCGGCACGGACATCCGCGACGTCTCACGGTTCTTCTCGCAGTTGACCGGTCTGAACGTCGTCGTCGACCCCGACCTTGCGGGGCCTGTCACTGTGCGCCTGTTCGACGTCCCCTGGGACGTCGCCTTCGAGGCGATCCTGAAGTCGCATCGCTTCGGCTACCAGGTGGACGACAACATCGTGCGCGTCGCGTCGCTGGGCACCCTGGCTGCTGAAGCCGGTGACCGCGCCCTGCTGGCGGAGCAACGTGAGCTCGCCACGCCGCTCGAGACGACCGCGGTTCGGCTCTCCTATGCCGATGCCACGGAGCTGCAGCCGGTGGTGGAACCGCAGCTGTCGCAGCGTGGCGAGGTGATCGTCGATGTCCGCACGAACTCCCTCATCATCAAAGACACGCCGGCGGCGCTCAGCGAGATCAACGAGCTTATTGCCGCGCTCGATATCGCGGCGCCGCAGGTGCTCATCGAATCTCGGATAGTCGAGACTACGAAGAACTTCAGCCGTTCGCTGGGAATTCAGTGGGGCTTCGGCGCAGTTGCCGATGCGGCGCACGGCAATACAACGGGCCTCGTCTTTCCCAACGACGTAGGCATTGTCGGGAACACGAACGCGGGAACGGGGCCCCAGCCCAGCGGCATCAGCGGCGTGCCCTTCGCGGTGAACCTGCCGGCCACCAACCCGACGGCTGGCGTGGCACTGACAATGGGTAGCATTCTCGACACGTTCCGCCTCGATGTGGCCCTGACGGCGATGGAGGAGGAAGGGCGAGGCAAGATCATTTCTTCACCGAAAGTCACGGCCCAGGACAATGTCCCGGCCTCGATCGAGAGTGGCCGTCGCATCCCGGTGCAGACGCTGATCGACAACACCGCATCCATCACGTTCATTAACGCCAACCTGTCGCTCGCCGTCACGCCTCAGATCACCGCCGATCACACGGTGATGCTGGATATCGTGGTCGACAAGAGCGAGCCGGACTTCGGCAACCAGGTGCTCGGTATTCCCACGATCTTCACTCGTCGGGCGGTGACCAAGCTTCTCGTCCGCGACGGCGGCACCACAGTCATCGGTGGCATCTTCCAGATGTCGGCCACCGAGGACGAACGGAGGGTGCCGTTCCTGCACCGCGTTCCCCTTCTCGGGAACCTCTTCAAGAGTCGCGACACCGCGCAGCAGAACAACGAGTTGCTGATCTTCATCACGCCAAGGATCCTGGAGCAATAACCATGCGTACCCCCAACGTGATGCGCGGGATATCCACAGTTGGTGTCCTGCTTGTCCTGACCCTCCTGGCCGGCTGCAAGGCGCCGGGCGATATTGACAACACCGTTGCCCCGGTCTCGTTGATCCTGACGAGTCTCTCCGCGGTTGGAGGGAATTTCGGCGATGTCGTCAACGATGACGGTACGGTCTCCGACACTCCGGTCGTGGCTTCCTTCGTTGCCCGCCTCAAGAGCTCCAACAACACCACCGCGCCGGAGTTGCAAGAGATCGTGATCGAGCGCTACGAAGTGACGTACGCCCGCACGGACGGAGGCGAAAGGCTACCTGCTGGGATGCAGCGCGCACTGGTCGCCAAAGTGCAGGTCACTCCCAATGGAGTGGTCACGGAACGCACTACGACCGTCACGATCACCCTGGTGCCCGCATCACAGAAGTTGCAGCCGCCCCTTTCTCATCTGATCTCACCGGGTTTCGAGCCCGACACCGGCTTCCCGACGGTCACCGTCGACGCCACCCTGCGCTTCTTTGGTCACACTGTCGCGGGCGATCAGGTCGCCGTGCAGGGTGCGATCACCATTCAATTCGCCAACTACGCGGGTGACGAGGGCGCCGGTCGCGGTGCCGGCGGTCGTCAAGGGGGCTCCAATTGAGGAAGGCCATGCGTCAATCGACACTTTCTCGACTAACTGGGCGATCCGGCCGCGGGTCAGCAGCCGCGAGCGTAGTCTTCCTGCTGCTGGTTCTCGTGAGCTGTTCTGGCCTCAGCGATCCGGCAGGTCCCAATAATTCCCTGACGGGCACCACCCCGAACACCAGCGGGACATTCAGTGGCGTTATCAGCCTTGCTGGCCAGGGGGGCAGCGTTCCGGCGGATGGGACAACGGACGTTCTCGTGAGAGCGAGCGCGGTCGACACGTCGGGCAATCCCATCGCCAACGGCATTGCCGTCAACTTCGCAACGAACCTCGGCAGTGTTCGCGCCAGCGGCGCGGACCCCACGACGGCCGGGGCCAGCACGCCCGTGACCACCTTCGAAGGTGTGGCCGTGGTTGCCGTGCGCAGTAGTTCAGCGGGCACAGCAGAGGTCACCGCATGGATCGCGGACGTCGCGAGCCGCGTGACGATTGACTTCGAGCGCGTTGCCTTGGAAGGCTCCGTCGACATCACATTCCGTATCGCGGGCGGGGATCTCCCCAACGTGGTCACCACCGCACCGACGAACGCGCTTATCGTCGGTACGGCGCGTGACACCACCGGCACGGTTATCGGCGGCATGGAGATTCGTTTCAGGATCGGCCGCGATACTACGGCCAGCTCCGGGCAGGGAACCGCGTACCTCGGCGCCCCGCCGAAATCGCTGACCAACTCGTCCGGCGAGGCTTACAACACTCTGTTCGTCAATGGAGTCGGCGAGGTCGTGGTTAGCGCCCGTCTACTCGACCCCTTGACCGGTGACCTGATCGCGGAGTCCGGGCCGATCACCATGATCACCACGGAGATCCAGGCGCAGACGTCAGTTTCCTTGACGCTGGACGACGGGTCCACGACGGGCACTGGTACGGTCGATTTGCCGACTGGTATGACCGCAAGGGTGTTCAGCGAACGCAATGGTGCGGTCCTGGTAGGTGTTCCTGTCCGATTCCGCATCGTCAGCGACACTACCGACACGTCACTCTTCGACCGCGCTGAGCTGGCCAATTCGAGCTCGAGCGCCACAGACTCCCTAGGACTGGCCTTCAACGCCATCATCACCCACGATTCGGGTGCGGTTGTGGTGATCGAGGCTGAAGCCTTGGATCCAGCCACGGGCGAGGTGATCGGTCGATCCAACCAGATCGTCTATTCGACCATCTAGCTCCACGCGGCACACAGCCATCGACAGCCAGCGACTGGACAAGGTCGAGCAGGGCACCAGACTTCTTGGTCTGGACGCCCTGCTCGTTACCGCTCCTGCCGATGTCCGCTATCTCAGTGGCTTCACGGGCAGTAACGGCTGGCTCCTCGTAGGCGCCGGTTCGCGACTTCTGCTGACAGATTCCCGCTACAGAGAGCAGGCCGCCCTGGAGGCACCGGAGTACACCGCGGTTGTCGCCAAAGGGGCGCTGTCGACGGCGCTCCGACCGCATGTTCCCACCGGCATCAAGCGCGTCGGCTTCGATCCCACCTGCACCAGCCACGCAACTTGGCAGAAACTGACGCACGAGAGCTCCCTCGAATGGGTAGACGTGGAGGGTGTGGTTGCGGCGGTTCGTAGCGCCAAAGAGCCTGCGGAGGTCGATGCGATTCGGCGCGCTCTGGGGCTAGCCGAGGCGGTGCTGTGCGACGTTGCGGCGGAGGTCTGTGCGGGTATGACCGAACTGCAGGTGGCCGCCCGTCTCGACTACGAGTGCCGCACCCGCAGCGCGACCGCCATGGCATTCGACACCATCGTGGCTGCCGGTGCGCACGGGGCCCTGCCGCATGCCCGACCGGGCCGTGCCGCACTGGTCCAAGGCGACTTGATGGTTGTCGACTTCGGCTGTGTTGTGGATGGGTACTGCAGCGATATCACCCGTGCTCTTGTCGTTGGCGACGCCATCGATGATGAGTGGCAGGAGATTCACGCCGCCGTGGACGCGGCGCGCGTCGCGGGCGTGTCGGCCATCCGACCTGGGGCCGCGGCGAGCGACGTGGATCGTGCGGCTCGTGAGGTGCTGACCCAGAATGGGCTCGCGGAGCACTTCAGCCACAGCCTGGGACATGGCGTCGGACTCGAAGTGCACGAGGCTCCACGGCTGTCGGCGCGCTCCGACGACGTGCTCGCTGCTGGCATGGTGGTCACCGTCGAGCCGGGGGTCTATCTGCCCGGGAGAGGCGGCATTCGGCTGGAGGACATGGTCCTGGTGACCGAAAGCGGGGGCGAACGCCTCAACCGACTGGATACGGCGATTCTGCCCACCCGCTGAGCGGCCTGAAGCGCCCCAGCGGCGGTGGTATTCTCTGGCGAGCGCAGCAGCCGCCAGGAGGAAGGCTTGGACATCGACCACATACGGAAACTCGCTGATCTGGCGATCGAGAAGAACCTCGCCGAGATCGAGATCGAGCAGCATGGCGTCACTGTGCGGCTCCGCCGCCCGGAGCCCCATGTCGTCGCGGCGCCGATGGCCGCCGGAGCACCAGTTCCCGTCGCAGCGGCGGTGGGAGAGGTGGCGGCCGAGGCGGAGCCGGCATACGCCGGCGCCCACATGATCACCTCACCGATGGTCGGCACGTTCTACACGGCGGCTGAACCGGGGTCCGATGCGTTTGTCGAAATCGGCGACCAGGTTACCGCTGGGCAGACGTTGTGCATCGTCGAGGCGATGAAGCTCATGAACGAGATCACGGCGGATGTCGATGGCGAGGTTATCGCCATATTGCAGGAGAACGGCCAGCCCGTGGAATACGGGCAAGAGCTGTTCGCCGTCCGTACCGGCTAGCTTCTCTTCAGGCAGCGTGAGCAAATGATCGAGTCCGTTCTCGTAGCCAATCGTGGGGAGATCGCCCTCCGCGTGATCTGGGCCTGTCGCGATCTCGGGATCCGTCCGGTAGCGGTGTATTCCGAAGCCGATCGCGATTCGCTCCATGTGAGTTTCGCCGATGAGGCTGTTTGTATCGGTCCGGGCCCGGTTGGTGAGTCGTACTTGAACATGGCCTCGGTGATTGCCGCTGCCGAGGCGATGAAGGTCGACGCCATCCACCCTGGCTACGGTCTCCTTTCGGAGAATGCCCATTTCGCCGAGGTCTGCGAGGCGTGCGGCCTGATCTTCATCGGTCCTTCACCCGAACACATCCGCCGGATGGGCGACAAGGCGGAAGCGAAGAAGCTGATGGTCGGATCCGGGCTGCCCATGTTGCCCGGCTCGCCAGGTCCGATCACGGGTATGGCCGAGGCGGAGACGATCGCCCAGGAGATTGGTTACCCGGTACTGCTCAAGGCGGCGGCGGTCGAGGGATGCGGGTGGTCCTTCGTCCTGAGGAGCTTCCCAAGGCCTACCAGACCGCCTCGCGTGAGGCTGAGGCGGCGTTCGGCAATGGCGAGATGTACATGGAGAAGTACCTGGCCCGGCCGCGGCACGTGGAAGTGCAGCTCCTCGGCGACAAGCACGGCAACTTGATCCATCTCGGCGAGCGCGAATGCAGCGTGCAGCGCAAGTACCAGAAGATTCTCGAGGAGACCCCGACGGTTGCGTTGACGGACCAGCAGAGGGAGGCCATCTGGGCCGACGCGGTAAAGGGTGCATCAGCGCTCGATTACTACTCGGCAGGAACCATGGAATTCCTCGTTGATGGCGAGGGGAAGCACTACTTCATGGAGATGAACACTCGCATCCAGGTGGAGCATCCGATTACGGAGGAGGTCACGCTGATTGACCTGGTCAAGGAGCAGATCCTCATTGCCGGTGGAGCTCCGCTGAGCTACACACAGGAGGATGTGACCTTCCGTGGCCACGCGATCGAGTGCCGCATCAATGCCGAGGACCCGGAGACGCTGGCGCCCGCGCCCGGACAGATCACGGCGTTCAACATTCCGAAAGGGCCAGGCGTGCGGGTGGATACCGCGGCGCACGAGGAGGCCTTCGTCTCGCCGTTCTACGATTCGATGATCGCGAAGGTGATAGTCCACGGGCGTGATCGCGAGGAGGCCTTGGCGCGCATGAGGCGAAGTCTCGACCTGATGGTCATCGAGGGCATTCGCACGAATATCCCGCTTCTTCGCAAGGTACTCGAACATCCTGGCTTCGTGGCTGGCGATTACGACACGCACCTGATGGACGAGATTCTGCCGAACGTCGACCTGCGTGGGTAGGGCTGCACGGCCCTGCGGTTTGACGCCGGCCGTCGCGCCCGACTAAAGTCGCGGCCCATGCAAACAAAAGACATGTTCACGTCGCGCTGGGGCCTGTTGCTGGCCGCCATCGGGATGGCTGTCGGCACCGGCAACATCTGGCGTTTCCCACGGGTGGTTGCTCAGAACGGCGGTGGCGCCTTCCTGATTCCGTGGATCGTCTTCCTGCTGCTCTGGTCGATCCCGCTTCTGATGGTCGAGACGGCAATGGGGCGGCATGCCCGCAAGGGCACGATCGGTGCCTTCAGCAAGCTCATGGGCCCGAACTACGCCTGGCTAGGTGCCTTCGTCGGGTTCTGCTCGATGGCCATCATGTTCTACTACTCGGTAGTCGCTGGCTGGTGCTTCAAGTATCTGTCGGGCGCCATCGGCGGGGGCTTGGTGGAGCAGTCTGGTCAGCAGTACTGGGCAACGTTCCAGGCCAACGGATGGGAGTCGGTCCTGTTCCATCTCATCGCCATGAGCGTCGCCGGTGCGATCGTCTATCGTGGTGTGATCGACGGTATCGAGAAGGCGAGTAAGGTCCTGATCCCTCTACTTTTCATCTTGCTGCTGGCGGGCACCCTGCGCGCGGTTACCCTGCCCGGCGCCACGGAGGGCCTGAACTTCCTGTTCAATCCCGATCTGAGTATGTTGCTCGACTACCGGATCTGGCTCGAGGGCCTGACTCAGTCGGCATGGTCCACGGGAGCGGGTTATGGGCTGCTTCTGAGCTACGCGGTGTATACCAGCAAGCGCGACGACATCGTCATGAACTCGATGACGATTGGCTTCGGCAACAACTCGGCGTCGCTGCTGGCCGGCCTCATGGTTATCTGTTCCGTGTTCGCGCTTGCCCCGGCGGATCCTGGCGCCCCCCCAGCCGGGGAGCTGCTGCAGCTCGGCGGCCCGGGCAACACCGCGTTGAGCTTCCTGTGGATCC
The DNA here is from genome assembly GCA_029263295.1 of Acidobacteriota bacterium. Lineage (GTDB taxonomy): Bacteria > Acidobacteriota > UBA890 > UBA890 > WLXD01 > WLXD01. Next base: position 9,535 of record JAJCXT010000053.1, on the reverse strand, counting down.
CCGCGCTGTTCCAGCAGATGCCGTTTGGCCAGGTGTCGCTCATCTTGTTCTTCGTCGCGCTCGTGGTAGCCGCGATTTCGTCCCTGATCGCCATGATCGAACTCGGCACCCGCATCTTCATGGACGCCGGCATGAGTCGGCAGAGCGCGGTGAAGTTCGTTGTAGTGGGAGGATTCCTGCTGGGGCTGCCGTCCGCGCTTTCGATGAGTTTCTTGATGAACCAGGACAACGTGTGGGGAATCGGTCTCATGGTGTCGGGCTTCCTGTTTGCGGTTGCCGTCAACAAGTTCGGGGCCCGTCGATTCCGGGAGGAACTGATCGAGCCCGCGCGCAACGATATTCCGATCGGCCGCTGGTTCGACATTCTGCTGAAATGGGTCATCCCGGCGGAGTTCCTGGTGATGATCGCCTGGTGGCTCTACCAGGCGACGATCAGTGACCCGCGGTGGTGGAATCCGGTCGCCGTGTTCAATCTGGGGACATGCCTGTTCCAGTGGGGCGTTGCGTTCATCCTGTTCCGCGTGTTCAACGGACGAATGGCCGCGGCGACACTCGACCAGTCGGAGGCCTGATGGAAAACGGTACTATTGTGATGATGGTCCTGGTATTGGGACTCGTCTGGGGTGGTTTCGCCGTATTGCTTTGGATGTCGATGCGAGCGGAACGGCACCGCGACAACTGACGTCGTTCATTCCGGAACTCCCAGGGACTGCTAGCGATGCGCTGGACGATCGAACCGGGGTTGTGTCCCCGAGGGCTCACGCGCCTCCCTGGTGACAAGTCCATCGCCCACCGGGCGCTGCTCCTGGCTGCCATCGCGGATGGCGAGTCGCACATCGGGAACCTGCCGGCGGGTGGCGACGTGGCGGCGACCGCAAGTTGCCTGCGGCAACTCGGCTGCGAGGTAGCCCTCGACGCGAACAGTGTGCACGTTCAGGGGCGTGGACTGCGCGGCCTCCGCGCGCCGAGCGGAGTGCTCGATTGCGGCAACAGTGGCACGACCATGCGGTTGCTCGCTGGGATCCTGGCCGGGCAGCCGTTCACCGCAACGCTGGACGGCGATGCGTCGCTGCAGCGCCGGCCGATGGAACGTGTCGCCGCGCCGCTCCGGCTGATGGGTGCGACAATCAAGACCGCCGAAGGCCGTGCTCCGATGGCTGTTGGCGGCGGCAATTTGTCCGGGATTGCATACGAGACACCCGTTCCATCAGCGCAGATCAAGTCATGCGTACTGCTCGCCGGACTCTACGCTGCGGGCGCTACGACCCTGAGGGAGCCGCGGCCGAGCCGCGACCATACCGAACGTTTGCTGCAGGCAATGGGGGTTGAGATCAGCGGTGCCGCTGCTCGTGGCGGCACCACGTTGCGCCCTCCGGAGGGCCTCAGGCCGTTGTCCGGAGAGGTGCCGGGAGATATCTCGTCTGCGACTTTCTGGCTCGTTGCGGCGGTCCTGGCTCCACGGTCCGATTTGACGCTGGAGTACGTTGGCGTCAACCCCGGCCGAGCAGCGGTCATCGATCTCCTGCAGGCCTGGGGGGCAGACATTGAAGTGGTCAGGGGTTCCGACTGGTACGGCGAGCCCACGGCGACTCTCCGCGTCCGGGGTCATGGGCGACCTTTGCTCGGCGGACTCATTGAGGGGGATCTGACGGCACGCCTGATCGATGAGCTGCCGGCGCTCGCGCTGCTGGGAGCCACCACCCGAGACGGTATCGCGGTGCGTGATGGGGCCGAGCTGCGGGTCAAGGAGAGCGACCGAATCGTCACCGTCGCCGCCTCGCTGCGCGCGCTGGGCGGTGAACTCGAGACGTTCGAGGATGGATTCACGGTGCCCGGTGGGCAGCGGCTAAGCGGCGGCGTTGTCGCCGCGGCGGGGGATCATCGAGTTGCTTTGGCTGCCGCGGCGGTGGCGGCTGGGGCTGCGGGGCCGGTGAGGATCGATGGCGCCGAGGTAGCGGATGTTTCGTATCCGGGCTTCCTTCGCGACCTGGTGGCCCTCGGAGGCGCGGCGTGAGCGAGGCTGCACGCAATGGTCTGGAGCCGCTGGCGCGAACCGCGTCGGGACACTCACAGATCCACCTGGCAGGCTTCATGGGCTGCGGCAAGAGCACGGTGGCGCAGTTGCTTGCGCGGCGTCTTGTCTGGAACTACGTCGATCTGGATGTGCTCATCGCGCGTCACGCCGGAGCGAGCATCGCCGAGATCTTTGCATCCGATGGCGAGGGGGCGTTTCGCGACATGGAGAGCCATGTCCTGCGGCAAGCGATACAGAAGCCCTGCACGGTCGTGGCGCTGGGCGGCGGCACGATGCTGCGCGAGCAGAATCGCGAACTGATTAGCGACCACGCGATGAGCGTGTGGCTACGGGTGGCCTTCGCGACGTGCATGGAGCGCGTGGGGGAGGGAGCGGGGCGCCCGCTGTTCGGTGATCCGGAGGCCGTGCGCAGGCTGTTCGACGAACGGCAGTCCGACTATGCGCAGGCGTCGATCACCGTGAACGCGGACGATGCCGCGGCCCAGGTCGCCGAACGGATCGAAGCGGCGGCCAGGCGCTAATACGCCTTGGCGAAGATCGCGACGTGCTTGGCCGGCTTGCCGCTGTAGAAGCAAGGGCCCGTGGGCTCCTCGTCGGGCAACAGGCACCGGATCGTCGCCGACGTCTCCTGCTGAATTTCGACCTCGAGGTCGCGGTCGCCGCACCAGTTCGCTTTCAGGAAGCCGCGGGGCCCGCTCATGATCTCGCGGAACTTGTCGAAGTCCTTCACCGGATGGGTGTTGGTCTCCATGAAGTCGCGTGCGGTCGAGAGCATGCTCGTCTGAATGTCATCGAGCAGCGTTGCTGCGGCACCCGGCACGTGGTCGATGGGCACGAAGGTCTTGTCGCGGGTGTCCCTCCGTACCAGGACCGTCTGCTTGTTCTTGACGTCGCGCGGACCGATCTCTGCGCGCAGCGGCACGCCACGCATTTCCCACTCGTTGTACTTCCAGCCGGGGGTGTATTCCTCGCGGTCGTCCAGGTACACGCGTAGGCCGGCGGTACGCAGTAGCTCCTCGAGCTCTCGGGCGGCGGGGAGTACCTCCTCCTCGTAGTTACCGGCTTTGATCGGCACGATTACGACGTGATACGGCGCTACACGCGGCGGCAGGCGCAGGCCGTTGTCGTCGCCGTGCGTCATTACGAGGGCGCCGATTGTACGGGTTGTCATGCCCCAGGAGGTGCTCCATGCGTACTGGATCTCCTGGTTCTTGTCCTCGAATTGGATATCGAACGCCTTGGCGAAGTTCTGGCCGAGATTGTGCGAGGTACCTGCCTGCAGCGCCCGGCCGTCTGACATCAACGCCTCGACCGCGTACGTCCGGTCAGCGCCTGCAAACTTCTCCTTCTCGGTCTTGATTCCGGTGATGACCGGAATGCCGAGATCTTCCTCCAGGAAGTCCTTGTAGACGCCGAGCATTTTCAGAGTTTCTTCCTGGGCTTCCTCGGCAGTGGCGTGTGCGGTGTGACCCTCCTGCCAGAGGAACTCCGTGGTACGAAGGAAGAAGCGTGTCACCTTCTCCCAGCGGACTACGTTGCCCCACTGGTTGATCAGGAGGGGCAAATCACGCCACGACTGCACCCACTTGCTGTACATGCTGCAGATGATGGCTTCCGAGGTGGGACGCACCGCGAGTCGTTCCTCCAGCTCGTTGCTGCCGCCGTGAGTGACCCAGGCCACCTCCGGTGCGAAGCCTTCGACGTGCTCAGCTTCCTTCTTCAGCAGGCTCTCCGGAATGAACAGAGGGAAGTAGGCGTTCATGTGCCCAGTTGCCTTGATACGTGCGTCGAGCAGATCGCGCGCGTTTTCCCACAAGGCGTAGCCGTAGGGGCGGATGACCATGCAACCTTTCACCGGCGAATAGTCGGCCAACTCGGCCTTACGCACTACGTCTGTGTACCAGCGGGAGAAGTCCTCGGACTTGGGCGTGATCTCGGTGACGAAGTCGTCGTTTCGGTTCTTGGCCATGACGCAGTGGTGCCTGAAGAGAGGGTCGGGAGGCGAATTGGCGGTCTAGCAGTCGTAGCGGGAGTATGGCGGACCTTGTTCCTGCGACATGCGGGCAGTTACAGGGCGGCCAGACGCAGGCGATACTTTAGCATCGCCTCCTTCTCCCTCCTGCCTTCCACCTCGCACCCCGCTGCCGCGAGGCCCATCGGCCTCCCACCACGGGCCGCCCACGCGGAGGTCGGTGGCTGCAATGCGCCGAAAGATGGGGCCGGCGACCGTCTCTGGTTCGGTGAGCGGCACTTTGCCGGTCACCCACGCGGCGGGTAGAGCCGCGATAAGCGAGGGGGGAGTATGCAGGCAGTTCCTATGATCTTGGCCATGGCGGCATCTTTGCTGGTGGTGCCGACGCCGGATGCGACAAATGCGGGAGACGTGGCACCAGGATACGGCTACGGGGCAGCGGCTACGTCGGTGCAGGAGCCCCAGGAACCGATCGACGTGAACACCGCGTCGGAAGAACAACTCGAGCTCATTCCCGGGATCGGGCCTGCGATGGCCCAACGGATCATCGCGTGGCGCGAACAGAACGGTCCCTTCGAGCGTGTCGAGGACTTGCTCAATGTCCGCGGCATCGGCACGACGACTCTCGAGAAGCTGCGACCGTACGTGGTCGTTCATCCGAAGAGTGCGACAAGAGGCCGGTAGCTCGCTGCCGGAGATCGTCATCCTGCTCGGGGTCATGGCTGCGCTCCTGCATGCCGTTGCCCCCGAGTGGGTGCGGTGGCGACAGCGGCAACGGGTGGAGGGGGCGGCCGACGAGCTGGCGCTACTGGTGGTGGCGCTCCGTGTTCGCAGCGCCAGCACTGGGCATGCCTTCGGCATTGTGTTCCGCGCCGACCCGCCGGATCTTGAATGGGACATCGTCAGGGATGGCGATGGGGACGGAATCCGGTCCGACGATGTCCGGCGCGGTATAGATGTCGTGATAGCGGGGCCGCATGTCCTGTCGACGCGCTACCGGGGGGTGCGAGTCGGGCTTCCTGCCGGCCTCCGGCCGCCAGCGGGAGGCACTCGTCCCGCGGACGGCGTGGCGTTTGGCCGGGCCGACCTACTGGCCGTTCATCCCCGCGGCACCACCAGTAGCGGGTCGGTCTATCTGTGCGACGCCTGGGAGCGATGCGCCGCGGTCCGGGTGCACGGCGTTTCCGGGCGAATATCGGTCTGGGCGCGGGCGCCAGATCGTCCCAGGTGGGCCCTGCGAAGATGAGGCCCCGCAGCGTGCGATGACGGGCGTTTTGGGGAACGCTGCCGGGGCGTGCTCACGGTAGCGCACCCCTGGTGCCTATGGTACGTTCGACCCGGTTCCACGCTGTCGCGGCGGTCTGCCGCCTCCAGCCAATCTGGAGATACTCCTTGTCCGAAATCCGCCAGACACCTCTGCACGATTGGCACGTCCGCCACGACGGGCGCATGGTCGATTTCGCGGGCTGGCGCATGCCAGTGCAGTACAGCGGCCTCATGGATGAGCACGTTGCCGTGCGCGAGTGCGCAGGCCTGTTCGACGTCAGCCACATGGGCGAGATCAGGCTTTCCGGTAGCGACGCGCTGGCCACCGTACAGCGATTGACGGTGAACGACGCCTCTGCGATTGAAGATGGCCAGGCGCAGTACACAGCCATGGTTAACGACGCTGGCGGCATCATCGACGACCTTCTCGTGTACCGAGTCAACGCCGACGAGTACTTGTTGGTGGTGAACGCGGGGACTACAGAGAAGGACCATGCCTGGATCACGTCCCACGCTCAGGGCGACGTGACGGTTGTTAATGAGAGTTCCGACTGGGCCCAGGTGGCCTTGCAGGGGCCGGTAGCAGAAAGGGTGCTGGGCCGCCTGGTCAAGGAGGACCTGTCGGCGATCGGTTACTACCGCTTCGTGATCTCTGAGTACGGCGGCCTCCCGGCGATCATCTCGCGCACCGGGTACACGGGCGAGGACGGATTCGAGGTCTATCTTGCACCTGCACACGCCGCGGATCTTGCCGAGGCGATTCTGAAGGCGGGCGAAACCGATGGCGTGGTGCCCGCGGGCCTTGGCTGTCGGGACACGTTGCGGCTCGAAGCCGGCATGATGCTCTATGGAAATGACATGGACGAGAGCCGATCACCGATCGAGGCCAAACTCGGTTGGATCGTAAAGCCGGACAAGGGCGATTTCATTGGTCGCGACGCGCTCGTGCGCCAGAAGGCAGACGGCACTGACGAGAAGATCGTTGCTTTCAAAGCCGTTGGTCGTGGCATTCCCCGCCACGGGTATCCTCTGCTGGATGGTGCCGGCAATCGGGTAGGCGAGGTCGCTTCGGGCACTTTCGCTCCAACTCTGAAGGAAGGAATTGGCGTGGGCTATGTGACGAGCGCGCTAGCAACGCCGGACAACGAGATCTTCATCGAGATGAGGGGCAGGAGCATCGAGGCGCGTACCGTCAAGCTCCCGTTCTATCGTAGACAACGTTGACCCCGGCGGCGTGATGCCGCCATCAGTTCGGCACGGTGCTGCCGAACAGAGGAACACCATGGCCGACTACCCGGATAGCTACCAGTACACCGCTGAACACGAGTGGGTCTCAGTCGATGGCGACATCGGTACGATTGGCATCACTCACCATGCACAGGATGAACTTGGCGACGTCGTCTTCGTAGAGCTTCCCGAAGTGGGTGCGAGTTTTGAACAGAACGCGGCGTTCGGCACCATCGAGTCGGTAAAGGCCGTCTCCGATCTGTACGCACCGGTGAGCGGTGAGGTCGTGGAGATCAACGAAGAGTTGGTTGATCGTCCAGAGGCTATCAACGAGGACCCGCACAGCAGTGCATGGATCGTGAAGGTCAAGTTCTCGGATCCCGGGCAGGTCGACGCGCTGATGACGGCGTCGGACTACCAGGCCCTGATCCAGGAGTAGTCCGCCGTGGCAACTGAATCTGGCGCGGGAGCGCGCAACGATATGCGCGGGGGCGGCCGGTACTTGTCACTAGGACGGGCTGAGCGCGAGGAGATGCTCGCGGCGGTTCAGGCCGATTCGATCGATGATCTGTTCGAACCTATTCCGGAGTCGGCGCGGTTTTCGGGGCTCCTCGACCTGCAGCCGCAGATGGCGGAGCAGGAGTTGCTCGGTCACTTGCAGGACCTGGCGAGCCGCAACGCCCCGGAGCAGCGCACCGTGGCGTTTCTCGGGGCCGGCTGTAACCCGCACTACGTGCCGACCCATGTCGACGCTCTGATCCAGCGCCAGGAGTTTCTGACCGCCTACACGCCGTATCAGGCCGAGGTCGGGCAGGGCACGCTGCAGGCGATCTTCGAATTCCAGAGCCTCGTGTGTATGTTGACGGGAATGGAGGTCTGCAACGCCTCTGTCTACGACGGCGCCAGTTCGGTCGCTGAGGCCGTCCTGATGGCTCGGCGGCTCACCCGGCGTCCAGGAAAGGTGCTCTACTCTGCCGGGCTGCATCCGAATTATCTCGAGGTCACGCGCACGTACACGACGTATCTCGATATCGAGTTTGAGGAAATGCCGGTCGGTGATGACGGCCGAACGACGATCCCCGAAATCGGCGACGACGTGATCGCTGTGGTCCTGCAGCAGCCCAGTTTCTTCGGTGTGATCGAGGACTTGCGCGCGGCCGGCACGCGCATAGCGGATACCCGTGCGAAGTTCATCGTCGCAACAGCGGAGCCGCTGGCGCTCGGCCTCACGACGACACCAGGCGAGACTGGTGCCGATATCGTCGTAGGTGAGCTGCAGTCTTTCGGCAACGGGCTGAACTTTGGCGGCCCGCTAGTGGGCTTCATGGCCTGTCGAGATCGAGACAAGCGGAATCTGCCCGGCCGCCTGGTTGGCGAGACCGTGGATGCCGACGGCAAGCGGGGCTACGTGCTCACGCTCTCCACCCGAGAACAGCACATCCGTAGGGCCAAGGCGACGTCGAACATCTGCACGAACGAGGCCCTGTGCGCCCTGGCTGCCTGCATTCACATGTGCAGCCTGGGTCGAGAAGGGCTCGTGGAACTGGCTCGTCATAATCTGGCGAAGGCGAGTTACGCGCGAGATGCACTCGCGGCGGCCGGCGCCACGGTGGTGTACACCGCTCCGATATTCAATGAGTTCGTCATCGACGTAGGCGTCGATGCGGCTGCGGTGGTCAACGCCTGTGCCGGAAAGGGCGTGATACCCGGCGTGGCACTGGGCCGTTTCGACTCGCGGCGGGCGACGCAATTGCTCGTGTGCGCCACGGAGGTGCACTCGCGAGAACAGATCGACAGACTCGCTGCGGTGGTCGGCGAGGTGACAGCATGAGCGACGCCAGGAAGAACGCGAAGGCGCTCCAGGGGCAGCTCAAGCACGAAGGTCTGATCTTCGAGCGCAGCAATGAGGGTCGGGTAGCGTATTCCTTGCCAGCGCTCGATGTGCCCGAGATCGAACCGGTTTCGGCGTGGGGCGCTGATGCCGTGCGGGAGGAAGTAGCGGGATTTCCCGAGGTCTCAGAGGTCGACGTCGTGCGTCACTTCACCCGTATCTCGCAGCACAACTATGGGATCGATCTGGGTCTTCACCCGCTCGGGTCCTGCACGATGAAGTACAACCCCAAGCTCCACGAAGTCGTGGCGCGCCTGAGGGGCTTCGCCGGTGCGCATCCGTTCCTGCCCGACGAGTACAGCCAGGGCGCGCTCGAGCTCATGTGGCACCTGGAGCGGGAACTGGTCGAGATCACCGGGATGCCGCACGTCTCTCTGCAGCCCGCCGCGGGCGCCCAGGGAGAGCTGACGGGGATCATGATGATCGCGGCGTACCATCGCTCGCGCGGTGATGCGCGCACGAAGGTGCTGATTCCTGATTCGGCTCATGGCACCAACCCCGCTACAGCGGCGTTCTGTGGGCTGGAGCCGGTCGAGGTGCCCAGCAACGCCGAGGGAACGATCGACATCGAGGCGCTGCGAGCCGCTGCCGGCGACGACACAGCCGCGCTGATGCTGACGAACCCGAACACGTTGGGGCTGTTCGAGGAGCGGATCGATGAGATCGCCGCGATCATCCACGACGCAGGTGGGTTGATCTACTGCGATGGTGCCAATCTGAACGCGATCCTGGGGAAGTCCCGGCCAGGGGATTTCGGCGCTGACGTCTTTCACATCAACATGCACAAGACATTCACGACGCCTCACGGCGGTGGTGGGCCGGGGTGCGGCCCTGTGGCTCTGGCGGAGCGCCTCGAGCCGTTCCGCCCGCGACCCGTGGTGGTGCGCGACGCCGACGGCTCGTTCCGTCTCGATAACGACCGACCGCAGAGTATCGGGAAGGTCCATGGTTTCTACGGGAACTTTGCGATGATGGTGCGCGGCTATGCGTACATCCGTGCTCATGGCGCCGTGGGTCTGCGTCAGATCGCTGAAGATGCGGTGCTTTCGGCAAACTACCTCAAGGAGCGCCTGAAGCAGGACTACGATCTGCCGCACGATCGCACGTGCATGCATGAGGTGGTGTTCTCCGACAAGAAGCAGAA
>JAJCXT010000052.1 GCA_029263295.1 Acidobacteriota bacterium | reverse complement strand
CAGGTCCGAGATCTTGAAGTCGAAGTGCGCCAGCGCATGGGCGCCATCAACAATCACGGGAATGCCGCGCTTGCGCGCCATGTTCGTCACCTTGGCCACGGGTAGGATCTGCCCGGTCAGGTTGATGATGTGGCACATGTGAATGACGCGGGTCCGGGGCGTGATGTTGGACTCGAACAGACGGACGATCTCGTCGTCGTCTTCGGCAGGCACCGGAATCGAGATCTGCTTGAGCACGACCCCTTCGCGGCGTTCGCGCTGCTTCCAGGTGGTGATCATCCGGCCGTAATCCTGATTGGTCGTCAGGATCTCGTCGCCGGCTTCCAGATCTAACCCGAGCTGGCAGATCTGCAGCCCCTCGGAGGCGTTGCGTACGAGCGCGACCTCCTCGGCATCTACGTCCCACTCGCGCGCCATCCGCTCGCGCACCTGCTCGCGCTGTGGCTCCAGGATCTGCCACATGGCGTACGTAGGTGACGTGTTCGAGTAGTCGAGATACCGCTTCATCGCATCCTGGACGGGAATCGGCGAGGGGCTCACTCCGCCTGAATTCAGGTTGATGATGCCGGCTTCGGAACTGAACGACTGGCGTACCTGGTTCCAGAAGTACTCGTCGGCAACCGTCTCCTCGGCCGTGCCCGGGTGCGCGACGATCTCATCGAAGAGCGCGGCCGCGCTAGCGGTGCGGGCGGGGTTGAAGGCACCACCGCTCCATGCGGCGGCAGCGGGCCAGGACATGGCACCGAGAAAATGACGACGATTCATGCAGACACCTCAAGCCAAGAGCATCGCGGAGGACGGCGGGATTGTATCGCCACGCGACGGGTGTGCAACAGGAGCCCGGCTACCGCAGTACCGGGTCGTCGTTCAGCATGAACTCCTCGAATGGGAATACGAGGCGTATGTAGCGCTTGTCGGAGTTGGTATACGTGGTGTCCAGATTCACACGCACGACCCTGCCGCCGGGCTCGATGTAAGCCTGTTCGATACCGCAGCAAAGATCCACTTCCCACGCGTGGAGCTTCTTCGGCCCGACCTCGATGTCCCAGCTGGTGCCAAGCTCGATCTTCATGATCTCGAAGTAACGCTTCATGTTGTTGATCTGATTGCGCTCTTGGGAAAGCCACCGGCCACCCGCCAACGGCATGAACGGCGACTGGCTAAGCCCACCGGGCATGAAGAACATGAACTCACGCTTGCTCGGTTCCATTTCTTCGAGCGCGGCCGCCATCATGCTGAGGAAGCCCGGGTTCGCGAATGCCGGCTCCTGGTCCATGCACGTATCTTGCGAGGTCCCCAGACACGAGATCGCAGTCGGCATGTAGAGGTACAGGCCTCGCGGCATGTCGAAGTCCATGTGCTTGTACTTGGGCACGCCGATCTTGAAGTCCCAATCCTGGCGACCGGCCTTGATGTACTTGCGGTACTTGCCGTCGCCTTCGTAGACGAAACGGATGGTGCGTCGACCGTTGTCCGACCACTCGTCGGCTCCAGCATCGAAGGTCTGGGTGTATTCGAGCCACAGTGGGAAGCCCGCCAGATTCGTGCGCAGCCGTCCCTCCACATTAACGATCATCAGCCCGCCGGCGGGATCGAAGGACCCCGGTATCACCTCGAAGCGCTCGTGATCGAATTCGAAGTTCGCCACCCACTCGCCGTTCTCGTCGACGATGCTGCGGAGCGCGATCGACCACTCAGCGGACTCGCCGAGCCCCAGTGATTCCGCCGGGCCGATCCTGTAGCGACGCTGCTCACCGACGTCGAAACTCAGCGCCCGCGATGGCACGGGGGCCTGCGCGGCCGCACTGGTGACTGCCGCAGCAACGGAAACCGTCGCGGCGATCAGGAGCATTGGGCCAGCGTGGCGGAGGGCGTCGGGTGAGCGCAAGAAGTTCTTCATAGTGTCGTTCAAGTACTATGCCTCGATTCTACCGACTCAGTCACGTCCCCGACTCTAATCCCGAGCCCTGGATGACGATTACGATGCGGCTGGCCACAATACTACTGCTCGGCACGCTTGCCTGGCCCACGCTCGGCCAGGAAACCGCGCCGGAGACGGCGTGTGCGCTCGGCCTCGTTTTGAGCGGTGGCGGCGCCCGCGGCGCGGCTCACGTGGGCGTCCTCCAGGTCCTCGAGGAGAACGGGATTCGCCCGGACTGTGTGGCGGGGGCGAGCATGGGAGCTATCGTCGGCGCCCTCTACGCTGCCGGCTTCCCGCTTGAAGAAATCGACGCGATGATCAACGCGATGACGTGGCGCAACCTCTATACGGAGCCGATGAACCGTGCCTCGATGCCGATCATGCACAGGCTCGAGCAACAACGCACGGCACTACGGATCGGCTTCGACGGCGACGGTTTGCGCTTCCCGCGCGGCGTCCTGCACGACGGCGGGCTGAACAACGCATTAGTGGCCCGGTTGGCGCCATCCGGATTCGCCGCCAGGCGCGACTTCGATCGCCTGCCGATTCCCTTCCGCACCGTCGGCATGGACCTGCGCACCGGTAGCCAGGTGGTCATGGATCGAGGTGACCTGGCGCGGGCAGTACGCGCGAGCATGTCGGTCCCCATCGCCTACCCACCGGTGGAGTGGGGCGAATACCTGCTGGTCGATGGCGGTCTGGTCGACAACCTGCCGGTGGACCTGGCCCGCCAGATGGGCGCCCGGTACGTGATCGCTGTGGATGTACAGACTCCCATCGACCCCGACGTCGATCCCGATATCGTCGGCGTGACCCGGCGCATCATCGATCTCCTGTTCGACACGAAGAACCGCGAGCACGCGGCGGACGCGGATCTCGTGATCACGCCGCAACTCGACGATCACAGCTTCAGTGACTACTCCTCGCTCGAGAGGCTCGTGCAGCGCGGACGTGAAGCGACGGAGGCAATGCTCGGTCAGATTCCGCAGGAGTACCGGACAGGCCGGCCACAGCGCGCGCCCCCGCTTGGCGCGGCGGCATTTGGTGACCGCCGATTGGGCCACATCGAGGTCGTCGGGAATACCTACCTTTCGGATCGTTTCCTGATCCGTGAGAGCGACCTGCACGTCGATCGGCGGTTCGAATTGGAAGACGCTCTCCACGCCCTCGACCATCTGTACTCGACGAGTCTGGTGCAGGGTGCCTGGGTCGACATCAAGACGGCCGACGACAACTCGATTGCGGTCGAGATCCAGGTCGCCGAGCAGTACCGGCAGACGGCCGACATCGGACTCGCGTACCACAGCGACGACCAGGCACAGGCATTCGTGCGCTTCGAAACGCGCGACCCGTTCGGCGGTGGCGAACGCATCCAGCTAAGCGCCTTCGCCAGCGGGCGTGATCTGATCCTCGACGTGGGCTTGCGCGGCGAGCAGCTGTTCGGCGCCCACTTCGGCTATCTGGTAGATGTCGAATACCACAATGAGCGACCGCGGTTCTTTCGCGATCTCGAGTTCGTGAATCGCGCCGAGTTTGAGAGGTTCCACGTCCGCCTCGCCGCCGACATACAACTCGGCAGCAACCACCTCGGGCAGGCGGGCATCCTTATGGGCACCGTCGATATCCACGAACGTCTCGGCCTGGCGTACCCGGAAAGCAGGGAGACCATGCGCACGCTGTTCGGGCGCTACGTATGGGACAGCCTCGAGTCGCTGACGCAGCCGCGCCGAGGGTTCCGCGTAGAGGCGTTGGCGGAGCGTAACGAGGAGGGTCTCGGTGCCACATCCTCGTACTGGCGCATCGACTCCACCCTGCGCCTGGCGCGTGGCCTCGGCCCCGTGGTCCTCGAAGGCCGTGCTCGTTATGGCTTCTCGTCGGGCGAGCTGCCGGTATCGGAGTGGTTCATTCTCGGCGGCCCGGAGCTGATCCCAGGCGTAGCGCGCGAAGAACTCTGGGGTCGACAAGCCGCTGCCGGTTCGGTGACGATTGGCTACGATCCCTTTTCGATCGTGCGCGTATACGCGCGCGTCGGTATCGGTGGCGTCTGGGAGGAGCCCGGCGACATCGGGCGGGCCGACGCCATCAGCGGGTTCGGGTTTGGCACGACCGTCGCGACTCCCATGGGGCCTGTCCAGTTCGACTACGGCTGGGCCGAGGCGGGACGTAACCGTCTGTACATCTCGATCGGCTGGCAGTAGCGACTCGCGCCACCCGACTGTCCGCCAGCCGGCCCCCGGGCCGATTCCGCTACTCGTCTTCCTCAGCCTCGAGCTCGCGGCGGAGACCTTCGAGAAAGCGCGGCACCGTGTCCCACACGTCCCCGACGATCGGGTGCACGACCGGCTTGGGGCGATGCTCATTGAGCTTCATGAGCGGCGCTTCAGGATCGATATTGAACGACAGGATGGTCGCGCGCTCGCCGATGTAGTCCAGGTGCTGCGGCGCGCCGGACACCGCCAGAGCGACAATCAGGCGCGGGTTGACGGCCGCGCCCGTTTGACCGATCTGACGATCCATCGGCAGCAGCTCCAGGTCCTGTGTGACCTTGCGCGTCGCACCCACCATGACCCGATCGAGACCCAGATCCTGAGCGAACAACTCCCGCAGCGGCTCGGCGAGTTGGTCCAGCCCGTCACGGCCACCGGCGCCGTAGCCGAAGTCGATGAGGAACTCGGCGTGCTCCAGGCCATCGCCGGCGCCGCCGAGCCCTGCCATCAACTCGGCGAGCGCATCCGACTCGAGCGTGTACTGGAGCTGTGGCGTCCAACGGAACACCTCAGGCTCGCTCGCAACCGGGGCTTGGTCGGCGTCATCCAGCTGCACGTCAACGGCATTCGTCAGGGTCAGCAGTCGCAGCCCGCCACCGGTCGGTAGCCGCACGCCGACGCGTGCCGCGCCACCATAGACGCCGTTGGACGCGTACAGACCGTCGCCGTTCGCCGAGTTAGCAGCGTCGTTCGGACCTCTCGCGAGGGTCTCCACGTTGCCCCAGTTCCAGCAACGACCCGCCTCGGCGGAAGTGGTTACCCTGGTCGCGAAGCGCGCGAACAGATCGTTGGCCCAGACGGTACCAAGCAACCACTGCGGCCGGCCGCGGTACATGGCCCACAACTCTTCGAGCCACTCGAGGTGACCGCGCGTACCGAATGCCGCGAGTCCCGGCTCCGTTACCAGGATTACTCGCCGGGGCGCAACGGCATCGAGCACCGCGCCTGCCGCGGCCGCGGCCGCGGCCTCGTCACCGTCGACCGGAACGACCACGTCGAGCGGCAGTCCGAGTGCCGCCGCCATTCGCGCGGCTGCTTCCAGTTCAGACCGCGAACCGCCGCTCGCGTCGTTTTGGGTCGCCGGTGACGACATGAACACGCAGCTCACGGCGTCGTCCTGGTTCTGCTCGCCAAGACTCATCAGACGGCCTGCATAGGAAGTCACCTCCGCGCCGACCGCGCGACCCGCCTCGCCTACCATCTGCATCACCAGGGTCACGGCATCCTCCGGGGTATCGATCGCCACAGAGGCGCCCGCGCCGACGGTTCCGGCGCGTGGCGAGTGCGTGATGTCGAGCGCGGCCAGGCCTCCAACCAGCTCGTCGGCTGGCAGGCGCCGGATCTCGACCGCCGCCGCACGCAGCACGGCGAGCACGCTGTAGGGGCTTTCGGCCTCCGCAGCACTCGTCGTGCTCAGCACCACCGGCAGCGCGTACTCGAGTTCGCGCCCCTCCCAGTTGGCGCCACCCACCACGAGCGCATCGCCAGCCGCGTTCCAATCGACCGATTCGACACCGTCTACGAGCTCGCGCCCGGCAAGCGACGCGACAAACGAAGCCATGGCGTTCTGTCCCGTGTCAGCTGCAGTATCTCCGCACAGAACGATCGTGGAGGCGCCGTCGCCCTGCGCCGCAACAAACGCCTTGGCAACGAGTCGGGCGTCGTAGCGCAGCAGCGGCGCCTCGCCGGTGTCGATGTGCACGGCGTGATCGACGCCGCGGGCAAGCGCGTCGCGCAGTATGCCCGGAGCATCCTTGCCGGCAACCGCATAAGCGGTAACGCGAACGCTGTCCGGATCGCGCTGCTTTAGTGCCAGTGCCATCGACAGCGCCGCTGCGTCGGCGGGGTTGATGACCCGGAAGGGCTCCACGAAGCGACCTTCGCCAAGCCGTGGATGCGGCGCATCCATCGGCACAGGCCGTAGCAACAGCGCGACCTCCACCGCCGCAGGCAGCGGCTGCGCTGGGGCGCTCGGGCGCATGCGCTCCGGCAACTGGCCCCAGCGTTCGGACGGCGCACCGTCTTCTTCGAGCGAAAGCGTTCCGAGTTCCGTCTCTGGCGAATAGCGACCCGCGATCAGGTACTGGTACGAGAGTTCATAACGTCGCTCCAGCGCTCGGATCCGCGACAGCGCCCGCAGTACGTATTGCCTCCCGGCGCGCTCGAGCCGTTCGCGATAGTCCGCCGGAACGTCGTGCCTGGCACACCACTCGAGGCGATACAGCACGGTGTCGATGACCTTGGTCAGACCGGCGATCTCCGTCAGCCGGAAGAAACACGGCTGCGCGCCGACGTTCGCCCACACCAGCTGGCCGAAACGACCGACCGCCGTCTCCAGGTGCCCCTGCAGTGCGCGCTGAGCCGCGTGAAGCTCGAGCGCCAGATCGGCGTACTCGAGGTCCGTCGAGGGAGGCGCTGGCACCTCTTTCTGGAGCGCCGGCAGGACCCGCTGCACGAGGTCCTTGAGCACCAGGAACCGCTGCACCTCATTGGTGCCCTCGTAGATGTTCAGCACACGCGCGTCGCGCCGGGTCTTCTCGACCCGGTGCAGCCAAGTCTGGCCTTCCAGCCCACGGAGACGCTCCATCCAGTCGACACAATCGTGTTGCGCCTCGGACCCGTAGTACTTCCCGACCGCTGACTCCATGCGCACCGACGCGGTGTTCTTGTTGTCGAGGAGCCCGATCACCTCGTAGGTCGTCCCGGCGGTACCGACCAGCTCCTCCGCAAGGCGACCCATCCAATAGCGCTCGAGCGGCCTCGCCTCGCCGCGCGGCTCGTACGGGAAGCGCGGCAACGTCTGTCCGGTCAGGTAGATGTTCGCGTCCTCTACCATTTCCTGGATCAGGGAATGGGTGGTGACACAAAGGCCGGCGCGCCCGGTGTTGAGTGTCTCGAGCGCATTGACCTGCCCGCGCCCGCGGAAGCCGATGATGTTCTCGCGCGGGACGCGGACGTTGTTCAGCGAAAGCTCGTTCGTGGGCGAGCCTCGCTGGCCGAGCTTCTCCTCGTCCGCGCCGACCACCATGCCTTCGGCGTGGCGGTCCACCATGAAGCCGGTAACTCCCTCCGGCGCGGTCAGCGCGTAGAGGGCCATGCAGTGGCAGAAGCGACCATTGGTGATCCACATCTTGGCGCCGTTGAGCAGCCAGTACTGGTAGCAAAGATCGCCCTTCTCATCCGGGCGCAGTTGCGCGATATCGGCGAAGTACACGCGCCGGTCGCCGTGCATGTACGAGCGCATCCGCTCCGGCGAGTCTTTCTCGTAGTCGTACTCGGAGTGGTCGATCGGCGCGGCTGCCGCCTCGTCGCTATAGCGATAGAGCCTGCGGCGGCCGTCATAGTCAAACTCGATGCGGTCGGCATCGAGAACGTAGCGTCGTTCCTTCTGATTCTCTTCGTCGAGCCAGAACCACAGAACACCATCCTCGTCGCGGCGAACGCGGCGACGCTCGGGACGCGCGGTGGTCTTCACGCCGCCCGAGTCTGAGCCTGCGGTGGGCTCGGTAAGAGCGAACGCCGAGATGTAACCGGCCGAGATTGTCTGCAAGAAGAACTCGTGAGCTCGTTCGCGGCGCGGATACTCCCGCAAGCGTTCGTCGACTCCGGCCAGGATGCCGTCGAGCAACTCCCGCGCCTCACGCAGGCCCGCCTCGAAGCCCCCCAGATCGCGCAGCTTGCCCGCCCGGCCCGCTTTCGCGAACGCGCGCAGGAAGCCCGCCCCGACATACCTGAGCACCATCGACCTGCCGATGCGCTTGCGCACGACCCCGCCAACCTCGGTGCAGGCGGCAGTGATGCTGTCCACGTCCGGACGCTGCATCATCGCCAGCACACCATCGATGCCGTCACCGATCTCGCCGAGCACTTCGGGGTGCTCGCGTACTCGCTCGAGTTCCGCGCGCGCCCGCGGCAGGTCCTGCTGCAGGCCGATCATGGTTGGCGTCGTCCCGATGCTCGTGTTGCCCATGATCGCCAGCGACAGCGCCGCATCTCCATAACGCCCGATGAGCATGCACAGGATGTAGTACTCCGCCTTCAGCGCCGCCTCGCCACCGTAGGAGGCCGGGATAGGCATGCGCATGAAACCGCGCTCGACCATGTAGTCGAGGTCCTCCTGCGGGATCAAGTGCAGCTTCTCGAGCCAGCGCCCGTACGGCAGGCCGTCGTACTCATGGTCGACATAGCGCTCACGGAACTCGGCCTCGAGGTCGTTCCAGAGGGCCAGCAACTGCGCGTCGTTGGAGAGAATCTCGGGGACATAGCGCTGGTGCTCGGGGTCAAAACCGCGGAGCAACCACTCGCCCGAGCCGTGCGGACGCTCGTCGGTGTAGACGCTCTTGTACGACTCCGCGTCCGGGATCGACGGCGCCGGCAGCAGATCACCGTAGACCAGCAGGTCGTCGCCCGCGGCAATGGTCTGTCGTTCCAGCGCCGGCTCCTCGACCAGGGTCGGGGCCTCCGCGACGAGTCTGTCGGCCAGCAGCCTTGCCGCTTCAACCAGAGCCAGGCTCGGAATGCCTGCTTCGAGGCGGCGCGCGGCCCGTACCAGGACCGCCTTCACGGCCAGCGCGCGTACCACCATGGTTCCGGCGGCGTGCAGGAGAAGGTCTTCGGTGGCGCCGCCGGCCTCGGTTGCCCACGCTTCGAGGATGTGCAGCGAGGTCGTCAAACGCGACGCCGGCTCGGCCAGCACGGCTGTGGCCGCCGCTCGCTCGAGCCAGCCGTTCTCGACCTCGGAGATCGGCACCAGCGCGCTCGCCGCCAGGCGGCGGCGGCCGATCTCGACACGCAGCGCGTCGTCGTGCCCGAGCATGAATCGATAGGGTGCGCTGTCGCGATAGAACTTGGCGATGACATCGTCTTCAGAGAACGCCGTGCCGCCGAAGAGCTGGCCAGTGAGATACGTGAAGGATCGCTCGCCAGGCCCGAAGGCGTCCGCGGCAAGCACCTTCACCACCGCCCGATCCGTCCAGGCATCATCACCGGCGATGTCCCCCATCGCCGCCGTCTCCAGGACGTAGCGATGGGCTTCCATCTCCGCGAGCATGTGCTTCACGGCACCGAACTTGGCGATGGTGTCGCGGCCGCCCTCGTCCTCGAAAGAGCCGGGAAACTGAACGCGGCCAGAAGCATGGTCGCGTGCGCGGTCCAGCAGGTAGTCACCCGCGCCACGAACTGTCGCGGCCAACGCGCCCACTGTGTGCCGCAGCATTCCAGCCCACGGCTCGCCTGCGGCCGGCGTCTCGAGGCTCACGGAATCGAGCTGATCAGCGACATTGAATCTGGTGCCCACCTCAAGCTCACGTACGCCCAAACGCCGCACGCCCGCGCCGATCAGACCCACCGTGCCGACATCGCGCAATTCAACGCCGGGGTGGCCAGCATCGATCAGCACGCCCTCGTCGCCCACTACGACAACGAACTGCTTCGCAGCGGCCGTCGGCACGAAGTCCGCGGTTACGCTGAGCCGCCCATCGACGATCGCGCGCTGGCCCCCGTGCACCAGCGCGAGCCAGTGCTGCGGCGCTGCGTGCCCGGCAGCGATCAGCAGGTCGGCCGCCAGCAGGTGCGATCCGACGAGGTACGACAGTGAGGGATCGACGGCCGCCAGTTCCTCGAGCAAAATCTCGCGACGGCGCGACGCGCCCGTGGCCCCGACGCTGCCCGCCTGCTCCCAGAGCCAGGCGAGCTGCTCCTCGCTCAGTTCGGCGCCACGATCGATGTCGCGTAGAGCGTGCGTATCGAACACGCGGGCGGCTCCGTCGCGCAATGCGGTGCGCGCCGCGTCGAACGCCGCGCCCTCGGCCTCGAGGCCTCGCCATGCCAGCGCGTCCCGCCACCGCGCCATGTCGGCATCCGCCGTTCCGTCCGCTGCGGTCGGCACGCGGCCCACACATGCCGCACACGCCGCCTCGATGATCGCAAAGTGGTGATCCTCCAGCTGCCTGCCGATCAGTTCCGCCCAGAAGAAGCGCCGCGCCAGGACATGCGCGACGCACTCGTCGAGGCGCTTGGCTGCGTCTTCCCAGAGTGCCTGTACATCGGCGCCGCACGCCGCTCGCACCTCGCCACACCGGGCACCGCTCCAGATCTCCTCGGCTTTCGCGAACGACTCCGCCGCAGCCTCGGCGAGCGCTGCAAGATGCGCACGCCGGCCAGCTTCCAGAGCCAAGGGGGAGCTATGCAAATCGTCGGCGAACGCGTCGAACGCGCCGCACGTCCGCTCGAGGGCGGCGGTCAGACGCGCCACCGCCGCAACACCGTCTGCCGCGAGCTCGACCGTCTCGATCGAGTCGACAACCGAGTCACTGAACGCCCGCCCCTGGCCCAGGCGGGGGCGTGGCTCTTCGCGCGCATCGAGGTACTCGTGCAATTCGGTCTGTGCTGGTGTGTACACCTGATAGACGAGGCGCTGCTTGGTGGCACGGCTCCAGTGCACGTCGTCCGTGGCTCGCCAGCACGTCTCGCACTTGATGCAGTTGTCGAAGTTGACGATCACGCCGGGGTGCCCTGCCCGGTTGCGGCGCACCTCGTAAACCTTGGCAGGACAGATGTTCCAGAGTGGCGACCCGGTGATGTTGTGACGGGCCGCCATGTCATCCGGCCACATCACCTTGATGTGCGACGTGTGCCCCTCGCGATAAGTGATGGTCCCGAGCTTGTTTTCAATGGGCATGCTCGGCGGGACGCGATTGTCATCTAGTCGGATGCGCTCGCGATTGCTCGCCATGAACTTGTTGACGGGAACCTCACGGAAGCGCGACAGGTCCCATGACAGCACTCTCTGCTGAAACCACTCGACGAGCGCCTGCGCGGCCCAGGTCAGCCCCAGGGCTACCCCGAGGCCGAGCTTCGCCGCGATGTCCCAGATCGACGCACGCCCCCCGACGACGCGCGCGGCAGCCCGCAGCTTGTCGCCGATGTCAACGTCATCGTTGCGGTAGACCTCGCTGAACGCGCTCGCCAGCGCACCACCGAAGCGGCGCCAGAACCAGCGCAGCAGCAGCGGTGGCCGCCCCGGTTGCTCGGCGCCGGCAGCGACCCGGAAGATACCGCGCAAACGAGAGCCGTCCTGCGCGGTCGCCTCGGCGACGCCGCTCGTCGCGAGATAGCCATGCGGTTCGGTGGCGCCCATGCGCGCGTCGGAGTTGAACGGCAGCAGGGCGCCAATCGTGTTCCACAGAACGCGTACGACATTGCCCGGCGTAACCGCCGCACCGACCATGCCCCAGAAGTCGACGGTGGACATCAAGTTGCGAACGTCAGCCCTGACCTCGCCGACCTTGTTCGCCGGCAGCGCGCGGCGCAACACGCGGGTCAGATCCCACCAACGCCGCAGGGCACCGCGATCGGGTCGCGAGACCGCGACCGCCGCGCTGTTGACGATGTCGAGCTGCCGGTCGAAGAAGAACTGCGTACGCTCGATATAGGCAGGCCAGTCGCGGAGATACTCCACGTTGCGGTAGTAGTGGCTGCGCTCGACCTGCGCGAGGTAGCTCTTGCGCAGTGCCTCCTCGGTGTATGGCGAGTTCGTCGGATTCGTCTTAGCGCCCGGGCCGCCGTGCTCACTGGCAATCGCCTGGACGGCGCGCGCGAAGTAGAGCCCCATCGCCGTGGCCGGACCCGTGAAGTTCGGGTACGGAAAATCGACGCCGATGCCAGAAGCGGCGCCGCCGATGGCCAAGCCGTCGTCGACCAGGCGCGGGATCTCACGCAACCCACCGCTGCGGATGAGTTTGGCGCCATACGAGGACATCTCGCCGCCATCGAGCAGCCGGGCAACTTCAGGCAGCTGCTTGTACCACTCCATGAGCAGATTGTGGCTGCCCTCGAAGTGATCCTTGAGGTTGTCGAGCGGAAGCACGAAACCCAGCGAAATGCTGTCGCGGTTCGTGTAGATGAAGCCGCCCATGTTCAGACGAACCGTCCTGCCGTTGCGCGACGCGTTGCGCAGCAACATCTCCATGGCCGCGCCGTCGCCTGGCGCGAGTCCGAAGCGCTGCTCGATGATGTCGGGGTGGAGCGAAATGACCTCTTTCACGCCTTGCAGAAAATGGGGCGCGCCCTCTGCCTGCGCGTCGCCGGAGACGCGCTCGTACCCTTCCTGGGTCACCAGGTGCGATGCATCACCTTCGGCCAGGAAAACGACGTCTGCGTAGGCTGGGCCACGCTCGGTGTGCACCCCGATTACGCGCCCGTCATGGCGAATCAAGCTCTGGACGGTCGTCTCGCAGGCAAGCACGACGCCTTGCTCGCGTGCCACCTCAGCGAGATAGCGGTCGTAGACCGGCCTCAGCACCGTGTAGCAGGAGCGAAATACGTCGGGCGACTTCAGGCTGGCACCGACCAGACTGTGCCCGTTGTACAGATACGCCCCACGCTCGACTAGACGACGCTCGTAAGGCGCCCGCTCGACGACCTCGCGACCGAACACATCCGGCCGCTCCAGGTTCTCGGCGAAGTACACCGCCCCGGACCAGTTCTCGGCTCCGGGAAAGATGCCGGCCTCGCAGACCAGAACGGAGAAACCGGCCTTGCCGAGAGCCATCGCGGCGGTGACGCCTGCGGGCCCGGCGCCGACGACGATGACGTCGAAACGATCCGGAGGAAGGGTCGTCATAGCGGACCTGAATAAGGGCGAATGGAATGTATGGGGCCAGGCCTCGGCGAACACGCAACGCTATGTATGCCTTCATGGTATGCGATGCTCCGGGGCAGTACTTGCTGGCGAGATCCGGAGCAATCGTTGCGCCCACGTGTCTCGCTGGCCGGAGCCTCTTGGCAGTCTGGCCACCCGACGCGCAACCCACACCGGGACGATCATGATGTTGAAGCTCTCCTGCAGGACGGCGATCACTCTCGTCGCGGTTGTCGTGACCGCATCAGGCGTCGCTCAGACGGCCCCCGGCACGCTCCTGCAAGGCGCCACCGTCGTCGACGGCACCGGCGAGCGCGCTTTCGTTGGGGACGTCCTCGTCGTCGACGGGCTGATCGCGGCGGTGGGTCCGACCGGCTCGCTGGAGGTCCCCGCCGGGGTTGTCATCGAGAGCCTCGAGGGCCTCGTCCTCGCGCCCGGGTTCGTGGACATTCACAACCACTCCACGGACCGTCTCGCCGGCGACCCAACGGCGCGCACGCAGATCGCGCAAGGTGTGACGACGATCGTCGTCGGCGCCGATGGTGGCTCGCCCTGGCCGATCGCTGGTTATCTCGACGACCTGGACCGGATGGGGCTGTCGATCTCCGTGGCCACGCTGGTGGGCCACGGCACCGTGCGGCACGCGGCAATGGGCGACGACTACAAACGCCCCGCCACGGCGGCCGAGGTCGCCGACATGGCGCAGCGAGTGGAGCGCGGCATGCACGAGGGCGCCTTCGGGCTATCGAGCGGTCTCGAGTACGACCCTGGCTTCTACTCCGAAACTGACGAACTCATCGAACTCGCCCGCATCGCCGCCGAGCAGGGCGGCTTCTATATGTCGCACATCCGCGACGAGGAAGAGGGCGTTCTCGACGCGGTGGCGGAGGCCATCCAGATCGGCGGCGCCACCGGGATTCCGGTGCAGATCTCCCACGTGAAGGCAGGCAACGCTGCGGTTTGGGGCAAGTCGGTGGACATCCTCAAGCTCATCACTGCCGCCCGCGCACAGGGGATCGACGTCCTCGCAGACCAGTACCCGTACACCGCTTGGCAATCGAGCCTCTCCATCGTCGTGCGCTCGCGGAAGTTCCAGGACCCCGAGGAAGTGCACGAGGGGATCGCAGCCGTCGGCGGCGGCAACCGCCTGCAGATCATCGGTTACGAAGACGACCGTTCGGTGAACGGAATGCGGCTGGACGAGGTTGCCGCCAGCTGGGACATGACCGAAGTCGAAGCGTACATGCACATGATGGCGCAGGGCGGCTCCGGTGTGATCGGCCACACCATGAATGAAGACGATGTCGACCGCTTCATGGCTTCCGAGTTCGTCATGACCGCGAGCGACGGTGGTGTCGGCAGCGCCCACCCGCGCGGTGCGGGCGCCTTCGCGAGAATCCTCGGCCACTACGTGCGCGAGCGCGGCGTGGTCAGCCTCGAGCGCGCCATCCAGCGCGGCACTTCAATGCCGGCCGCCCGCCTCGGCCTGGACGATCGCGGCGTGATCCAGGCCGGGCGTCGGGCAGACCTCGTCGCCTTCGACCCGACGACCGTTCACGCGCGCAGCACGTTCCGCTATTCGCTACGACAGGCGGAAGGCGTGCATAGGACCTGGGTCAACGGCGTAGTCGTATGGGCCGACGACCAGGCGACGAACGCCAGCCCGGGCGGCGCCCTCAGGCGAGCGACCCGCTAGCCGCCATCGCCCCCTGCCACTGGCCAGCGCTGTCCGCCGCACTTTCCGTGCCTGTTGGCTTTTCGTTGTTTTGATGCTTATTAGTGTGTTTTGTTGTCTATTCACGGCCCCTTCTATCCGGGAAGGGGCGGTGAATATGGCTTTTCTTGGAGGTCTCGGTGCATAGGACCCCGTGCGCAGAGCAAGGCTCCGCTTTCGTCATAACGCTGCTGGTCATGGCTATCACCCTCGTGATGGGCATCGGCCTGGTCAGCTCGGGCGTGACGGAGCTCGACATCTCGGGCAACTACCGCAACCGAGCGACGGCGTACTTCGCCGCCGACTCGGGACTCGAACAGACCATCATCGACCTGGGTGCTTCGACCTCCTGGGTAGATCAGGTCATCAACACAACCACCTGGACGATCCACAGCCCGTTCCCGACAACCGTGACGATCGACGGCCAGACGGTCGCGCTAGCGGTCGACGGTAACGGCGTCGTCATCGCCGACTACTACGCCTTCGGCTCCTCGATCACGCTCGGCGACGGGGTGTTCACCCGCGAGATGTACCTGCCACCAACCGTCGACATGTCGGGTACCAAGCCGGTGCTGACGTTCAGGGTCCGCTCGACGGGGTCCGGGGGTACCGGCGAGGTCGCCGAGCAGGTTGTCCGCGCCGACATCCGACCGATGATCAACGCCCACGGGGTGTGGGACAACGCGATTTTCGCTGACGCGGGCGCCGCCGGTAACTCGATCAACGGACACGTGGCCGTGAGGGGTTCGGTACATGTGCTCGGCAACGCCGCTTCGCCGCCGACGATCGATTTCGGCGGAGCCAGCGATATTCGCAACAACTACAGCGACGCAGCCAGCTGGTTCGGCGCCACCGACGCCGCCAAGCTCCCCTCCCTGCCAACGGTCGACGTGAACGGCGTGGCCACCGAGACCCTCGACACGGTTATCCGCACCAAAGACGCCAGCATCAATTTGACGGGCAACGCTGACATCGGCGTGGTCAACGACGACGCCAACACAATCAAAGAGACGATCGACGCAGTGCGCACGGACGGCACGGTGGGCCCTTCCGCCGAGGTCCACGCGGACAGCACAGGTGGTTACGACACCGATCAGGTGGTGTTCCCGACCCTGTCTGACGCCTACGTCGATCCGGCGACCGGAACAAGCTACGCGACGCACGCAGACTTTCTCGTGGCGAACTCGCTGATCATCGCCGAGACCGAGATCTCCAAGAACATAGCCGCCTTCTCCCACTCCGATGGCAACGGCAACTCCATCAGTTGGGATCCCGATTCGTTGACAATGACGATCAGCGGGATCATCCGAGTGCCGGACAACATCCGGCTCGGCCGGCCGCACGGACAGCCAGGCCTACGCGGCGTGAACTACGTCGGCACCGGCACGATCTACGCCGAAGACGACATCCACGTCGATGGCTACGTGGTGCCCGTAGGCGACTACATCACCGACGGCAACCTCGGACTGATCGCCGCCGATGACGTACTGATCGACGAGGCCTCGAACGTCAACGTCATGGCCGCGATCTACGGCCAGGACCACATCCGAGTGTCCAAGCAGACGGCGGTCGCCGGCGCCATGGTGTCGTCCTGGTTCGACATGGGCACTAACGTGCCCGCCATCTTCCACGTGCCCGACCTGAGCTCAAACCTCCCGCCGGGCATGCCGGGCGAGCAGCGCTACGGCTCCATCGAGAGCATCGCACTGGAGAACTGGTTCCAGGAGTCAGGTCAGTGAGGAACGACAGCGGATTCTCGCTACTGGAGACGATGCTGGCGATGCTGATCATGCTCATGATCCTGCTCTCGGTGGCGCAGTTGTTCGGCATGAGCGTGGCCGTCAACAAAGCTGCGGACGACATCACCCAGGTGACATCGCTGGCGAGCGAGATGGTCGAGCAACTCAAGGTCCTGGGCTACGACGGCCTCACCGCCGGAGGCTCGCTCGCGGCGAACACGACCGGCTACTTCGATTCTCCCAGTACCGATGCGGATGCCGACGCCGAGTTCACCCGCCGCTGGCTGCTCACCGATAACGGTGACCACATGCAAATCGACGTACGCGTGGTCGCAACATCGCAACTGCATGGCGCCACAAAGGAAACGACGGTCACCTCGATCGTCGCTGACCGGTAGTTCGATGCATAGCCAGATGACCAACAGCACCCTTGCAGCGCAAGACGGATTCTCGCTAATTGAACTCATGATTTCCGCTGTCCTGATCGCGATGATCCTGGCCGGCGTACTGCCTCTGCTCACCGGCGGACAGAACGCCTACGAGGCACAGTCGGCGGATATGTCGATGCGCCAGGGGGCGCGCGTGGCGCTCGACAAGGTCACCCGCGAGACACGCCTCGCCGGCTACGGCATCGACAACATCGCCCAGGTGTTCACGATCGCTTCTGCTTCCTCGATCCAGTTCGCCGCCGACGTCGACGACGGCGACACGGACGCTCCGTGCGACGCTTCCTTCGAGAACGCCGCGAATGGCGGCGCCGAGAGACTCACCTACTCGGTGAGTGGCACCAATCTGACCCGCAGCGTCGACTGTTGGAACGGCACCACCTGGACGAGCGAGATCAGCAACCAGGTTCTTATCGCCGATCTGGATACCAGCCAAACAGTCTTTCGCTTCTTCGACGAGAACGGCACCGAGATGACCGGCACCCTGAGTTCCGCCAATCGCGACGCGATCCGCTCCGTCGCCATCCAGTTGGACCTCGAAGACAACTCCTACGACCACCTGGGCGACCAGGAGCATTCCACCTACCAAATCGCCTCGCAGGTCGAGGTTCACAACCTGCAGTAGAGGATGGCCACCATGTTGAAGCAGAATCCCAGCGGTGAAGAGCGCCGCCAGATCCGAAACTACGTCCAGAACCCCCGGGTGCAGTACCGCTATGCCCTGTACTTTTTCGGTTTTGCCGTGGCCGCCGCAGTGATCAATCAGATGTTCATGGTGCGCGCCTTCCGCGGCATCCTGATCCAGACGCTGCTGGGTACGAATATCGAACCGGCCCTGCTGCAGGCGGCAGTCGGCGCGCCGCTGCAGGCACTCGCGCTCAAGATGACGCTCATGTACCCGATTCTCGGCATGGCCTGTGCCGCATTCGCGATCTGGGTGACGCACAAGTTCGTCGGGCCGCAGGTCGCGTTGCGCCGGCACATCGGCCGACTCCATGACGGCGACTACTCAGCGGTCTGTCGCCTCCGCACGGGCGACGAACTCGAACCCGTGGCTGCAGCACTCAACGAACTCGCGAGAGAACTCGAGCGCAAGCAGAGCGAGAACCTCCGCGCCGCGTAGCGAGCAGCACGCGAGGCCCTACTCTGCCTCCGCGCGCTGTTGCTCAATCCACCAGTCGATGTGCTGCTCGAGCACCGTCATCGGCAGAGCACCCGGACTCAGCACCGCCTCGTGGAATCCGCGTAGATCAAAATCGTCGCCGAGTTCCGTCTCGGCGCGCGCGCGCAGTTGCATCAGCTTGCGCTTGCCCATCTGGTAGCCGAGCGCCTGCCCGGGCATGTCGGTCGAGTAGCGCAGCGTCTCCGTGCCAATTTGCGTTTCCGACTCGAAGGTGTTGTCGCGCGTGTGCTGCCGGGCCTCTTCGAGACTCATGCCAAGCGCATTCATGCCCGGATCCACCACCAGCCGGTTGGCCAGGAAGATCTCCATCATGTAGATGCCGTACTGGCTGATGGGGTCCTCGATCATGCCGGCCTCGAGACCGAGGAACGTTGCATACGAACCCCAACCTTCGGTGTAAGCAGTCACGAACATCGCTCTGCGGACGTCGGGCAGACTCTCGTCCTCCAGCACGCGGTTGATCTGGTAGTGATGACCCGGAAACAGCTCGTGGTAAGCGAGCCCCTTCAGGCCGACCCAGGTGCGTTCGTCGAGTTTGGAGCCGTTGAAGTTGTAGTAACCGACGGGGTCATCGCCCATCGGGGGGTTGTAGTACCCGTAGGTCTGTGATGCTTCGAGCGCGGGGTCCAGCCGCCGCGACGCGAAGGGTGCCTCGGGTTTGCGTTCGAAGAACTCGTCGGCGCGAGCGTAGAAAGCGTTCGCCGCCGACTCGATCCGTTCGTCAACCTCTTCGGGCGTTGCGGGAAAGTACTCTGGGTTGCTGCGGAGATGCTCGCGAAACTCTTCGAACGTGCCCTCGAAGCCGACGTCTGCCTGGATCGACGCCATCTCCGCCTTCATTTCGGCGATCATCTCGTACCCAATGGCCTGCACCTCAGATGGAGTCACGTCCATCGTGGTGTGGAACCGAACGAGGTAGCGGTAGTAGGCGTCGCCAAGCTCGTACTGCCCGAGACCGACGCCATCCGGCGCCGCCGCCGCATAGTCGGTCTCCAGATAGACCGCCAGTGACTCCAGCGCGGGATTGATCTCCGCATCGACGATGCGGGTCATCTCGCCGTAGAAAGCCTCTAGTTCGGCCGCGTCGGCCTCTGCGCCGTCAGCGTTTGCCATGCGCGAACCAGGAGCAGCGAACATGCCGCTGCCTGCCGGCTGGATACTCGCTCGGGTCAGGCCCACGACGGCCGGCATGTTCTGCGCCGACACGACGAAGCCACTCTCGGCATTGCCGCGCGCGAGCATCTCGACATCATTCACGTAGGCGGGAACCTGCTGCAGCAGTTCGAGGTAGCTGGCCCGCACTTCGGCGCTCGCGAGCGCTGCCGACTGGAAGATCTGCCGCAGGTTCGCGACGGCCGATGAGTAGGGTGTGAGGACGTTGCTGTACCAGTAGAACTGAAAGCCCTCGACCGTCATCTCTGCGCTGCGCTTGAGCACGGCCCAGGTTAGCCAGTCGTCGTGCGCGAGCGCCCCCTCGTCGATCGCGGCAAGGCGATCGAGCACCGTCTGCGCAAACGCCGCCTCGGCCTCCGCCTTTTCGTAGGACAGATCCGGCAGTCGCTCGATGGGTAGCCCCTCCATCAGCCGGACGTACACGACATCATCCACCTGCCGCTGCCACAACTCGTCAGCGAGAGACGCGAGCGCCTCGGCGTCCGCACCCGGATCGGGCCCCACGGCCGGCCCGCAGGCCGCAACCATCATCGCGACGCCGACTAACGCCGGCAGACGAAACACTCTGCGTAATTGTGGTCTGCGCATGTGGACTCCTCGATGCCTGGGTGCCGTGCTCGGTGCGTGTTCAGAACCCGCGAGCTGTAGGACGTGATTCTCGGGATGCGGGCCCTGATGTTAGGCTCGCGCAACAAGGACCCTACTGCCCCGTATTTTGGCGGTCCACCCATGAGACTTTGGCCACGGGCTGCTAGCAGCACCTTGATCCGTGGGTTCGAGCTATGACGGCAACCGACGCTCCGCAAATCGGCATCATCGGACTGGGCCAGTTCGGGCGTTTCGCCGCAGCCCACCTGGCACCCTATCTCGAGGTCGTGGCCTACGACCCTGTGTTGCCAGAGGAGTCCATCGCGCGGGTGCAACTCGGCAGCCTCGCCGAAGCGGCATCGTGCGAATTCGTCATGGTCAGCGTGCCGGTGCTGGCCCTGCGGGACGCGCTGAACGCCATCGGCCCCTACCTGCAAACCGGTGCGTGTGTTCTCGACGTGTGCTCGGTGAAGATCGCACCGATGCGGTGGCTGGAAGAAGAGCTGCCGCCAGATGTCGACTACCTCGGTACGCACCCGCTGTTCGGACCGCGTAGCGCCGGCGACGACCTGGAGGGCCACCAGGTGGTGCTGTGCCCCGGGCGCGGTCGGCACGCTGAGTGTGTCGCCGAGTTCCTGCGCATGCTCGGTCTCTACGTGATCGTCACCGACGCCGAGACCCACGACCGCGAGAGCGCCCGCGCACAGGCGCTAGCGCAGTACATAGGCCGCGCGCTCGGGCCCATCGAAGCACCCGAGACCGGAATAACGACCTACGCCGCAGATCTGCTGCGCGAGGTCGAGGAGATCGTGGGTGGCGACTCGTGGGAACTATTCGCGGCGATCCAGAACCTGAACCCTTTTGCGGCAGCGGCACGCGCCGAGCTACGCGCCGGCCTGGACGATCTCGACGCCCGACTGGAGTCGTCATGAGCCCCGTTTCGTGAGCCCAGTATTGTGAGCACAGCGTTCGAGCGTTTCGACCACGGCCCCGTCACTTTCTATCGGGTGACGCGCAAGGTGCCGGGCAACCGTCCCATGCGCGTGGGCATCTACGTCGTCGACGGCGTCATGATCGACACGGGACCACAACGCTCCCGTGAAGCTGTCGCCGCGATTCTGCAAGAAGAGTCCATCCAGCAGGTTCTGCTCACCCATCACCACGAAGACCACCTCGGCAACGCCGCTTTCGTCGCACGCGAGACCGGTGCGAGGCCGTGGATTCACCCTGTTGGCCAACCGCTTGCCGCGAAACCCGAGCGCCTGCCGCTGTACCGCCGCCTGTACTGGGGTCAGCATTCAGCCGTGGATACCCAGCCACTCGGCGACACTTTCGAAACTGACAATTACTGCTTTCGCGTAATCCACACGCCGGGGCACGCCCCCGATCACATCGTGCTCCACGAAGAGTCGCAGGAGTGGCTCTTTGGCGGCGACCTGTATCTGACCGACCGCGTCGAACGAGCCTTCGCATACGAGGACATCAGCCTGTTGATCGAATCGATTCGGTCCGCGCTGGCGATCCCCGACTGCGAACTCTTCTGCCAGCATACGGGCCGCCACATGAGCCACCAGCACCAGATCGGCAAGAAGCTCGATCGTCTGCTCGGACTCCGCAACAAGGCGATCGTGCACCTGGAGGAGGGACGCTCGATCCGTGAGATCGCCAGCGCCCTGGGAATCCCCGACAAAGCCCACAAGTGGATCTCGGGGGGCGAATGGTCGTCGGAGCACCTGGTACGGGGCTTGTTGCGTGATGCCGATCGCCTCGACTGAAGGAGCGGCACCAACGCCGCGTTTCGATCAGTCGGCGGGTGCCGCGTTGCTGCACTGGTACGAGGCCGAGCGTCGCGACCTCCCCTGGCGCCGCACCGCCGACCCCTACCGGATCCTCGTTTCCGAGATCATGCTGCAGCAGACGCGTGTCGACACTGTGATCCCGAGGTACGAGCAGTTTCTGGCGCGCTTTCCGGATCTCGCAGCACTCGCGGCGGCATCGCTCGACGATGTCCTCGCGGAGTGGTCGGGCCTCGGCTACTACCGCCGTGCGCGCAGTCTCCATGCGGCCGCCCGAGCGATCGCCGACGAGCACGGTGGCGAGTTCCCGCGCCAGTACACCCCCCTACGCGCGCTACCAGGTATCGGCGACTACACTGCGGCAGCCGTGGCGGGAATCGCGTTCGGCGAGCCGCATGTCGGCATCGACGGCAACGTGAGTCGAGTGCTGTGCCGTTACTTCGGCATCGCCGAAGCACCGACACGTGTGGCGGTGCGCCGCCTGTTGGCCGCCGCTGCTGGGTCGTTGTTGGACGATCACGCCCCGGGCGACGTGACCCAGGCGCTCATGGAACTCGGCGCCCAGATCTGCACACCGAGATCGCCCCGCTGCGTCGACTGTCCCCTGCTGCTCCGCTGTGTGGCGTCGGCTGACGGTACCCAGGAGCTACTGCCCGTGCGTCGGAAACAGACCGTCGTTGACGTCGCCGAAGCGGCCGGAGTGGTGGAGCGAAGCGGCCGATTTCTGTTGCTGCGCGGCCAGCGTCCCACCGTGCTCGCCGACATGTGGGAGTTCCCGACCCGCGACTCGCGCCTGCGTGAGGCGGTGGTCGCCGAGGACACAGTCGATCCGGCCGACGACCTGCGCAGCTATCTTGCTGAACTCGGTCAGGGCTCGGTGACGCTGCGACATCTCGGCGAGATCCGCCACGGCATCACCAACCGGCGCATCGTCTGCGCGGTGTATCGAGCAGACGCCGGGCCCACCGGCAGCGAACCCGTGGCGCTGAGCGCGAAGCTCGGATGGTTCACGCCTGCCGAGGCGGCGCGGCTACCGTTGGCCGCCTCGGCGAAGCGCGTCTTCGCGTTGCTCGGAGTCGACGCCTAGCGCTGCCAGGTCGGCACGCCGCGACCTGGGGTCCAAGGCACGCCCGCGGCCTCCAGACGAGCCTGGAACGCCGGCAGGTCGCCCTCGATGAAGCTACGCAGGCGGGGCAGCAGATCCTCGAACTGCGCGGCAGCAATCTCGAACTGCTCGCGGTGAGTCTGCGTCGGCCCATGACTCACCGACCAGGCGCCGCCCACCACGGTGAAGACGCGCCGCATGATGCCGGGCATCTCCGGCTCGCTGCGGCGGCGCTTCGTGGGATCACCCGAGATCTCCTCCTGCAGGTCGGCCAGCGTCTGTTTCATGGTCTCGACCTGCTCGATGAGTGCCAGATCCACCTGTGGATGACGGCGCACCGCCTGCTCGAGGATGTCGAGCTGCTCCGAAGCATCGCCAGCAGCCGCGTTCGCGCCCATGACCGCGCGTTGCAGGCGCCCGACCTCAGCGTTGAAGGCGGCCACTTCGGCGCGATCCTGCACCGGGATCGTGGGATCACCCAGCGCGACCACCTCGAACGGCACTGGCTCGGTCAGAGTCTCGACGCTGCCGTCGTGCCAGCGCACGACCTCCACCGTGTAGGTACCCGGCATGGCCATGGGGCCATTGCCGTCGGAACTCTCGCTCACCGGCGAGAAGCCCGCGTAGAGCAGGTCCCAGGAAGCACGATGGACGCCGCCGCGAGCGGCACCCGGGACGCGGCGCACGACGTTGCCATCGGCGTCGCGCACCACCAGGAACACCGCCGGATCGTGCTCGCGATCCTCGGCCTTGAGCTCCTCCCAGGTCGGGTAGAACACGTCCTCGCCTTCTTCCGCCAGCTCAGCGTCGCGCTCCTGGCGCTCCGCTTCGCGCGTCTTGGGCATGTCGCCCAGCCAGTAGGTAAAGGTGGCGCCAAAGTCGGGGTTCGGGGCCAGGAAGTAGTCCGAACCCTGGAAGGCACGCCCGCTGAGCGCGAGCGGCGTGCGTTCGAAATAGGCCAGCGCCTCGCGCACCGGGAATACCGTGGCCTCGATCGTGTCGGCCGGCGCCTCGCTGTGCCGCAGCGGCGAGTAATCGTCGAGGATGATGTAGCCGCGGCCAAAGGTGCCGGCGACCAGATCGTTCATCTCGCGCTGGATCTCCAGGTCGCGCACCGCGATGGTAGGCATGCCGGAACCAAGCTCGATCCAGCGACCGCCGTGATCCGGCGAATACCACACGCCGAACTCCGTGCCGACGAACAGCAGGTCGGCCTCGACGTGGTCCTGGTTGAACGTGTAGACCGAGCCGCGCTCGGGCAGATCGGCGGTGATCGACGTCCAGGTGTTGCCGCGGTCGGTGCTCATGAGCACGTACGGCGCGAAGTCGCCCATCTTGTGGTTGTTGAACGCCGCGTAGACCGTGTCAGCGTCGTGCCGCGACGCGAACAGATCGTTGACGTAGGTCATCTCCGGCACATCCGGGAACGACTCGATACGCCGCCAGTTGGCGCCGCCGTCCTCGCTCACCGAGATGACGCCGTCGTCTGAGCCCGCATACAGCAGGCCTTCCATCACCGGCGACTCATCGAACGAAACCAACGTCCCGTAGAACGACGTGGAGTTGTTCTTGCGCACCGAGTCGACGCCCCATACCCGACCGAAGATGTCGAGCTGGTTGCGATCGAGGTTACGCGTGAGGTCACCGCTGATCGGCTGCCAGGAATCGCCCCGATCGTCGCTGCGGAACAACATCTGGGCGCCGAAGTAGAGGCGCTCCGAGTTGTGCGGACTGATCAGAATGGCGGAGTCCCAGTTCCAGCGTAGCGCCGGGCCGTCGGCCGACTCGCGCGGCTTCACGTCGATGCTCTCGCCGGTGCGGCGGTCGTGGCGGATGAGGCCGCCGTGCTGCCACTGCGCGTAGATGATGTCGGGGTTGTCCGGATCGATAACCGGGTCGAAGCCGTCACCGAACACGGGGACGAACCAGTCCGCGTCGCGACCGCCGTTGACGGTGTCGGTGCGGGCCGGTCCGCAATGGGTGGCGTTGTCCTGGGTGCCGCCACAGACCGTGTAGAAGGGCGCGTCATTGCCAACGGCGATCTTGTAGTACTGCGTGATCGGCAGATTGGGAATGAACCGCCAGGTGGTGCCGGCGTCGAAGCTCTCGTACAGGCCGCCATCGTTGCCGTTGATGTGGTGGCGCGCGTCGTCGGGATCAATCCACAGGGCGTGGTTGTCGATGTGCTTGTCCTGCTCGCCAACCGCGTTCCACGTGCGCCCGCCGTCCTCGGTTACCTGGGCGAAGGTGTCCATCGAGTACACCTTGTCGGCGTCGTGAGGATCGACAACGAGTTCCTGGTAGTACTGGGGGCTACCGGAGACGTAGCTGCTGCGCTTGGACCAGCTGGCTCCGCCGTTCTCCGACACGTACGTGCCGCGCCCCTCGGCGGCGTCCACGAGCGAATAGATCACGTCTGGCCGGTGCGGCGAGATGGCCAGGGCGATACGTCCGATATCGCCCGCCGGCAGGCCACGGGTGAGCTTGTCCCAGCTCTCGCCGCCGTTGGTGGTCTTGTAAATGCCGCCCTCGGGTCCGCCGTCGAGCAGCGTCCAGACGTGCCGGCGGCGCTGATAGGCAGCCGCATACATGACGTCAGGGTCGCGCGGGTCAACGATCAGATCTGTGACGCCGGTGTTCTCGCTGATCTCGAGGATCTTGGTCCAATTCTCACCGCCGTCGCCGGTCACGTAGACGCCGCGGTCGCCGCCGGACGCCCACAGCGGTCCCTGCGCCGCGACGTAGACGGTGTCGGAGTCTTCCGGATGCACGCGGATGCGTGCGATGTGCTGGGAGTTCTCGAGCCCCATGTTCTTGAACGTGTTGCCGCCATCGACCGACTTGTAGATACCGTCGCCGTAGGCCACCGAACGCTGGCTGTTGTTCTCACCGGTGCCGACCCAGACGATCTGGGGATCGTTCGGGTCGATCACCACCGTGCCCACCGAGTAAGACGAATAGTTGTCGAACACCGGCTTCCAGCTGACGCCGGCGTTGGTGGTCTTCCACAGACCACCCGAAGCTACGGAAACGAACCAGGTGTGTCGATCGGTCGGATGGACCGCAATGTCCGAGATACGCCCCGACATGAAGGCAGGCCCGATGCTGCGCCAGGAGAGCCCGGCAACTGCCTCGGCCATATCCGGGGCGTCGTCCTCGGCCTCCTCCTGCGCCATGGCAGGGACAGCCCCGAGGGCTGGAACGAGCAGGAACGCAAGCAACAGGGCGAACGCGACGCGGCTGGATCGCAACATGGAATCTCCCTCGGGCCGCGTCGCCGGAGGGGGGCGGGCTTCGCGACTGTCAGAACCAGGGTGGATGATCAGCTCTTCGTACCACAGCCGGAGCATCGCTGCGCCACCGCCTTCCGTCCTCCGCCGCTCCCTACCCCTTACAATGCCTCGGAATCGACGGCGGACATCAACCGTTGCGGAGAGCGACCAGGCGCCCCATGAGAATCCGGCAACCTGCTGTGGTCACGTCGGTGATGCTCAGTCTTGCGGCCGCCGGCTTGATTGTCCCGCGCCCGGTACGCGCGCAGGAGAACGTCGACCCTGTCGCGGTCCGCGTGATCGACACTCGCCAGGGACTATCGAACAACTCGGCGTTCACGATTCTGCAGGACCACCAGGGGTTCATGTGGATAGGAACGATCGACGGTCTCAACCGCTTCGACGGCGTTTCGTTCACCACGTTCCGGCACGACCCCGACCTGCCCGGATCACTGGCCAACAACACGGTGCGACGGCTCTGGGAGGATGGCGACCAGAACCTCTGGATCCGCACCGCGGTGGGCCTCGACCGACTGGAACGCCGGACCGGCATGTTTCAGCACTATGCGCTGCAGGCTCAGGCCTTCGCCCAGGATTCGCACGGGCGTCTTCTGGTGGCGGCACCGGAGGGACTGTTCCGCTATCTCGCCGAGACCGATCGGTTCGAACCGGTCGCTGCGCTGCCGTGGACAGAACCCGATCCGACCCCGTTCGCG
Organism: Acidobacteriota bacterium; assembly: GCA_029263295.1. Classification (GTDB taxonomy): domain Bacteria; phylum Acidobacteriota; class UBA890; order UBA890; family WLXD01; genus WLXD01. The sequence continues at coordinate 6,243 of JAJCXT010000052.1, read as the reverse complement.
GAGGATCCCGTCTGGAGAATCCTGTACGACAGCCGCGATCGCACCTGGCTGAGTACGGAGCGTGGTCGTCTGTACCGGGTGGACGCTAACGGCGACGTCACTCGCACGCAGTCGCCATGGAGGGAGACCCTGGTGGCCTTCGAGGACGACTCCGGGCTTCTGTGGGTGGGGCACACAGGTGGTGTCGGTACGTTCGACCCCGAACGCGGCCAGTTCGGAGATGCCCCTGGGACAGAACGTCTCCGGGGCGGTGCGTTGCCAATCCTGCGCGACCGTAGTGGTGCGGTCTGGGTGGGTTCGGACCGCCTCTACCGCATCGCGCCAGGCCAGCCCGCCGAAGCCGTGGCGCTCGAGAGCACCTCCCCCGAACCGTTCTCGACTCGTTTCTGGGACATCGCACAGGACCACGAGGGAGCCATCTGGATCGCTACCGCCGCCGGGCTGATGCGATTGGATCCCTTCGCCAAGCCGTTTCGCAACTACCAGCACGACCCTTCCGACCCGCCGACACTTGGCGCCGGCCCCGTGGTCAGCACCGTAGAGGACGACGGCGGACGTCTATTGCTGGGGACGATCGGGGGTGGGCTAACACGGCTCGACCCGGCAACGGGACAGGCCCGACGCTACTCGGCGCAACCCAATGCCCACGGGCTGTGCGGGGGCGAAGTCTGGGCCGTTCACTCCGGCCCCGGCGCGCACGTTTGGATCGGTACGAACCGCGGGCTCTGCGCGCTCGATCTGGACGCTGACCACTTCGACCGGGTGACCCTGGCCTCGGGTGCCGACACCCCTGAACCCACCGTCTTCACCATCACCCACGACCACCTGGGGCAGGTTTGGGCCGGCACCAGTTTCGGGCTGTTCCGCGTCGACGCCACCACGCACGCGACCACACGGGTGGAACAGATCGCCGAGGGTGGCCCCGACCGTCCGGGCATCGAGGGGCTCGCTCTCGCCAGCAACGGGTCGCTGTGGGTAGGCACGGCGAACAGCGACCTGTACCGCCTCGACACGTCGACGCTGCAGGCAACGCGCTTCCCGCTGGGCGAATTGCCTGCGCTGCGCGGCAGCGAGGGCTTCTGGGCAATCACCGAACGTGGCGATGAGAGCCTGTGGCTTGGCAGTGATCGGGGCCTCTTCGTGTTCGATCCGGCATCTGGCGAACTGGCGGAAGCCGAGCTGACCAGTCGCCTCCCCGCCGGCCCGGTCTACGCCGCCATTCACGACACTGCCGGAGCGCTGTGGCTGAGCACCAACGATGGACTGATCCGCTTTCAGCACCCCCTCCAGCCCGACAGTTTCGGCACTGCCCGTCGCTACACAACCGACGACGGGCTAGCGCATGCCGAGTTCAATCGTCGCGCGGCCGCCCGCATGGCCGACGGGCAACTCGTCTTCGGCAGCCTGGCGGGCGCGACCATTTTCGACCCGACCCGCCTGCGGGACAATCCGCATCCGCCGCCGGTCTCGCTCACGGCGATCACGCGCTCACGGCGCAGCGGCATTGTCCGAACCGCCCCCCACGGGTTGCAGTCGCTGCGGCTGGCGTACGACGACACCGGCCTGACCTTCGACTTCACCGCTCTCACGTTCTCGAGCCCGGAGCGCGCCACCTTCGCCTACCGCCTCGAGAACTTCGATCCCGAGTGGGTGCAGGCGGGTACCCAGCGCCAGGCTCGCTATCCGGCTCTGGCACCCGGTACGTACCGGTTCCACGTACGCGCTGCCAACGCCGACGGGATCTGGAACCGCGAGGGTGTCTCCATTGCCATCGAGGTTCCGACACCTTGGTGGGGAACGCTCTGGTTCCGAGGACTCGCGCTCGCCACGTTGGTCTCGGTGCTGGGGCTGATCACCCGCCATCTATCGACGCGCACGCTGCGCCGGCGTGTGCGGGATCTCGAACTTGCCCGACAGATCCATCTCGAGCGCGAGCGAATCTCTCGCGATCTGCACGACAACATCGGCGCCCGCGTGTCGACGATCCTGGCAGGCGTCGAGTTGGTCCAGCTGACGGCCGGCTCTGGCAATCGCGCGGGTGCCGACGAGCACCTGGTGACCCTCCGCGCGGAGGCACAGCGCGCCATGGACCAGCTGCACGAAACCGTCTGGTCGCTCAGCCGCGAACAGGTCACGGTGGGTGAGTTGACCGACCAGGTGCGCGAGCACCTGCACGAACAACAGCAACACCGCGACAACCCCACGCTCCGGTGCGAGGCAACCGGTGATCTCGGCGCGCTCTTGTCATCAGGACACGCCCTCGAGATCTTCCGCCTGATCCAGGAAGCAGTACACAACGCGATCCGCCACGCTGGCGCCCATCATGTGCAGGTGCGTCTCATAACCAGCGCCATCAACGCGCTGCATGTCGAGATTCGTGACGACGGGACCTTCCGACAGCCGCCGCCTGGACACCAGGGCTTCGGCCTGTCCGGCATGCGCGTCCGCGCTGAACAGATTGGCGGAAGCTTCTTGCTCGAACACGAGGCGGCCGGCGGCACCACCGTTCGTGTGGAGCTCCCTCTGCCTTCGGCGCGCCGGAGCTGACGATACCCGGATGTGGGGATTGCGCGACAACCCCGTGGGCAGGCAATCTGGCGTGATGAGTATCCGAGTGGCGCTCCTCGACGACAACGAGCCGTTCCGGCGCCAGCTCACTCAACGCCTTGCCTTCTTCCCGCAGATAGAGATCGTGTTCTCCGCCGCGACAGCCCATGAGTTCTTTGAACTCCTGGGCCAACAGGAAGCACCGCCGGACGTCGCGCTCGTCGACATCGAGCTGCCAGACGTCTCCGGTATCGAGGTGGCTGCGTGCCTGGCGCGTGAACACGAAGCGATCGGGGCCCTGATGCTCACCGTCTTCGAAGAGCCGCGAACGATCCTCGCAGCTATCCAGGCCGGCGCCGCTGGCTATCTGCTAAAGGACTCGCCAGCGGAGACCATCGCGAACGCGATCGCCGAGGTGCACGAGGGCGGCGTGCCGCTGTCGCGGCCGGTAGCTCGGAACGTGCTGCACTTGTTGAGCCAGGCGCCGCCCAGTACTGCGACAGACACAGCCCCGGCACCTGACCCGGCGGGAACGCTGTCGGCTCGCGAGGTGGAATTGCTCGAGCAGATCGTGCAGGGCGACACCGAGTCCGCGATCGCCAAGCGGCTGTGCATCAGCCCGCATACCGTGCGGACACACGTGAAGAACATCTATCGAAAACTGCGCGTGAACTCACGTGCCGCCGCCGTGCGCGTTGCCTACGAACAACAGCTCCTCGACTCGAATACCCGGTTCCGGCGATAGCGACGCTTGCCGCGCGCCTTCTACCGTCACACAGGTAGTGAATGGCGCCGCAGACCCTGCGGCTTGGCGCAATATCGAGGTGAACATGTTTCGGCGAACCCTGGTTCTTTCTGTCGTAGCGCTAATGCTGCTCGCGAACGCCTGCACCTTCGACTACGTTTTCTTCGCCTTCAACGTTCAATGCCCGTACGACGATGACGGGCACCCTACGCGTTGCTACCCACGTTCTCGTTGGAATCGGGTCAAGTGCACCGTGTTCGCCAGCAGCCCCGTCGAGCTATACGCGGCGTTCTACTCGCTCGAACTCGACCTCGACGAGCCTCCTTCAGAGGGCGACGACGCGCGGGCAGTGGGGTTCCCGCGCAAGCTGCAGATATCCCTCACGGGCACCAACGCCGAGGGCACGAGGCTCTTCAGGTTCCGACCACCTGCGTGGAAGGTGAACAAGGCCACCGGCCGCATCGAACGGACCGTCGAAGTTACTGAGGACCTCGTCGTACCTCCAGGCGGGCAACTCTGCCTCGACATCAAGACCAAAGGCACCAATGAGTTGGTCAACGGCATGCCGCTAGGCTTGCTCTGGGAGCAAATGGCAGCGGCTCGCCCAGGGTCCTGACCCGGCGCCAGGAGCGCGAGCAGCTCGGGAGAACCGGGCTTGCGCGACTGCCAACGCCCGGCTACCTTTCAAGGCTCGTGCGCTCGCCAGGCATGCACACGAACTCGTGGCCCTATCGTCTAGCCTGGCCCAGGACACCGCCCTCTCAAGGCGGAGACACGGGTTCAAATCCCGTTAGGGCTACCTTCCCGTTCGCGGGAACATCGAACCCTCGCTCGCGGTCCAGGAACGGCTGCTTGCGGGGGTTTCGGTTTTTTTCGGAGGCGTTTCGGGAATTGCGCCCTGGCGCGGTCAGCATGGCAAGAGGCGCGCCCGACGACTCCCTGGGAGGGTCTAACGCAACTCGATGATCCGCAGCGCCGTCCGCGGTGGGCGTCCGCCGGGCATCACGTAGAGGCGGCTTCCATCGGGCGACACGGCCAGGCCATTGGGGACCGTGAAGGTGGCCTCGTTTGCTGGACCGTCTTCGGCGCCAGCTTTGCCGGTGCCTGCCAGAACTCGGACCTCCCCATTGAGGTCGATCTCGTAGATGCGGTGGTGGTGGTTTCCGGAGGCGTACAGCTTGCCGTTGCCAAAGACCAGATGTCCGGTGGCAAAGAACCCGCCGCCGGACGGCAGCTGGGCCAGCAGCGACACGCTACCCGCGGCGTCGACGCCGTGGATACGGCCATCCCGGGAGTTCGCCACGTAGAGGGTGCCGTCGGGGCCAAAGACGAGACCAATGGGTGCCGCGATCGGTTCGCCGTGCACGAAGACCTCGGCTTCGCCATCGGGCATGACACGATAAACCGCGTCGCCGGAGCCCATCTGGTCGCCGTAGATCGACACGTACAGGTTCCCATCGGGGCCCGTTGCGATGCCTGCAACGCCCTTAGGCACTGTCGCGAGTGGTATCGCCTGATCGCCTCCGACGTCGACCACGGCAACCGTGCCCGAGTCCGAGTAGTTGGTCACGTAGAGCCGACCCTGCGCGTCACGCGCCGACTGGGTCGGTCCAACGAACCCACTCGCCAACTCGGTCACCTCGCCGTCCATGGTGATCCGGTAAACGGACGTTCCACGAAAACCGCCGCACGCAATCAACGACCCGTCCGCATCGAAGCGAATCCCGTCGGCAAAGATGGGCTCTGACAACGAGAGGGAACTCACCGCCTGGGCCTGGACGCGAGCCGGCAGGCCACCGAGGGCAAGGCCGCACAGGAGCACCATCGAAAAACTACGCGCCCAACCGCATTGTCGTATCAACATTCATGGCCTCGGCAACATGGGGAAAGTGCATCCCAATCCTAGTGACTGCCCTACTTCAGTTCACGGACGGGTGGATTCAGCCCCGCCTGCCGCACGCCTCACGCGCGCCCGCGCGTTGTGCACTATGGCCGGGCCTGGCCAAGAAACGCGTTAATCCAGCGCTATTTATGTTCCGGCGGCGCATTTCGGGTGTCCTATCCCACGACAGATGCTCCCCCATCAACAGACCAGGCCACGATTACCATGATGAGTTCTACCTGTTCGTCTGTTCTTCGCTGGACCGTGATGCTTGCCGTGGTGTCGCTCGTTGGCTGCGGTTCTTCGGGCGACCCCACAGCCCCGAACCTCGATCTCCTGACCTCAGGCGGCACCCAATCCGGCAACGGGTCGTCCGGCGACGGCCTCACCGGCTCGAGTCAATCCTTCGAGGGCGCCGTCGCCGGGGTGGACTTCGGCGCGTCGACTCTGCTGCTGACCGCGGGACCGTCGATCCTCGTTGACGGCGCTACCCAGTGGAATCCGCTCGGTGACGTTTTCGATCTCGGCGCGGTTGATGACGCTCTCGCGCGAGGCGCCAACGTGCGCATCGAGGGCACCGCGACGGTGCGCGATGACGGCTCGTTACTCGCCACCATTCTCAAGGCGGAAACCGACGAGGCCGACGACGCTGGCCCGGGCGCCTTCCTTCAGTTTGGCGGGGCCGTTGGAAACGTCGATGTGGCTGGCAGCTCCATCCAGCTCCTTGATGGCACCACCGTGATGCTCGATAGCACGACGGTTTGGGACGGGCTTGGCGACGTCTTCTCGCTGGGCGCGCTAGCTCAGGCCGTCGCAGCGGGCACACCGTCACGAATCGAGGGCGACGGCAACGAACAGCCCGACGGGCGCATTCTGGCGACCGCGCTCAAGGCCGAAACCGACGAGGCCGACGACGCTGGCCCCGGTGCCTTCCTGCAGTTTGGCGGGACCGTCGGGAGTGTCGATGTGGCTGGCAGCTCCATCCAGCTCCTTGATGGCACCACCGTGATGCTCGATAGCACGACGGTTTGGGACGGGCTTGGCGACGTCTTCTCGCTGGGCGCGCTAG
>JAJCXT010000051.1 GCA_029263295.1 Acidobacteriota bacterium | reverse complement strand
TGATCCGGACGGTCCGGCGATCGATACGAACTCGCCAGGGGCGATGCCGAACGATACGTCGGAAAGGGCGTGGGTCTCGACTTCCTCGGTGAGGAAGACCTTCTTGATGTTCTCCATCTGAATGAGGGCTTCACTCATCGGTTCTCTCCGGTTGTCATGGTGTGTGTCACGGGGGATTAGCTGATGCGGACTTTGTCAGCGGTATCGAACCGCGACATGTCCGAGAGGATGATCTCGTCGCCGACCTGGAGGCCGTCCTGGACAACGATCTTGTCTACTGAACTGGCGCCAAAACGCACGGTCGTGCGGATGGCTTCGACTCCGCCGGTGAGGACCTTGAACAGTCCTACCGACTGGTTAGCCTGGCCATAGGCCGGTCGATCCACGTAGAGGACATCCGACAGTCGCTCGATCTCGATGCGACCGTCAACGCTCAGGTCGGGGCGAGCACCAGGCGGCAGGTCGTCGCTCAATAGCTCGACATCGACAGTTACCGTGCCCTGCACGACGGCGGGGTCGATGCGAATGACCCGTGCCGGGACGATGCCGTTGCGCGTGTCCACCGTGGCGGGCTGTCCGATGACGACTTCGCCTGCCTGGGTCTGGGCGATGCGCAGCTCGGCCCTGAGTTTGGTTGGATCGGCTACACGGGCCAGCGTGGTGCCGAGCGCGATCTGCTGCCCTTCCTCCACCGGGACGGCCTGCAGGACACCTGTAATCGTCGGTCGTACCTTGAGGGAGTCGAGGTCGCGGAGGCGGAGGTCGAACTCGGCGCGGCGCTGGTCGACCGTCGCTTGCTGGACGGCCAGTTGAGCGATCATCGATTCCTCCAGCTTCTCGAGACGAGCTTGTTCAATCTCGAAGCGGCTCTGGAGCGACTGCGCCTGGCTGTTGGAGATCTCCATGGTGATCTGCGATACCAGGTTCTCCTCGAACAACTGCGTGTCACGGTCCGCCGACAGGCGTGCCTGGTGGAACGCCGCCTGCGTCTGAGCCACCTGTGACTGCTGCTGGAGCCGACCCTGCTCGAGGGTTACTCGCTGCTGCGTATAGTTGGCCTCGGCGCCACGAAGCTGCCACTCAGCCTGCTGCACCTGAAGTTCGAGATCCGGGTTTGCCAGGATCATGATGACCGACTCGGGCGTCACATTGGCGCCGGCGTCGAGGATGATCTGGTCGATTCGTCCGGCCGTGCGGGCGCTGACGAACAAGACGTCTACCGGTACCAGCGTGCCCGGTCCGCGCACCTGGCGCAGGAGCTCACCGCGCTCAACCGTGCCGGTCCAGATGATCGCCTCTTCGACCGTGGGAGGCGCGGCCTCGAGCGTCATGAAGAACCAGGTCATCGCGATGAGGGCGATTCCGCCCAGCGCGTACATGACGTACTGCTTGGCTTTCCCTTGCGGCTTACGCTTAATGTCAACCATCGGGCCACTACCAGGGGGTATTTCAGTGATAGACGGGGTCAGGACTTGGCCTGTACTTACGCAAGCTTCATGCCAGCCTGTGTGGGTATCGTAAGGCTCTTGTTTTCAGGAGCTTGTCGGGGTGGAGGCGCTCAACGCAAGCGCTGGCCCGTGTCGCAACTGGAAAGCCCAGTCCCATTATCGGACACTCGGCGGTGCTCCGCACGTCGCATATCTGCATCGCTGCTATGCTTGGCGCAGGCCTCTCGCGGAAATCTCTCGGCCGGCGACCGACTGTGACCGTGAGGCTCCTAGCCCACCCCGCATCCCCGCGTCAGGGAGGTTCGCTTGTCGCAGAGTCAGGAGCGACATCTTTTTATTCCGGGCCCCGCGACCGCGGAACCGGAGGTTCTCGAGGCACTCGCCGAGCCGATCCGGCCTCACTACGGTCCCGATTTCGTCGCCCTCTACAATGATTGCCGCGCGCGCTTCAAGCAGGTTCTGCGGACGGACAACGACCTGTTCCTGATCGTCGGGCCGGGAACGGCTGCGCTCGACGCTGCGTTTGTGAGTGCCCTGCCCGATGGCTCCCGCGCCCTGGTTCCCGCCAACGGGCTGTTCGGCGCGCGCGTCGCCGACATGCTGCGGGCCAATCGGTGCGATGTCGAGGAGATGCAGTTCGATCTCGGCCAGCCGATCGACTCGGACCAGGTGGCTGAGCGGCTGCGGGAGGGTAAGTTCGATGTGGTCGCCTGGGTGCACCATGAGACTTCTACCGGCGTGCTCAACCCGGTCGAACCGATCTGCCGAGTGGCCCGCGAGACCGGCACGCTAACGATCATCGACACGATCTCTTCGCTCGCTGGCACCGAGCTGGCGGTCGATGACTGGGGTATCGATCTTTGCGTCAGTGTGGCCAACAAGGGACTAGCGGCTCCGCCGGGATTAGCCGCCATCAGCGTTAGCGAGCGCGCATGGGAAGCGATTGATCGTAATCCTCAGACCCGCGGGTGGTACCTGGACCTGCGTACCTGGCGACGCTACGACGGGGATTGGGCCGACTGGCACCCGTACCCGACCACGGTGCCAACGGGCATCCTCGCTGCAGTGGATACGAGTCTCCGTATGATTCTCGCCGAGGGTCTGGACCGGCGCATCGTGCGCACTCGTGACGCGGCGTCGCGGGTTCGTGAGGGATTGCGGCAGCTCGGTTTCGGGATGTTCGTGGACGACGACTTCGCTTCGCCGATCACCACAGCGGTCCATCCGCACCCGGATTTTCCCGTTGGCGAGATGATTGTCGCGCTGCGCGAGCAGCACGGTATCTACATCTCCGGTGGCCTGGGTGACCTGGCCGGCGAGATCTTCCGGATCGGGCATATGGGGCGCGCTATCGAGAAGGAGGAGACGGATCTCCTGCTCGAAACGATCGCGGGGCTACTGGCCCGACGACAGGCGCAAAAGGAAAGCGCCGGAGTCGAAGGCGCGAGCGTCTAGCCCGTCTTCAACCCGGCGCGGATTTCCCGGCGCAACAGCGGGCGCGAGTTGTTCTAGCTAGCGATCGCGTAGTCGTAGTCGGCGAGGAACCCGAAGACCTTCAGGGCCTCGTCGTACGTCATCGTGCCGCCCTGGTTGATCGTGCGGCTCGAAGCGGGCGCGATACGGACAGTGGCCGTTTCTGTCTTGATGACAACGTCCGCCTCGTCCAGGAACTGGAAGCGCACCGTGATGTCGAGCGTCGAGGTCGTGTCGTTCTGCACTCGAGCGGTCCACGTGTACGGCGTGTTGTCGCCGTCCGCCTCGCCCCAGTTGAAGTCCTCCCCGGATAGGATGACATTGCCCACGACCTGGGGCTCTGCCGGCTCAGCGGGGACCTCCTCGACGGCCGGTTCCACAGCTTCAGGCTCTTCGGCCGGTGCGGGTGCGGGCTCCTCGGCGGGAGCCTCCGGTGCCGGTTCTTCGGCGCCGCCGCCGCACGCGGCGGCAAACGGCACGACAAGCAGCAAGAGGGCAATTAGCAGAGCTTGGCGGGTACGGCTAGAAGTCAATTTGGTCTCTCCTGTGCAAGCAGACTCGACGCCGCTGGCAGGGTCTTGATGCGAGATACTCGGCGGCGTCCGAGTCCCGAACAGAGGCACTCGCGCAAGTATGCCCGAAAATTCATTAGTGCAGAACTTCTATAATACCGCGCGGATGCCCCCATCGCAGGAAGATCAACCTCGCTGAGGCGATAGCCATGTCCGAGCAGCAAGCTTCAAGCCCGTCGCGCACGCAGGAATTCATAGCTCAGGCCGACCGCTGGGGCGCCCATAACTACCACCCCCTAGACGTCGTGCTGACGCGTGGCGAGGGTTGTTATGTGTGGGACATCGACGACCGGCGCTACCTCGATTGCCTGGCCGCGTACTCGGCCGTGAACCAGGGACATTGTCATCCGCGAATCGTCGGCGCCCTCCAGGAGCAGGCGGCAAGGCTGACCCTGACGTCGCGAGCGTTCCATAACGACCAGATGGGTGTCTTCCTCGAGCGGCTCTGCGACACGCTTGGCTACGAGCGCGCGTTGCCCATGAACACCGGGGCAGAGGCTGTCGAGACGGCCATCAAGGCGACGCGGAAGTGGGGATACAAGGTCAAGGGTGTGGCCGCCGACAGCGCGGAGATCATCGTGATGGACGGCAACTTCCACGGCCGGACCACGACGATCGTCAGTTTTTCCACCGACGAACAGGCGCGCGACGGCTTCGGGCCGTTCACCCCGGGATTCAAGCTGGTTCCCTACGGCGATGCCGCCGCCGTGCAGGAAGCGATTACCCCGAATACCGTGGGCGTTCTCGTGGAGCCGATCCAGGGCGAGGGCGGCGTCGTGTTGCCGCCGGACGGATTCCTCGCGACTGTGGCACAGATCTGCCGCGACGAGAACGTTCTCCTGATAGGTGACGAGGTTCAGACGGGACTCGGTCGCACCGGCAAACTGCTGGCGTGTGACTGGGAGAGCGTCCGCCCCGATGTGCTAATTCTCGGCAAGGCACTCGGTGGTGGCGTCTATCCGGTGTCGGCCGTTCTGGCCGACTCGGAGATCATGGACGTGTTTCATCCAGGCGATCACGGTTCGACCTTCGGCGGCAATCCGCTGGCGGCCGCGGTAGGTCAGGCGGCACTTACCGTCTTGATCGACGAGCAGCTTGTCGACCGCGCCGCCGAGCTAGGCGAGTGGTTCATGGGTCGTTTGCGGGCTATCGGCTCGCCGCACGTTGAACTCGTGCGAGGCCGCGGTCTAATGGTCGGCGTCGTGATCAAGGAGTCCTCCGGGCCCGCGCGGCCGTTCTGCAAGGCGCTCAAGCGGCGCGGCATCCTGGCCAAGGAAACTCACGAGCAAGTGATCCGTTTTGCGCCTCCACTCGTGATTACCCGCGAGATCATCGAGGAGATCCTGCCGGAGATCGAGGCGGTGCTGCTCGGTGACGATGTGGAACTCGGCTAGCGACTCATGGGTGGCAATCCGCTTGCACTAGTCTTCCTGCTGCTGGCAGGGCTTCTGTTCGGTCTGACGATCCTGTTTGTCGTCCTGCAAAAGCGGATGTTCCGGGACCAGGCGCGCGAGGTGAAGGAGTTGCTCGCGGAGGTGCGCAAGATGGCCGCCGAGGAGAAGGCTCAAGAAGCCAGCGACGAGGGCGACCAGTAGACGGGCTAGCCTGGTAGTTCGCGGGCGAACCGCTGGATCTGTTGCCACGCAGCCTGCACATCTGCACGCGTCGTGCGGATGTTTCCGACCGCCAGGCGCAGCGTGAGGCGACCCCGCAAGCGAGTGTGTGACACGAAGGTCATGCCGTCAGCGTTGATTCGCGCCATGAGCTCTTCGTTGGCGCCGGCCCAAGTGTCTTCCTCGACGGGCTCCAGAGCGCAGCCCTCGCCCGTCGCGCCTGCGCCTTGGCGGTAGCGGAAGCACACGGTCGAGAAAGGGGTCGGAGCGAGTCGCTCGAAGTCATCGTGTGCGTCGATCATGGAGGCCAGTTCGGCGACCCATCCCAGGTGAGCCCGTAGCAACTGCACCATGGTCTCGCGACCGTATGTGCTGAGCACCATCCACAGCGTGAGGGCGCGGAAGGGCCGACCAAGTTGTACGCCGTAGTTCATGTAGTCGAGGGGCATGCCGTCGAGACCGTCGCCACGCGAGTCGCCTACGTCGCTCCGCAAGTACTCAGGGACCAGGCTGAAGGCTTCGCGCAGCATCTCCGGCCGGCGACTGTACAGCAGGCTGCAGCACATAGGCGTGAACAGCCATTTGTGAGGGTTGATGACGACGGAGTCAGCCTCTTCCCAGCCGGCGAACAAGGCACGCTTCTCCGGTACCAGCGCGGCGGAGCCGCCGTAGGCGGCATCGACGTGCAACCAGACACCGTTGGCCCGCGCGAGTTCTCCGATCTCGGCAACCGGATCGACACTCGTTGTCGATGTCGTTCCAGTGGTCGCCACCACACACATGGGCGTGACCCCCTCGTCGCGATCACTTGCGATTGCCTCCGCGAGTGCCGCAGGGTCGAGACTGTAGTCACTCAGCGTGGCGACTCGACGCACAGCGTCGAGTCCAAGCCCGAGGATTACCGCAGCCTTGTCTATCGACGAATGCGCCTGCTCCGAAGCGTAGATGCGTAGCGGCCCGACCGAGCGCATGCCGAGGCGGCGGTCGTAGGCGGGAACAGTCTGGCGGGCGGCGGCGAGCGCCACGAGCGTCGACGTGGACGCCGTATCGTTGATGATGCCGAAGGGCATGTCTCCGAGACCGAGCCATTCAGCGAGCCAATGGGTGACGCGCCCCTCGAGTTCGGTCGCTGCTGGTGAGGTTCGCCACAGCATGCCATTCGGGTTGAGTGCGGTTGCCAGCGCTGCGCCAAGGATGCCCGGTGCGGAGCCCGTGTTCGCGAAGTAGGCGAAGAACCGGGGATGGTTCCAGTGCGTCATCGCCGGCATGATCAACTCGTCGAGGTCGCGCAGGATCTCTGCCCATGGGCGCGCCCGCTCGGGTCCGTCGGGCGCCAGGAGACCGGATAGCTCACCGGGTTCGGAGCGCGACAGTACCGGGTAGTCGCGCGTTGAGCCCAGATATTTCGCGATCCACTGCAGAACATCGCCCCCGCGACGCAGGAACTCGTCGGGGTCGAGATCTAGCAGTTCGAGCGGGGGAGAGTCCGTGGACATCGCGATCACCGGCGGAGAAAAGGTGAGTCCGCGAGTCTAGCCCGCCGAGCGGAAGACCGTCAGGCGCTTGCGGTGACCTGTACCTGTTCGGCGATTTCTAGCCGCGCGAGCGGTTCGTCGAATTCGACGGCGATCAGGAACTCTTTGCCGGAAGGGGTCATGCGGGCCACGCGTCCGGCCACGTGATGGGGTCGAACCTGGTCGCCAGTCCGGCTGAAGAATAGCTTGCAGACAGAACCTCGCGTGACGGGGACGTCGAGCCGGGCGAGTACGCCGCTGCGACTGATGTTGATCGTCTTGCCGCTTGCGAAGAATGGCCGGGAGTTCCCCTCGAAACCGTAGATCTCGATCTCGAGTTCCACCTCTAGCGCCGCCTCTTGACGCGGGAACACGCGGCGATCGCTCCCCTTCCAGATCTTGCTGAACATGGTCGTCAAGCTCGTACCCTGGGGAGGCAAGGACCCTCAAACCATAATGGTCAATACTGTGCAATTCAATGCTATACCGATTATAACTGGCTATAAACATGCAATTCCAAAGGGTCACTTACCGCAGGCTGGCCTCTGAGACGCGTGCAGGCTGTTCCTGGCCACAGGATCACCCGGCGGCCAAAAACCTTCGAGAGGGCGAAGAATTCGCGGCCCTGCGGCACATTCCGGTCAGACAACGAGTTCTCGACGCGAGACGATCGAGAACGGCAGGTCTCTACGACGGGCGGCTATGATGGCATCTGTGATGGACGGCGCGAGCGAACAGCGGTATCTGGACGACTGTCGGCGCGGGAGCGCCGGTTCGTTCCGGCCGCTGGTGGACGCATACTTCGGGCAGGCCGTGCGGCTTGCGGGGGCGCTGGTTGGGCATCGTGATGCGGAGGATGTGGCCCAGGAGGCGTTTGTCGCGGCGTATGGAGCTATTGCCACGCACCAGCCCGGCCGACCGTTCTACCCCTGGTTGCGGGGCATCCTCGTGAATCGGGCCAAGGTGTTCATTCGGTCGCGCAACCGTTCTAGCGCTCGCGTCGCGACGGTGGCCGAGCGGCCCGACCATTGGACGGCAGGGGCTCCGGCGCGCGACGCGCGGCTGGAGGATCTGATGCATCTGGCCCTCGATGGTGTCGACAGTGACGACCGCGTGCTGCTCGTGCTCAAGCATGTTGAGGGCTACACCTACGACGAGTTATCAGTGCACCTCGGGATTCCGCGCGGCACAGTGATGTCGCGCCTGTACCGCGCGCGCAAGCGGCTGCGCGCGATCGTGGAAGAACTGGATCCGACAATCACTCGGCAGCAAAGGAGGGCGGACGCATGACGGCCGACCAACGGGGCCCGGCGGAGGCGGTGCTCAAATGCGCCGATGCGCGGGTCTTGCTCATGGGGTTTATCGATGGAGAGCTGTCTGCCGACGAGGCACGACAGGTGGAAGATCACCTCGCGGTCTGCCCGGCATGCCGCGGCGAACTCGCGTCATACCAGCAACTCGGGCGTGCGGCCGACTCGCTGGCAACGGAGGCACCGCTCGTGAACACAGATCTGGCGTGGGAACGTATCTACGACCGCATCACGCGCGGCGTAGGATGGCTGTTGCTCTGGGTGGGTGTCACGCTCATGGCTGGCTTCGGGCTCTGGGCGTTTGGCTCCGAGTTCCTGCTCGATTCGGAGGTGCCACTGGTGATGCGGCTGGGCGCGGGGACCTTCGCGGTGGGTTCCCTGTTGCTGTTGGTTAACATCCTGCGCGAGCGACTGTTCCGCCGGAAGACCGAACGCTATGACGAGGTGGTGCGATGATTCTCAGCACGACGTATTCAGTACCCGGTCAAACGGTGACCGCTAACCGTGGCCTTGTCCGCGGCAACACCATACGGGCACGGCACGTCGGTCGCGATATCGTCGCGGGCCTGCGCGGGATCGTCGGCGGCGAGATCACCGACTACACCAAGATGCTGGCGGAGGCGCGCGAGCAGGCACTCGATCGGATGATTGAGGAGGCACGCAGCGTTGGCGCAAACGCCGTCGTCGGCGTGCGCTTCACCACGTCCTCCGTGATGCAGTCAGCCTCCGAGATTCTCGCCTACGGGACCGCCGTGACGGTAGAACCCGAGGTCTGAGTTTCGAGCAGCTTGCGGGCCCGTTCGACCTCACTCGCCGGTACATGGACGCGAACCTTCGAGAGCGGGCCGAAGGTGAACGGCTCGGCATGGAATACGAGCGACTCGAGATTGCAGGGCACTCCCTCGCTCTCGAGGTAGCCACGGATCAGTTGAGCCTCTGTTTCGTCTGTGACGACCAGCAGCTCCGCCCACTCGGGCGCGGCCCCATCGTCGGTCGTGAGCTGGGCGGCGTGGACGAGTGGGACCTCACAGTCGGTACATTCCTCGATGCCGCGGACATACTCGGCGCCACATTCAGGGCAGATCACCTCGGTTCACTCCTCCGTGATATCGGCGGTCCAGCTGATCTGGACGGCACCGGCGAGACTTTGCGCCGAGGGGCACTTCGACTGGTGCGACGCAAGGGCTCGGTCCACCACCTCGCGAGCCTCTGCAGGGATGCGTAGCTGGTAGTGCACCTTGAGTTCGGTGAGTGTCGGGATGCGCTCGACGACCTCGTTGATACCCTCGACGCTGGCTGAAATCGCGCTACCCGGCAAGCTGACTTGACGCACCTCCAGTGCGCCGTTGAGGGTGCCGAGCATTCATGTGCCGACAGCGGCCGCTATGTAGTCGACTGGCAGCGGCAGGTCAGGCGCATCGTCGAGCCTGTAGTGCGCCTTGATCGCGCCGTGGACCCCGAAGTCCACCTCCATGCCCGTCTCCAGAGTGGCGCGTCGCTGTACGCCTTCAACCTTGGCGATCTCCGCGCGGGCCACGTAGAAGGGATCAGTCATGCTCGATTCTCCAGGTTGCGAGATCGGGACGGCTCCCGATAGATGGTAGTCGGCGAAACAACGTAGGTCACCTGAGGTGGAACTCTAACTGCGGACGGCTACGCGATCGGCAGGCGGCCCGATGCCAGGCGCGCGTGTTCTACGGCATCCTCGAGAGTCGTGAATTCGATGTAGTCGATGCCGGCCTCGAGAAGTAGCGCGTCAAGCTTGTCGTCGATCGCCCGCTGGAAGGCGCGGTCGGTCGATCGGGTGCCGTCATTCTGCAGATACTCAGGTCGGATCGGCACCTTGAACAGCAGGTCGTACGTGGTCGACCAGTAGGCAACGAGGTCGAAGAGGGCCTCGCGCCGGCCAGCGCCTACTTCGAGGTAGCAGTAGTTGTCGATCACGCTGCGGTCGCATACGACTTCGGTGTAGAGCTCGTGTAGTTCGATCTCACGGCGCACCGTTTCCATGAGGATCCAGGTCTGGGCATCTAGGCTGGTGCCTTCGTTGATCTGCAGGGGACACCGCCGGGCCACTTCCTCGAGGAAACCAACGTTGGCGCCAAGTTGCTTCAGGCGCATGGCTAGACCATACGCCAGGGTCGTCTTGCCGACGCCGTGCGTACCGATGAACGCGACCTTCATAGGGCGTGGATTGAATGCCAGTCGTTGCGGAAACGCAAACGGGGACCCCCCCGGTTACTGGGAGGTCCCCACAAGGCTGGCCCGTAAGTCCCCGTTCAGGCCCCTATCTCTGCGGCCCCGCTTACGCGGCGCTTGCTTCCTGCTGCTCTGTGATGGCGCGACGCAGACGTTCCGGGCTTACCTGGAGGTAGTCGCAGATCTGCTCGAACCACGCGCCCTGCACGAACTCGGCCGGAGGGTTCTCGCGGATCCGACGCAGGCGCTCTTCCTCGTGTTTCTTCAACTTGCGCGTGCCAACGTGGTTGCGCAGGAAGTGCATGTCGTCGACCGTCCGCTCGAGCACCGACCGCCACAGGTTGCGGCAGGCGTGCACGTCACGCTGGTCGTCGGCCATCATGCGACGCTCGGCCTCGAAGCCAGCGTCCAATTGCCCTTTCGATTCGTCGCTCACGTTCATCAGTCGCATTTTCTTTTCCTTCCGGTCCCAAGAGGCCCGATTGTGGTCATCCAGGAACGCTGTCCTACGTCTCAACTGTGCAAGCCTCGTGTTGGATGTCGTTCGTCGCAGCTCGAAGCGGCCAACAGCGCGCCAGCCAAAGCCCCAGGCCGCTCCCCTTTACGTCCATCGTCGGGACCAGGGCCAGCGCGCTCTTGACCGCTTTCAATTTGTTTAGACGCGACATCATGGAAAGCAGTTTCGTCCGTTCCCCGGGGGGGTGTGTCAACGCTTTGTCACGCTATGTGTCAACTTTCTGTCAACGGATTTGGTGGCGAATTTCCCTGTTTCAAGAGGCTCTATGGCGGCGCTGTTCGGCAGGCTGGTTGACCGGGCGAACGTGGAGTTAGTGCGTTTGAGGGCGGGACGCGACCCTCTGTTGGCCGACAGCGCGGCGGTTAGCAGCACCCTCCACTCGCTTCCAGCGGACCTGTTCGTGCGTAATCACGACCGCGATGCGGTGGCTCCGATTCGGGCTGCGACGGCGGCCAGGGTGGAGCGCTGGACCGATCGTCGCTCGGACTGGGCGTCCACTCGCGTGAGGGCAGCTTCGCGGCGGCGGGCGCCGGCCGTGGTCGTTCTGCATGGCTGGCTCGCGGTTGGCCTTCAGATGACGGCGTTGCGCTCTCTTATGGGACCGCTTGGCCGCGAGGGCGTGGAGCTCTGGTATCCGTGGCTGCCGTTCCACGGCCCACGGACGCCGCCAGGCTCGGTGTCCGGGGCCGACTGCCTGTCGGCGGACCTGCCGCGCACGGCCCAGGCCATTCGCCGTGGAGTGCTCGAAACGCTCGAACTCACGCGCTGGCTGCGCGCTCGCGGGCAACCGGTCGCGATAGTGGGTGTGAGCCTGGGCGGGTGGATAGCGGCGCTCGCAGCTACGGAGGTGGCGGACTTCGAGCGAGTAGTGCTGTTTACGCCGGTCGTGGACCCGGCCCGTTCCTTCGCCGAGTCGCCGCTAGTGGGCCATATCCGGGCCGGTCTGGACGCGGCGTCGTTGCGCCCTGAAGCGACCGCTGCGCTGCTGGCGCGAGTCGCGCCGATGGGCCGCGCTCTCCAGGTGCCGCGGAGTCATGTGCTGCTTCTTGGCGCGCGCCACGACAACGTGGTGGCGCCGGAGTCGCTCCGACGCACGGCCGAAGCGTGGGGCTGCAAGCTGGAGTGGCTCGAGGCCGGCCATATAACGGCTCAGTGGTCGCCCACCGGACGCCGCCGGGCGCGGCAGTGGCTGGCCGAGGTTTCCGGCGCTTCCAGCCCGAGCTAGCCGAGGACCTCCGGGACGGCCGGTACCGTCTTGCCGCTTATCCTGGCAGCTATTCTACGGACCAGGCCGGCGCCTACGAGGCGGAAGTCGTCGAGCAAGGTGTATAGGAGCGGCACCGCGAGCGGCGTAACGATCGAGTGGAGCAGGAGGCCACCCGCCATGCCACGGCCCATGCCTGCGTACGAGATTCCGATCATGTCGACGTTGCCGACCGACATGGGCAGGAGACCGAAGATCGTGGTCAGCGCGGTCATGGCGATCGGTCTCAGCCTCTGCTCCACCGCTGTGCGCAGCGCTTCGCCGCGCTCCATGCCTTCGGCGCGAAGACGGTTGGCCAGATCCACGAGCACGATGGCGTTGTTGACGACGATCCCGACGAGAACGAGCATCCCTATGCCCGTGAACAGATCGTTCGCCGTTCCGGTGAGATACAAGGCCCAGAACAGGCCGACGATGGCGAATGGCAGCGTCAGGATCACCGAGAACGGGAGCATCAGCGACTCGAACAGGACCGCCATGAGGATGAAGACGAGCGTGACGACGAGGATCATCCCCATGGCCTGGGTACGATTGCTCTCCTGCAGGCGCGAGAAGCGTTCGCCCTTGTCCCAGGTGACACCCGCGGGCATCGGCGTTTCCGCCATCACCGCGTCGATGGAGTCGTACACGGTGTCGATGTCCTCTTCGGACGTCAGCACCCGCACGGCCATGGATGTCTTGCCGTTGGTGCGGCTGATCTGGCCGGGGCTGCGGGTAACCTCGAACCTAGCGATCGCTCCGAGCGGAACGTCGGTGCCGCGATCGGTTGGCACTCGCATGTCGCGCAGTTGTTGCAGCGTCTGCCGGTCCTCCTCCGCGAGTTGGAACCGCACGTTGATCTCACGGTCACCAAGCCTCAGCTCTGGGAGTTCGATGCCGCGAAGCGAGAAGTTGATCAACTGTGCAGCGGCTCGCGGCGTGACGCCGGCTTGTTCAGCCAGCTTCCGGTCGATGCGAACCTGAAGTTCGTCCTGGCCGCGCTCGAGCGCCGAGTTGACGCTGAGGATGCCTGGCCTGCCTTCCAATCGCGCAGCCAGATTTCCTGCGAAGTTGGTCAGTGTCTCGGAGTCGTCGCCGTAGATCATCAGGCGGACGAGGCGGTCGCTTGATTCGTTGTCGCCCGCCTCTCGGATCTCGTACTCCACCCCAGGGATCTCTGGCAGCACCTCAGGCAGCAGTTGCATCACCTCATCACGACCTGGCGGGCCAGCGTCTAGGCCCAGGTAGCGGATGCCGAACTGGCGGCCGGCGTACCGCCACCACGAAACCCGTTCGGGTTCGAGGAGGAAGATCTCCAGGTCGCCGTTGCCGGGACTCAGGCGTGTTGTCACCGTACGGATCCGCCATTCTTCCTCGTACTCGTAGACGGCGGCTTCCATTCGGGCGACGAGGAGTTCGGCGTCCTCCAGGCTGATGTTGCGCGGCAGATCCAGATCGACCTCGACGTTGCCGATGTTGCCGTTGGCTTGATCAGACTGGCTGACCTGACCGATCGGCAATGCCACGCTGGCGATGATCGCGAGCATCGCCACGGTGGCGTCTAGGCGATGGGCCAAGACCCAATCGGTGGCTCGCGCGTACCAGGCAACGACTCTGGTGATGATGCGCGGCTCGGTTACCTGCCGTTTGCTCGACAGGCGCACAGTCAGCATGGGGATCAGCGTGAGCGCCACTATCAGTGACGCCAGAACGCCGACGACCATCGGCGTGCCGAGTCGCAGCATGTAGAACGCGAACCCGGCGTCGTCGTTCATGATCACCAGCGGCACGATCACCACGACCGTGGTCAGCGTCGCGATCGTTATCGCCAGGACGACCTGCGAGGCACCTGTTTCAGCCGCTGCGACGGGCTCGTCGCCGGCCTGCACTCGTCGGTAGATGTTCTCGATTACGACGATCGAATTGTCTACCACCAGACCGACGCAGATCATGATCCCCATCATGGTGATGACGTTCAGGGACCAGCCCACGAAGTACATGACGATGATCGCCATCATCAGCGAGAAGGGCATTGCCAGAGTGACGGCGAGGGTCATCCGGAGCCGCCGCATGAAGAGCAGCAGCACGATCACGGCGAAGCCCGCGCCCCATAGCATCGAGTCCTGCAGTTGGGTGATGGACTCGTTGATGAGCTCCGCCTGATTGAAAAGCGGCTTCAGCGTGATCCCACTCAGTGCGGGGTTCGTGGCGAAGATCTCCTCGGCTCGCGCCGATACGAGGGCGCCGACCTCCGCGGTATTGGCGGCAGACTCCTTGACGACCGACAGAGTGGCGCCGCGCCGCCCGCCGATGCGGGAAATGAAGCGTCGCTCGGGCTCCTCATAGTTGACGCGTGCGATGTCGCCGAGACGCACTCCGGCGCTGTTCACTTGAATCGCCGCGACATCTTCGGGAGTGAGGTACTTGCCCATCGAGCGTACGTACATCTTGCGGTCGCCCTCGACCACGAAGCCCGATGAAAGACTGAAGTTGTCAGTGCGGAGGCGACCCGCGAGTGCAGCAAGATCGATGCCGTGCGCTTTCACCCGGTCCTGATCGAGCATCACCAGGATCGATCTCTCTGGCACACCGAACAGCTCGACGTTCGCTACCCCGTCGATGCGCATCAGTTCGCGCACGAGTTGCTCGTCGAGAAGCGTGTACGGGTCCGCCAGTTGTGTGTTGATCTCGAGCCCGGCCCACAGAATCGGCTGATCGTCATCGGCGAATTTGCGCACGAAGGTCCGCTCGATCTCGTCGGGCAACTCCGGCATCACGCGGTCCATCCGATCCCGAACGTCGGCGTAGGCGATGTCCATATCGGTGGACTGGTAGAAACGCAGGAACACCCAACAGCCGTTACTGCTGCTATTGCTGGTGATCTGCCTGATGCCGGAGATGGTCCCCAACATACCCTCGGCGGGGCGCGCGATCGTCTGCTCGACCTCTGCCGGGGTGGCATTCGGGTAGGGGATCCAGACGCCGAGGAACGGTGGCGCGAATCCACTCGGCATGAGATCGACCGGCAATCGGGAGTACGCGATCACGCCGAGCATCAATAGCGCCAGGTACACCATCACCATGGTGACCGGTCGCCGTACCGCAAGGCGCGGGAGTGCGGATGATCGCGGTGGGCTCATTGGTGTGGTTCCGGGGGGATCATGGGCGGCGGTCCATTACCGCGTAGAGAACTGGTACGACGATCAGGGTAAGGACCGTGGAGGTAAGCAGGCCGGCTATGACGGTTATCGCCATGGGGGCGCGGATCTCGGCGCCGTCACCCAATCCGACCGCCATCGGCAGCAGGCCGATTACCGTGGTGAAGGTGGTCATGAGGATTGGACGTAGCCGGACCTCGCCGGCGCGCACGATGGCCTCGATCTTCTCGGCGCCGTCGCGGCGCAGGTGGTTGATGTAGTCGACGAGTACGATCGCATTGTTGACGACGATGCCCGCCAGCATGATGGAACCGAGCAGCACGACCACGCTGAGCGGTACTGAGAGGACCCATAGCGTCAGCACGACGCCGACGGCGGCAAGCGGGATCGAGAACAGGATCACGAACGGGTGCACTAGCGACTCGAATTGTGACGCCATCACCACGTAGACCAGGAAGATCGCCAAGGAGAGCGCGAACATCAGGGATCGCGTCGAGCGTTCCATCTCCTCGCGCTGCCCTGTAATGGCGAAGTCGTACTCACCCCGGATCTGGAAGTCCCCTAGTACCGCCTCGATGGCAGTCGTGGCGCTGGACAGGTCCGTGGTGGTATTGGCTCCGATCACGGCCGAGCGGCGTTGATCGATGCGGCGAATCTCGCTGGGCCCCTCGGCGAGCTGCAGCGTGGCTACGGACTCGAGCCGGATCGGATTCGCCTGTCCGGGATTGACGACCAGCTGTTCGAGATCGCCGATGGTGGCTCTATCTTCCGGCCTGACGCGCACACGGATGTCCACGCGTCGGTCACCGCGCCGGAAGCGACTCGCAACGTCGCCCTGGACCTTGTTTCGTACGAGTCCGGCGACCTGGGCGATGTCCAGGCCGTAGTGCGACAGCCGCTCCCTGTCGTACTGGATCTGGATCTCCGGATGGCCGCGCTGCAGAGTTGATTTCACGTCGGTGAGTTCGGGGAGCGGCGCCAGGCGCTGGGCGAGCGCATCCGAGACGCGACGCAGAGTGTCCAGATCGTCCGCGCGGACCTCCACCTCGATGGGCGTCTTGGTGGTGAACATCGCCGGCCGCGAGAACTTGATGACCAGGTTCGGCCGCCCCTCCAGTTGCTCACGGATCGAGGCCATGACGCCGTCCTCGTAGAGGAGCGGGCTGGTCGTGCGAGTGAGTCGGACGGTAAGGCGCCCGCTGTGCTCGCCGGCTTCGGGGTCGGGGTCGAATTCGTCCCGATCGACGCCGACTGTCGTAGCTACAGCGGCCACACCCGGGGTTGCCCGTACAAGGCGTTCGAGCGGTGCGATTGTGGTGTCGGTTCTCTCGAGCGGAGTGCCGACCGGCAGCCGTGCTTGGACATCGAAGATCCCCTGGCGCACCTCCGGAATCAGTTCCATGCCGAGTTGTGGCACCGCGTACCAGAGGATGGCAGTCGTCATTGCCATCAGCGCCGCCGCGGTCGAGGTGGGCCGCGCGAGCGCGGCACGGAGGATGAGGGGATAGCCTCGTCGAACCATCCCGAACGCGGCATCAAACGCCCGTAGCAGAGGACTGCTCACGGTGATCAGGAGGCCGATCGCCGCGCCCAGCAGTGCTCCCAGGGCCACGAGTCCCGTCAACCCAATCCCGACGGCGATCTTGCCCAGTCCGCTGAGCAGCAACTGGAGGGGCGTGCGAAGCAGGTACGCCCAGACGACGCCGAACAGTGTCAACGGCACACGGAGCGCGCGGCGGCCGGGACTTGCCTCGGTCCAGAGTCGCCGTTCGGCGACCACCGAGTCGGCGAGTTCGTCGGGTGCATGGAAAGCCAGGAGTCCCGGCCACAGCCGGTCGACTCCGTCGTGCCCGAATACAGTTCCAGCCTTGCCCCAACGCGCGATCGTGGGGTAACCGGTGAACAACGCCCATAGTGGCGAGGTGAGGCAAGCCAGGATCAGGGCGATCGCCTTGGCTGCTGCGGCGACGGCCCCGAGCAGGGCCAGTAGCGCGATCACGGGGACTCGAGCGACGGGACCGGTCAGCAGTTCACGGAGTCGCGCCAGCCACGGCGATTCACCGTCGCCAGGTCGCGCGAGTTCATCCGCGGCGGCGAGGAACGGCCGCGAGGCCAGCATGGGTACGAGGAAGAGAGCCACTATCAAGGAGGTGACGAGAGAGAACACGACGGTCAGGGAGAGGTCACCGAAGACCTGACCTGCGACCCCTTCCACGAAGACGATCGGGATGAACACGGCCACCGTGGTAAGTGTCGAGGCGACGACGGCCATGCCGACTTCACCTGTGCCGCGGATCACCGAGCGCACCATCGCGTCGCCCTCCTCGCGGCACCGGGTGATGCTCTCCAGCACTACGACAGAGTTGTCCACGAGCATGCCGATGCCCAGGGCGAGCCCGCCCAGGCTCATGATGTTCAGGCTCACTCCGACCTGGTACATCGGCGCAAAGGTCGCGACGATGGAAACGGGAATAGCGACGGCGATGATCAACGTTGGTACGACCCGGCGCAGGAAGAAGTACAGGACGACGATGGCGAGCAGACCTCCCCACACCGCAGTTGAACGAACCTCGTCGATCGCGTTCTGGATGAACGTCGACTGGTCCGATAGCAGGGTCACGGACACTCCAGGCGGTAGCTGCGCCGCGACGTAATTGGTCATCTGTCGGCGCAGTCGGTCGCGGTTGCGTCCGTCTGCTCCCGTGTCCTCGGTGTCGTCGGCAGGGCGTTCGCCGCGAGCGCTGAAAGCCTGCTGTTCGAGGGTCCCGAACACGCGGGCACGGATCGTCTGGGCGACCTCCACGATGTTCGCGTCGGCTTCTTTGAAGATGTTGATCTCGACGCTTTCCTCGCCGTTCACGCGCGTGATGACGTCGCGCTCGATGTGATCGCGATAGACACGCCCTACGTCGCGGATGCGCACGATGGCGCCTTGCCTATTGGCGACGGCGATCTCGGCGATCTCTTCGACGTTGCGGAATTCGTTCAGCGTGCGGACGATGTACTCGGTCTGCCCTTCTTCGAGGTTGCCGCCTGCGAGGTTGACGTTGGCGGCGGCCAAGCGGGCTCCGACATCGGTGATGTCTAACCCGAACGTTGCGAGTCGGCGCTCGTCCAGTTCGACACGGATCTCTTCTTCGAGCCCGCCCTTGACCTTGACGGCGGCGATTCCCGGCAGCGATTCGAGGTCCCTGCGAAGCTCTTCTTCGGCGTACTCGCGGAGGAAATACAGGTCGCGCTGCCCGTGCAGCCCCAGCCGGATCACGGGGTCGAGCTGCGGGTCATAGCGCAGAATGAGCGGCCTGGTGGCGTCATCCGGCAGGAAGACCTGGTCGAGCATCTCGCGGACATCCTGGGTCGCGTCGCTCATGCTCGTGCCCCAGGCGAAGTCGAGGGTGACATCTGAGACCCCCGCGCGAGAGACTGACGAGATACGCACGAGGTTGCCCACGACGCCGAGCTCCTGCTCGATCGGACGCGACACCGCTGTCTCGACTTCCTCCGGTGCGCTCCCCGCGTATTCCGTCCGGACGGTGAGGCTCGGGTACGCGAGGTCCGGCATCAGGCTCAAGGGGAGCAGCGTGTACGAAACCGCGCCGAACACGGCAACCGCGAGGAACGTCATCAGGATCGCCACGGGGCGTTGCGTCGTGAACTGGAACGCGCGCGTACGGGTATCCACCGGCATCTCGCCTCAGATCATCGTGGCTGACAGTTCACGGTGGGGAGCCGGCGGGGGCGCAATCAGCGTCCGGCGGCCAGGCCGACGCTCTCGCCGGTGACGACCTTGACCGGCACACCGGTCCGGAGGGCGTCCTGGCCGAGGACGACGACACGGTCGCCTGGTTCGAGGCCGACGAGGACCTCCACGAACTCAGCGTCGCCGGAGCCCAGCCGAACGGGAACCTGGACGGCGGAGTCGCCGTTGCCGTTCGTGTCGATGCGATAAACGGCCGTCGCGTCGCCAGCGTAGACGACAGCGCGTTTCGGGATGAGCAGCGCGTCGTCGCGGCGGGCGGTCGTGATTGGGACGTTGACGATCATCCCAGGCCGGAGGTTCTCGTTCGACGACATGCGCACGGTGACCTTCGCAGTCCCAGATTGGGGG
>JAJCXT010000050.1 GCA_029263295.1 Acidobacteriota bacterium | reverse complement strand
CCCTCCGTTATCGCGTCGAGCGCGGGCTGCGCTTCTTCGAGGCCAGCGAGGAGGGGTTTGGCGACGCTCGCGACGAGGTCTACTGGAACGTCACCGGCGATCGATGGGATGTGCCGATCCGGCGCGCGACGGCACGCGTGCGACTGCCCGAGGCGGTGCCGGACCCGGTGAGCTCACGCGCCTACACCGGCGTCTACGGCAGAGACGCCGAGGGCGCGACGATAGGCCACGAGCACCCGGGTGATCTGCTTTTCCAGGCGAACAGAGACCTCGAGCCCGGCCAGGGGATGACGATCGTCATCGGCTGGCCGGCTGGCGTCGTGCACCGCCCGACGGCCCTCGACAACGCGCTCTACCTGCTCAGTGACAACTGGCCGCTCGGGATTCCTCTGTTCGTCTTCTTGCTGATGTTCTTTGCTCACCGGAGTTGGGGCCGCGACGTGGTTGTCGGCCGGTCGGTCATGGTGCAGTACGAGCCCCCCGGAGGTTATCGACCTGCCGAACTGGGTACCCTGATCGACGAGAAGGTGGACCTGCGCGACATCGTCGCGACCGTGATCGATCTCGGCGTTCGCGGTTATCTGCGGATCGAGGAGGAAAGCGAGGAGGGCTGGTTCGGCGATTCCACCACGACGCGGCTGATCAAGCTGCGCGACGCCGATGACGATCTGCGCGATTACGAGGCGACCATACTCGGAGGACTGTTCGAGTCGGGCGACGAAGTCCTGCTCGAGGATCTCGAGACCAAGTTCTACAGTCACGTCAGCGACGTGAAGAAGGCCCTCTACGGCGACCTGACCGAGCTCGGCCTATTCCGGGCACGCCCCGATCACGTACGGGCCCTGTGGGTCGTGCTGGCGCTCGTGTCGTCCGTTGGGCTTGTCGTCCTGGGCGTGGTAACCGGCAAGTTGGCGTTTCTGTTTGCGGCGCCAGTGAACGGATTGATCGTGGGCGCGTTCGGGTGGCACATGCCGGCCCGGACGCGGTCTGGCCGTGCCACCTATCTCGAGCTACGCGGCTTCGAGGAGTTCCTCGGCCGCACCGAGGGTGACCGCCTCAAGGAACTGGCGCTGCCCGAAACCACCTTCGAGAAGTACCTGCCGCACGCGATGGCGCTGGGCGTTGCAAGTCATTGGGCCTCGGCCTTTGCCGGCCTCGTGCGCGAGCCACCGCAGTGGTACCGCGGTGGCCGGGGCGCGCCTTTCAACACGGTGCTGTTCGCCCATCACATGACCAGCCTGAATAGCCGCATGGGAACCGCGTTGGTCTCGCAGCCGCGTAGCAGTGGGGGCGGTTCGAGCGGCGGGTCGGGGTTCTCCGGAGGATTTTCCGGCGGCGGCTTCGGCGGTGGCGGCGGCGGGGCATTTTGAGGAGCGTCGCACATGCCTGATGACAAGACGCCTGGCCCGGAGCGCGCGATCTCCCAGATGGAGCAGCACTTCGGCCGCTATCGGGCTCGCACGATCGTGGATGCGAGTTTCGCACTGGACGGCGGAGCGATGTTCGGCGTCGTGCCGCGACCGCTGTGGGGCCGCGTGGCGGCTCCTGACGACCGCAACCGAATCGCATTGGTAACGCGCCTGCTGTATCTCGAGGGCGAGAACCGTCGCATCCTGGTCGACACAGGGCTAGGTGACAAGTGGGACGACAAACGGCGTGACATCTTCGCCGTCGAAAGCCAAGACGGCGGCGTGGTGGCGGCGCTCGAGCGGCTGGGCGTTGAACGCGAGCAGATCACCGACGTGGTCTTCACGCACCTGCACTTCGACCATGCTGCCGGCACGACGTATCGAGACCAGGACGACGAGCTGCAGCTCACGTTTCCGGCAGCCTTGCACCACGTCCAGGCACGTCATTGGGAATGGGCGTTCAACCCCACGCTGAAGGATGCAGGCTCCTTCCTCGTCGAGGACTTCAGCTTGCTGGCGGACTCGGATCGACTGCGACTCCTGGACGGCGGCGGCGAGATATATCCGCAATTGGAAGTGGTGCCCCTCGACGGACATACGCCGGCGATGCAGGGCGTGCGCGTGGGGCCCAGGGGCGACCAGGCGCTGTTCGTCGCCGATCTCGTGCCCACATCAGCGCATCTGCGCTGGCCGTACATCATGGGCTACGACAACGAGCCGCTGGTTACGCTCGCCGAGAAACAGCATCTCCTCTTGCCAGCGGCCGAAGACGGCACGGTCCTGATCTTCCAGCACGACCCCGAAATCATCGCTGCTCGCCTGCGTTCGACCGATCGTGGCGTCGAGATTGCCGGAACGCTCGACTTCTGACGGCAGTCAGGCTGGAACGGCAGCGCGGCTAGGCGTGCGCCTCGGGGCGTACGCCAAACGGCAGTCGATTCGCGATCGTCACCGCGCTCGGACTCCGCTCCGCTCCCGGACGATGGAAGAAGTCCAGGTAGAGTTGCAGGTCCGATACGGCACGTAGCCCGTGACGAGCCTGCGCGCCGAAGAAGATTGCGTTGGGGTACGCCGGCTTGATCAGGAAGCAATTCGCGCCGTGACCGGCGGGACGAAGGCCGAGGACCTTACGCCAACGCTCGAGCGTCTCCTCGAGGTCACCGTTGAGGTCAGGCACGTAGACGTGCAGGTCGAACGGCAGTCGGCGCTGTCCCTGCCGCAGGCGCAGCGCGTGTACCGCGGACTGTAGCGTCAGCGCGTAGCGCTTCGCCAGATCGGCGTCTATCGTGCGCAAGCGCTGGAGTACCAACTCGGGTTCGCCCTCCTGCAGCTGGAATGGGAAGACCTCGTTCACCTCGAACGCGTACTGATCGAGCCAGTCACTCACCAGTCGCCGCGGGTGGACCAGGCGCGATCCGCCACCGGTCTTCCGTTCAATGTAGCCGTCGGAGTTCATCTGCTGCAGGATCTGTGACACCCAGCCGAGGCTGAGGCCACCGCGCTCCGCGATCTCCCGGGTGGTCAGCCAGTCCCCGGGGCGCTCGAGCATGACTCGGAGCGGGATCGTTGCCTTGTCGTGGAACAGGGTCCGGATCTGCTTGCGTTCGCTGAAGCGGTTTCGGTTACCGCTGATCTGGACGAAGACGCTGTTGAAGCGCACGTAGGCGTTGCCGCAACAGTCCAGGTAGCCCACGTTGGCCTCGCGCACCAGGCGTGCACCGGCCGCACCCATATGCGGCACCACGAGCAGGACGGAAACGCCCGGTGTCAGCGCCAGGCGCCGCAGGCGCGGCAACAGGCCACGCACGTGTCGCGGTTCGCCGGACATCGCGGGCAAACAGAGCAGTCGGCGCACGGCGCCCGTGGGGGTGAGGAGTTCGACCTCTACCATCGACGGGTCTTCCGGCGCGGTGCTCACGCGCACCCCCGTCACAAGGATCTCCGGAACGATCTCGCGCCAGTTGGAAAGGAAATAGGCGCGGACCTCGGTAGCGGTCCTCATCGTGGGGGAGGCGTCAGAGACGCGAGAAGAGCGTCTGCATCAGGATGTCTTCGACGTGCCCACATCCGCGACTTTATAGCAGTCCCGAGACGTTCTTACCAGCCGGCCTTTGGTGGCCTCGTGCTGGCCTCAGTGACGGCTCAGCGGATCGATCCGGAAGCGCGACGAAACGACGTCTACGGCTCTGTCGAAGGGCATCGATCCGTCGTGCTCGACGCGCGTCGTAGCTCCCGCTGCCGCCATCGTGCGCGTCGAATCGGTGTGGATTACCCGGTCATCGTCGTCGAGCAGATCGAGCGATACCTCGATCTCGACATCCTGCGCGGACTCGTTGATCACTTCGGCGGCCCAGGCAAACTCTGCGACCTCCTGCTCGGAGTCCTTCCAGTCGAAATCGCTCTTGCCGAGCTTCAACTGCTGCGCCGCGATCACGGTGACGGGCAACATCGCGCACACGAGTGCGACCACGATCAAACTCCGAAAGTGCCTGTACCGCATATCCCCTGCCCCTTGAAGTCGCCCGTTCGAGGCGACACTTGCTGAACCCACTACATTCAAGCTAGCACGGAGCTGAAACGGTGGTCAAAACCGGTGGGCGAGTCATGACGCTACTGTTTCATCGGGGCAGCAGGTGGGGCGAGCCTCCGGGGCAACGCCCGGAGGCTCGCCAGACAGGCCAGTCGACTGGGATCCAGAGAGAGGCTAGAACGGACCTCCCGCGCTCAATACGCACGCTGCGTCGTCGCCGCCAAGGGCGTACCCGCTGCCCGCGTTACCTCCCTTCGTAATCGACGTGTAGTACATGTCGAACCGCGTATCGACGAGGCCGTTCGGCCCCGCCGAGAGCACGACCACGGCTGAGGTGTAGATGTTGCCGGTGGGAACCGAGTGAAGTCCGAATACGTTGGACTGGAAACGGCGCCCCCAGGGGTCTGACGAGATGTCGTTGTAGTACGGCCCATGCCAGCCGAAGGCCCACATGCTCGCTGCGAAACCGAACGGGTCCGGATAGTGCTCACCGCCCCCACCCAGCGGATCGTTTACCAGGAAATGGTTGTCGAAGTGGTCGGCGACGAATGCCTGTTGAGGTGCTTGGGGTGGAGCTACCTGGGACGGGCCGTCGGTCACCACCTGCGGATTGAGCGGCCCCCCCACGGCCAGGTTCAGCGGCGCGCCCCAATTGGCAGCTGTCGCGTCGGTCGCGATGACCGCTGCACTCACGCCAGGGATGGCGCCGTCGCTGAAGAGCAATCCGATCGGTACGGTCTGGCTTACGGGATCGCCCCAGAACGCGTTGCCCTGGACTTCATCGAGCATCTTCTTCATGCCCGAGCAGAGGATTGAGAGGTCCTCCTGCACAACTACGTAGCGGGCCAGCCGATTGTAGTTGCCGAGTTGCGGCAGCATGATCGTCGATAGGATGACCAGCACCAGCAAGATGATGGTCACCTCGACCAGCGTGAATCCCTGCTCATGAGCAGGTGCTCCGGATCGGCGCGATCGCGGTCGTCGTGAGTGCGACATTTTCTACGCCTCCTGTGACATAGGCCCAGACTCTGCTCGTGGTTGCCTGTCGTAAGCAACGGTCACACAACGCTGGCGCACCAGCGGATATTGATGGCCAGGCCTGGCCTCTGCTGACCCTCGCTTCGGGGTCCCGTCCGGACCCGACGGACCAGGGGGGGCTTCGAAGGCCAAGAGCGGCCATTTGGGTCGGATTATCGGCTTGCAGCCAGAGCCGGGAAATCACGGCTAGTCGAAGTAGCTGTCATCGTCCCAGACGGGGTCGACGTTGGGATCCCAGTCGTCGCCTGCGCTCGCCCCCGCCCCCGCGCCGGCCTGCGGCCGTTGCCGGGAGGCGGGACTGCGCTCCTGGCTCGTGGGTGCGTCGAAGATCTCCCAGGGCTCCATCAGGCGCGTGGGAATCTCCTGCAGGAACCGCGAGGGCTGTTGCAGCAGGGCGCCGGCCATGCCGCTGCCCGGTCGAACGATGGGGTAGCTGAGGTAGAGCTCATTGCGGGCACGGGTGGTGCCGACGTAGAAGATGCGGCGCTCCTCTTCCTCCCCGCCCCGCTCGGCGAGCGCGCGCTGACTCGGTAACGCGCCTTCCACCAGATGGACGAAGAAGACCGCATCCCACTCGAGTCCCTTGGACTGATGAACCGTGGAGAGCACCACCGGACGCTCATCTTCCTCGCCACCCCCCGCTTTGACGTCCTGCCCGTACATCTCGCCGAGCAGCACCAGTTCCTCGAGGAAGGCCGCGAGCGTGTCGTACTGAGCGGCGAAGATGGCGAGTTGTTCGAGATCCTCGAGGCGCGACTCGAAGTTCGTGAACTGGACGCGTGCCAGTGCTTCGTATCCGCCTTCCATGACGGACTGGACGGCGGCCTCAGGCGCGTTGAGGCACTCGACCACGCTGCGTGCCGTCGCAACGAAGGACTGCCATCCGGCGCGCGCCCTTGACGGCAATTTCTCGGCCAGGTCTGTTGTTTCCAGCGCCTGCAGAAACTGCTCGGGCTCGGTTGCCGCGACCAGCGACTCCCACAGCCGATTGGCGGTCACGTTGCCGATACCCTGCTGCAGCAGCAACGCCCGTCGAAACGCGACCTCGTCGCGTGGATTGAGGACTACCCGAAGGTGTGCGGTTACGTCTTTCACGTGCGCTTGTTCGAAGAAGCGCAGGCCGCCGCGAACCTCGTACGGAATGTCGGCTCGCAGCAGCGAGGTCTCCACCGTCAGTCGATGGGAGTGGGCGCGATAGAGAATCGCGATCTCCCTGAGCGGCGTGCCCTCGTCGCGTAGCTGCAGGATGCGCTCGACCACGAAGCCGGCCTCCTGATCTGGGTAGTTGCAGGGAATCAGGGCCGGCAACATGCCGGTATCGCGTTCGGCCGAGAGTTCCTTCTGGTACTGATCGGCGTTACAGGCGATGCTCGCGTTGGTCAGCGCGAGGATTTCGGGCGTCGAGCGATAGTTCACCTCGAGCTTGAAGATCTCGGTGCCCGGGTTGCGCTCAGGGAATCGCAGGATGTTGTCGTAGTGGGCGCCACGAAACGCGTAGATGCTTTGGCAGTCATCCCCCACCGCCATCAGGTTGCCGCCGTTGCCCTCCGCGAGGGCCTCGACAATCTCGCCCTGGACGATGTTGGTGTCCTGGTACTCGTCGACGAGGATGTGCCGCAGACGCTGCCCGTAGCGTGCCCTGAGTTCGCCGTCGTCTTGCAGCAGCTTCAGCCAGAGCGTGAGCAGGTCGTCGTAGTCCATCGCGTTGGCCTCGCGCTTGCGCGTGACGTAGCGCTGGGCGATGGCCAGTATCGCCTCCTCCCAGTCGACAAACTGCGGGTAGCGCTCGACTACCAGGTCCTCCAGCGCGACCCGTGTGTTGGTGTGTAGAGAGATCAGCGAGCCGAGAACCTTGGGCGTCGGGAAGCGCCGCCCCGTGACGTTGACGCCGACGTCCGTAACGCACAGGCGCAGCAGGTCGCGTTGATCGGAGGCGTCGAGGATGGAAAAGGATTCCGTATACCCGAGGGCGGAACCGTGGCGGCGCAGGAAACGGGCGCCCACCGAGTGAAAGGTCCCTCCCCAGAGACGGGCGTTGTCGACTCGGGTCAACGTTCGCACTCGCTCAACCATTTCCCTGGCGGCCTTGTTGGTGAACGTCACGAGCAGGATATTTTCCGCGGCAACACCCTGCGACAAGAGCCACCCCACGCGGTATGTCAGGGTGCGAGTCTTGCCCGTACCCGCTCCGGCGATGATGAGCTTCGGGCCGTCGCCGCAGGTGACAGCCGCGTGCTGCTGCTCGTTGAGATCTGCCTTGAAGTCGACCTCGGGCCGATGGCCCGAACGGCGCTGCAGGACGAAGCGACGCGCCGCCATCAGCGCGTGGCGGCGGGTACCGCCTGATCGGACAACGCCCAGACATAGCCGCTGGCTCGCAGCCAGCGGAGCCACTCGAAGCGCCCCTGCAGGGAATCGGCCACCGAACTCGGGGGTTGGCTGTTCACCTGGGCTGTTGTCATCAGTCCGCGCATTTGCTCGAAGAAACCAGGCTGGCGTGGATACACCGAGATCACGGTATCCGTGCCAGGGCTGAGGCCGGCTTCGCGTCGTGCGACGCTGAGCGCCGCACGCAAGCCACCGAGTTCGTCGACCAGGCCGAGATCGAGCGCTTGCTGTCCGGTCCAGACGCGGCCTGCAGCGAGTTGCTCGACCTCGTCACGCGACAATCCCCGTGCCTCGGCTACCTTGCCGAGGAAGATCTCGTACGTCGTGTCCACGGAAGACTGCAGACGCTCTCGCTGTTCATCGCTGAGCGGCTGCGAGTCGACGAAGATGTCCGCGTTGCGCCCCCGCTTCACCACGGCGTTGCCGATTCCGAGCCTGTCGTAGGTGCCGGCAAGGTTGAACCGGGCCATCACGACGCCAATGGAGCCCGTGTAGGTCCCGGGCATCGCCAGGATTTTCGTTCCGGCAGTGGCGATCCAGTAGCCGCCTGATGCCGCGACATCCGACATGCTGATGATGACCGGCATCTCCTCCGCCGTGAGTGCGACCTCTCTCCAGATGACATCCGACGCCGTCACCGCTCCGCCCGGACTGTCGACGCGCAGGACTACCGCGCGGACGTTCCCGTCGTCGCGGGCCTCACGGAGCGCGGCCGCGATGCGATCGCCGCCGGCCAACCCGCCGCCAAGAGGAGACCAGGCCGGTGAGCCCGGGACGATCATGCCGTCGACGTGCACAAGCGCGATGGTGGGCCGTCCAAAGCTCCAGGGCTCGCCGCTGGCCGCGTTGTACTCGCGCGCCCCCAAACGGCTCCCCTCGCCCACGAGGTCCGCGATCTCGTCGTCGAATGCCACCCTGTCCGCCAGACCGAGGTCGACGGCGGCCTGTGCCGAAACGAGACCGAGGTCGATCGCTTCACGCACCACGGTCGGGTCCAGCTGTCGATCTTCGGCGATGCCGGCAACGAGTTGTTCGTACAGGTCGCCGAGGAGTGTTTCTATGGCTTCACGTTCTTCGTCGGCCATGCCCGTCGCCGTGTAGCCGGACATGGCGGTCTTGTAGGGGCCCGTATGGAACGCTTCGAACTCCACGCCGATGGTGTCGAGTAGTTCACGGTAGTACTGCCGTCGACTGACAAGGCCGAGCAGGTAGTTGCCGGAGGGAATCTGGACCACCGTATCTGCGGCAGAAGCCACGTACAGATCCAGCAGCGAGCCGATCTCGACGCGCGCCACCACTGGCTTGCCCGAGTCACGGAAGGCGTGGATGGCCGAGCGAATCTCCTGTGCCTTGGCGAAGCCTGTCAGCAGCGGGCCGACACGAAGCACAACGCCGGCTACCCGCGGGTCGGTGGCCGCCCGTCGCAGCGCGGTGTCGACCTCGCGCAGCGCCAGTGGCCCCACGGGTTCGTCACCGAACATGCGACCCGGCTGCTCGACGATCGGCCCGGCCAAGGAGATTGTCAGAACGCTATTGGCACTGAGGCTCGCCACGCCACCGAGTAGAACTTGGTTGAGAAGTCGCGTGGCGCCCCAGAACAGAACGATCATCACCAGGAAGGCAAAAACGAGCCAGAACCAGGGGCTACGTCGTTTCATGCGGTCACCATGCCAAGCAGTTGTCAGTGTCGAACATCGAAGGACTCGTCGAGCGTGGCGTCGATCGGCAGTTCGCGGATCTCTATCCGGCCGACCCGTGCTGCCGGTGGGCCTTCATGACACCAGGCGATGTACTGCTCGACGGCTTCAGAGGGGCCGCAGGCGGTGGCTTCTACGGTGCCGTCGTCGCGGTTGCGAACCCATCCACGCAGGCCGAGGCTAGCACCTGCGGCGCGCGCCTTGGCGCGATAGAAGACACCTTGCACGCGTCCGTGAATCAGTAGCGATACGCAGCGAGATTCCATGGCGGCGATTGTAGCGGGTTGTGCGCCCCTCGCGTCGCGGGGTGTTCGCCGCCGGTGCCGGAGATCGCGAGAGGATTGCCGTCTCGCGATCTACTGGATATCGTGAGCGCGGGCGCCGCGTTCTTTCCGCCCAGGAGGCAATTCGATCCGACTACCAGCATTCGCGAGTTCCTGGATCGGCCGTGACACCTCGGGGCAGGTGTTTCTTGGCCTGACCCTGCTCTGGACCCTCACTATGCCGCTGTCCATTGCGGTGTCGGAGTCGGCCATGTGGGTGGCCGGCGTTGTGTGGTGCGTCAACTGGCTGCGCAGCGAACTCAATCGTGGCGGGCATGTGCCGGAGCCTGGGCACGGACCCGCGGGCGACGTCGTTTCGCTGGTGGGCACTCCACTGATGGCGTTCTGGGGCATCTCGGTAATCTCGGCGTTGGCCTCGCGTGCCCCGGTCGAGAGCATCTGGGAGCTGCGCGACCTGTTTCTCTGGGCGGCGCCGTTGATCACCTACCTCGCCTACCAGCATCCCCGTATGCGCAACATTGGCGTGCGCGTTTTTGGCGTCGGGATCTTCGTAGCGATCCTGATCGGCCTGGGCGAGACGGTGATGGCGATGCAGCGGGGGGAGATGCCCGGAACGTATCGCCCCGATGGGACGCTCGGGCATTACATGACGTACGCGGGCGCTCTCATGATGGCCATCCCCGTCCTGCTCACCGTACAGACTGGCAAGACCTGGCTCTGGCATCGCATCGTAGCCATCGGGGCGGTGGTGCTACTCGGGCTGACGATGACGCGGTCTGGCTGGATCGGCTGCTTCGTGGGGCTGCTGGTGTGGGCGTTGTCGCGCTTCGTGCGGGGCCAGGCCCCAGCAGAAGCGACTCCGGCGCGGCCAGGGAGGCCGTGGGCCGTGTACGGCACCGTCCTCTTCGTGGTCTTGATAATCGGTGCCATCGTGCTGCTTTCGCTCGCTGGCCCGGAGGCGCTGTTCAGCCGCGGGGCCAGCATCTTCTCGCTGGATAATCCGACGAATGTGGACCGTCTCGCGATGGCCGCGGCGGGGCTGCGAATTATCCGCGCGCATCCATGGCTCGGCATCGGTCCCGGCCTGATGGGGCGCGTCTACCCCGCCTGGCGGGTCGACTGGGCGGTGCAGGAGACGAATCCACACCTGCACAACGACATCCTCAACATCGCCGCGGAGCGGGGCGTGCTTGGACTTGCTACCTGGGTGTGGTTGATGGCGGCGATCTGCCTGGGCGCGTGGCGGGTCTTGCGCTACGCGGGCCCTCTGGGAGAGGGCGGTCCAGAGGCCAGGGCAGCCCTGGCCGCGCTGGCGGCCTTTCTGACCATGGGGCTGTTCGAGTACAACTTCAGCGACTCGGAGGTCGTGGTGATCCTGCTGTTCATCGTGACGCTGCCGTTCGCGGCGAGCTCCGGCATCGCGCAGGCACGCAACGCTACGAGCGACGAATAGTCGCGGTCAGGTCACGGCGTCGCCTCGCGGGATCCTCAGGCGAGTTCGAGTTCATCGGCGATTGCCGCCAGCGAGCCAGCGACCGTCTCGACGTGGTCACGCATCTCTACACCCAGGTCCGCGGCGCCGGCGCGCAGATGGTCACGGTCTATGGCCCGGCAGAAGGCCTTGTCCTTGAACTTCTTCGTCACGGACTTGATCGGCAGTTCGGTAATTGACTTCGCCGGTCGCACCAGCGCCACAGCGACCACAAAACCGACCAACTCGTCGACGGCATAGAGCGCCCTCGCCATCTGGCTCTCTCGCGCGACGCCTGTGTGGTCCGCGTGCCCGAGAACTGCGTTGACGATCTCCTCCGAGTAGCCCTCCGCGCGCATGATGTCTACGCCGACGAACGGGTGCTCCTCGAGCGAGGGATGCTTCTCGTAATCGAGATCATGCAGCAGGCCGACGACGCCCCACAGTTCTTCATCGGCGTCGAACTGCCGGGCATAGGCACGCATCGCCGCCTCAACCCCCAGCGCATGCTTGAGCAGATTGGCATTCTGGGTGTGCTCGGTCAGCAGCACCCAGGCCTGTTCCCTGGTAGGGATCACGGGCCGCCTCTACTGGCCCGCGCCGAATCCGCCGAGTGGGTTCTCCAGGCTGACGATCACCGTACCGTCGCGCGACAGGATCGCGTAGCCGTCCATGACGGCTTGCGTGTTGTCGGTCGCTTCGAGGTTCCGCAACAGACTCGGCGTGAACTGGCGCAGCGTGCCGCGCACGACCACGTCCTGGCCGCCCAGTCGATCCATCGCCCAGTACCACTCGGACAGGAGTCGCGAGTTGAAGAAGACTTGGGCTCGGCGGCCGTCCGCGTCCTCGACGATGAAGTACGGAGCGCGTTCGACAAACCGTTTCTCCGTCAACGTGACGTCGTAGAGGTCGACGCTGCCGCCAGCCAGACGCGCGAAGGTCTGGATGTACGTGGTGTCGTTGGCCAGTTCCTCGAGAGTGGCTAGCTCGCCCGCGGCGTGCACCTGGCTCGCGAAGCGCATCTCGTCGACCTCGACGTAGGGGATCTCCACGGGGTTGGCGCCGCCGTCGTTGATCTTCAGCAGATCGAGGGCGTCGAGCTGCTCCTTGGTGAAGAGGTCTTCCTGATCCGTTCCCGCCAGCGTGGGGTTCAACGGCACCCAGCCACTGTCGGTCTCGTAGAGGCCGTGGACCTGGATGCTCACCGTCTGCCCAACGCTCAGCGGCAGCAGATCGAGGTTGTCGCCGGCGATGAGGATTTCATTCCCTGGAACTGGGAGCTCCGGCTGGAACTCAAGGACAACGTCGCCATTGTCCTGGCTGGCTGCCTGTTCACCGTCTTCGGTCGCGTCGCCATCGGGCGCCGTATCGACTGCCGCCGTATCGGTTGCCGGCGTCGCGGCGACCGGGGCTCCGCCGCCCAAGGAAGAAGCCACCAGCAAGACGGAGTCCTGATCGATATGTGCGATCTCCAGGTCGGTGATGACGACCTCGATGCTGGCAGGCGGCGCGCTGAGAGCGTGCAGCATGAACTCGCGCGGATGACTCGGACTGGCCAGGTACTCCTCGAAGGTCATCTGCTGGGGCGTCTTCAGATAGAGGTCGGTGAAGTAAGGCACCGCCGAGATGTAATAGAAGAAGGCGCCGGCCAGCAGCAGGAGCAACCAGTTCAGGGGATCAGTAAGGCTCTTCTTGAGCGCCATCAGCTGCTCCTGATAAACACTTGTTCCGGCGATTGCCGTGGATTTCGTAGGGACACCGAGCGCGAGGAGTTCGCGCTGGTCAGGTTCAAAGGCTCGCGAATTATATGCGTGGGCACCGACTCGTGTCGAGTTGCTGTGTGCGCATCAACGTCAACCGACGCTATCCGCGAAACGTCGCACGTCGTCGGGCTCTCCCAGGATGACCAATGTGGAGTCGGCGTCGATCTTGATACCGGGTTCCGGGTTGAAGAGCGTTTCGCCGTCCGCGGTGACGATTCCAACTACGATCAACCCGTACTTGCGGCGAATCTCGCATTCTCTGATGGTCTTACCGACTAGCCGTGAGCTGCCGGAGATACGCTGCTCGTCAATCTCCAATGACAGGCGATCACGGGCGGTTACGATCTCGGTGAAATCGACGGCGTTGGGGCGTGAAACCGAGTTAGACATCGAGCGGGCGCCGATTCGCTCGGGCGAGATCACGCGGTCCGCGCCCGCTGCTTTCAGGCGCCGCTCGCCCGCCGGACTGACGCTGCGCGCGATGACCAGAATCTCCTCTCGTGAGTCCTTCGCGATCAACGTGACGTACACATTGTCCGCTTCGTACGACAGCGTCAGGAGCACGCCACGCGCCCGGTGCAGTCCCGCGGCGATGAGCGTGGTCTCCTCGGTGGCATCCCCACGAATGAACGGCAGTCCCTGTCCATCGAGGCGGCGGATTTGCTCGTCATCTTCTTCCACGACGACGAGGGGTACCCCATCGGCCACCAGGTTTCGGCATACCTCCTGCCCCACACGACCGAAACCACAGACGATCATGTGATCCGTGAGCCGGGCGATTTCCTTGTCCATACGACGTCTCCCTACCACTCGGCGTAGTTCGCCCTCGAGCATGAGTCGAAATCCCGATACCGCCACATATGCGAAAGCAGCGACGCCGGTGAAGATAAGGCCCGTGGTCAGTACCCGCCCTGCCGGACTGAGCGGATGTACTTCACGAAAGCCGACGGTACTCAAGGTGATTGCCACCATGTAGATGGCCTCGAGGACAGTCCAATCCTCGATCAGCACGTAGCCCACGGTTGCCGCCACCGCCAGGCCGAAAATCGCTACCAGGCCAACGAGTACCGGCCCGCTGTGACGTTCAGAGTCCAGGCGCGCGGGTCGCGGCAGTCCGCGGTATCGCTCGCGCGCGGCCTTGGCATCATTCACGGCGTCAGTCCGTTTCAGCCTCGTGGATCGTCGTGAAGGAGAGGATCTCGTAGTTGCGCGTCCCGCGCGGCGTTTCCACGGCAACTTCGTCGCCGTCCTGGCAGCCAGCGAAGGCGCGCCCGATGGGCGAAGTCATCGAGATGCGGCCGCTCTTCGGATCCGACTCGTCCGGCGAGACCAGCAGATAGGTAGACTCCTCGTCGTTATCCAGGTCCAGAACCTCAACCGTAGACCAGAAGCCGACCGAGTCGTGGGGGATCTGCTGAGTATTCATGTTGGAGATCCCCTGCCGCCTTTCGTACAGCTGCAGCAGTAGTCCTGTGACCGTATCCTTGCGGTCCTTGGCGGCCTCATGCTCGGCGTTCTCGCTCAGGTCGCCGTGGGCGGCGGCCTCGAAGAGCTGGCGCGGCAGGTCGACCTTCAATTCGCGTTCCAGCAGGGCGATCTCAGCGGCGACCTTCTTCAGGAGATCTTCACGGATTCCCACGTTCTCGCCTCGGTTGGTTTCCAGGTCAGCGTCGGACGCGCGCGAGTGCCGCAGCGGCCTCGACGAGATCAGGCTTCACGTGGAGTGCCTGACGGTATGCACGCTCCGCCTTGTCGAGGTTGCCTTGCATCTCGTGTGCAAGGCCGAGGTTATACCAGCTACCAGCGTCTCGCGCCCGGAGGCGCAGCACGTGGGTGAAGGCATCCACAGCCTCCTCGAAACGCTGTAAGAGAAGGAGCGCCGCGCCACTGCTATTCCAGGCGTCGGCATCGTCCGGATACTCGGCCGTCTGCCGCTGCAGAATCGCCAGGGCACGGTCAGGCTCGTCGTTGGCGAGGTACGCTCGCGCCAGGTTGTAGTGTGCGTACTCGTAGCCTGAATCGATCGCGATGGACTTCTTGAAGAGTTCGATGGCCTCGGCGAATCGTCTGTTGTCGTACGCATCGATGCCGCGCTGGGTCCAGAACTCCGGATTGTCTTCAGTGGGCGGACCAATGCGTACGGTCTCTCCCTTCACCTCGCCGTACTTCGGCTCGTCGTGCGGCAGAGCTTCGGGACGGAGTTCGGAGTAGAGCACGGCGATCTCGCTCAGCGTGCTGTCGTCGAAGACCCGGGCAAAGACCTCAGTCAGGTATAGCTGGTATTGGCCGACGCGTGCGACGGCCACTCCGACGTGCGTGAACGCGGGGTCCATACGATTGAGACGATGGCCCGTGCTGTCCATCAGTGCGCGATGCAGTGCGCCGGGAGTGCGATTCACAGCGACGTTTTCGCCGAACTGGCGTAAACCGGGGAACGCCAACCGGAAACGGGTGTTGGTGCTGACACCGTACAGATGTGAGTGGTGGGTCACTGAGCCACGGACGGCCATCTCGCGCGCGTGCTGGTAGGCGAGCAGGTCGAGTTGGGGGCTGCGAGTGAGCTCTTCGAGCGAGGCCACGGTGCGTGCGTCGTTCAGCAGCACGTGTACCTGTGCCGCGAGCTGGGTCTCTTCGGCCGTTGGCTGCCACGGGCCTAACTCCTGAGCCGAGGAGGCTCCGACTGAAGCGGGAGTAGCTGCGCCCAGGAGCACCAGAAGAGCCGACGCGGCCAGCGTAGCGACAACGGGTGGCGTGCGCATCTGGATCAGCGCCCGTCCGGCCTTACGCCGTAGTAACCCTCACGCACCTGGACCCAGGCTCCCGGCCTCCCTGGTACTTCTACTCGGATCGTGCGGAACGCGCC
Source organism: Acidobacteriota bacterium (assembly GCA_029263295.1). GTDB lineage: Bacteria > Acidobacteriota > UBA890 > UBA890 > WLXD01 > WLXD01. Next base: position 5,734 of record JAJCXT010000050.1, on the reverse strand, counting down.
GTCGTAGCGACTGTTCTTCGGGTAGTACGAGATGGCGTACTGGCTGTTGAGCTCGTCGGCGATCAGGCCGTAGATCTCTTCGAGCTCGGCGAGCTGAAGCGGAAAGTAGGCGGCCCCACCCGTGGCGTCGGCAAAGGAGCGCAGCTGTTCGACGCCGCTCTTCACCGCGCCGCTGGCATCGCCGAGCGCCGTCCCCTCATGCATGAGCTGCACGCCCACTGTGTAGACGAGAGGCTCGGATTGCCGCAGATACTCGAGCACGTCCGCGTATTGGAAGGCGCTGTGCGTATCGAGCCCGTCGGACAGGACGATCAGGGCGCGTTTGCCCGACCGTCTGTTCAGCTTCCGGATCGATTCGGCGAGGGTGTCAAACAGCGCGGTGGAGCCATCCGGGTCGACAGCTTCCAAGGCATTCGCGAGCCGTTCCTTGTCGTGCGTGAAGTCGGCGTACATGTACAGGCTGTCGTTGAAGCCGAGCACCATCGCACGGTTGATGTCGCTCACCAGCGATTCTACGAGTTTGCCGGCCCCTACCCTCTCGGCGCGAATCCCGCCGCCAATCATCGAACTGCTCTGGTCGAGCATCAGGGCGGCCGACACGGGGACCTCGCCGAAGTCGAACTGGTCGATGTCCTGCTCGACACCATCTTCGATTACCCGGAAGTCGTCTGGCGTCAGGTCGCGAATGATCCTGCCGCCGGCGTCCTTCACTGTTGCGTGAACGGTCACGAGGTTGACCGTGCTGCCAAATGAGATTGCCGCGCGGTCGAGAACCACTTCCGTAGACGCGATGCGATCACCACCTACCGCTACGGCGCGGATCACGAAGACGCGTTCGTCCTCAGGGAAGGTGTAGGGCAGACGGTAGGGAGACGACTCGATGCGTCCCACGCGTATGTCATTGACGAAGAAGTCCACGTGTTCGACGGTCGAAATGTCGCCGCCTGTGACCAGCGCCGTCAGGTTGACGTCGCCGATCGGCACCCTATCCGGTAGCGGCGAGGTAAGCCTCAGACCGAGACTCGAACCTGCATCGGCCACTGCGTTGCCGCCATTCGCCACCTCATCGGACGGGACTGTGCCGTTGGTCCGGCTAGCAGGTTGCGCCAGGGCCGCGCCATCATCGCCGGGCGCTACGGTGCCTTCTGTGGCCGCGATAGTCGGCGGGCGCATGTACAAGCCGCGCCGGGCACGTCGCGGTGCTTCGGGCGCGTCGCGTACCAGCACATAGGCGCCCACGGTGCCGGGATCTGTACCGATGAGTTTGGCGGTCAGATCATCGATGCCGCTGGCTTCCCAGTAGCGCGCGACCACGCGGGCATGACCCGTTCCCCGGTTCGGGTAGGCCATGGCTTCTTCGATAATCCGGGTCTCCCGTGGAGCCAGGTTGACGAAGAAGGCACGCTGCTGCCGTTCGGCCCGTTCAACCCACTCGGCGCTGACGAGCAGGCCCAGACCGGTGGTTTCGTCGGTGTGGTTGGTGAGACGCAGCCTGAACGTCTCCTGTCGCTGCTGTGTCTCGTCCAGCGTGATTTCTCCGGAGAACTCCAATTCTCCAACGGAAAACCGGTCGTCGAAGGCGAAGAAGCGACGGATTTGCTCGGCATCACCGAATCCGAACCGGTTGTTGGATCGGTTCACGTCCGGGATAAGTCCCAACGGGTCCACGACCACCGCCACGGGTTCGCACGGGACGTCCATGCTGAAGTCCGCGTCCTCCGTTCCTGCTCCGACCACATGCTGGGCGACGTTGCCGTCCGCACATCGAGCCTCGATCGTCACCGGAACGGCGATGGGGCTTCTGCGTCGTAATGTGCCGCGCAATACCTCGTTGCCATCGCGCAGCGCCACGTTGTGGAGTCCGACATCGATGTTCACGGTCGGTTCCAGCCAGTCGCGCAGGGTCTGGTCCGGGTCGGGTTGCCGGGCGCGACCGACCGCATCGACGATCGCGACAAGGTCGGATGACGGTTGCCTGACCAGTTGGCCGATCGCAGCCCCCACAGTCTCGGCGCCGTAGATGGCTTCGAGGAGTTTGAACGTCGCATAGGCCTTGCCACGTGCGGCCGCGCTCAGGGGCTCCGCGGAAAGATCCACTGGCCGCCGGCTTTGCGCCGAGCGCGTGAAATTGCCTTCGATTCCGTAGAGCACCGGAGTGGTTGCCTGTGATTCGCGGAACAGGCGCTCAGTCAAATAGAGTGCCGCACCCTCGGTCCACCACGGGGCGTTGCGCCCGGGTGCGCCCATTGCCACTCTGCCCACCACGTACGCACCTAACCAGCGACCATAGCCCAAGGCGTAGGACGCTCCGAAGTCTTGTAGCATCATCGGCACGTTCGTGCGGATCGTGACCAGGGTATCGCCGTTGCGCGCGCTGACGTCGACGATGCCGTCCGCACTACTGCCGGGCCCGGAGGCCGAGGGTTCCCAGCGGATCGTGCCCGCAGGGATCGGCGTGCCGATGATCTGTTCGAGCGTCTCCGCGGACGCGTCCGCATAGGCGGCCAGCGAGATCGCCCAGTCGCGCCATGTTTCCGGATATTCGAATGTGATCGGCGCGTTGGAAAACCGCAGTGTCGCCGCCTGTGGGGTGCCCTGCCCTGCTCCCGTGAGGGACGCGGCGAGGACTAATACGCATCCGGCTGCGGCTGCTCGATTGCCGGTGCGCTTGCGCGCGGTCATATTGGAATCGAGTATAGCAATTGCACCGTTCTGGAATCTGGGCATAAATATCAGCAAGCCAACGCTGCAGCGAGTGAGCACTGACCATGTCTGATGACCGCTTTGAAGTCGTAATCGTTGGTGCCGGCCCTGCTGGCGCAGCAGCTGCCCTCGCGCTCGCGCGTGAGGGCGTTGAAGTTCTGGTGTTGGAGCGCGGCGACTTTCCTGGCGCCAAGAACCTCTTCGGCGGCATTCTCTACACGAGCGTGGTCAACGAGTTGATCCCCGAGTTCTGGGAGAACGCGCCGATCGAGCGGCACATCGTGAACCGGCGTTGGCTGACGCTCGACGAGGACACGCAGATCGGCCTCGACCTGAAGAGCGCGAAGTTCGATGTGCCTCCATTCAACAACACGTTTACGGCACTGCGTTCGAAATGGGACCGATGGTTCGCCGAGCAGGCGGAAGAGGCTGGGGCGATGGTCATCTGTGAGACCAACGTCGAAGAGCTCATCGTCGAAGGCGGCACGGTAAAGGGCGTGCGCACAGGCCGCGATGACGGTGACGTCGAGGCGGACGTGGTGATTCTGGCCGAAGGCGCCAATGCGATGTTGGCCGAGCGCGCCGGATTCCGGCCGCAGATGGGACCGCGCAATCGCGTCAATGCCGTGAAGGAAGTCATCGCGCTGCCTCCCGAGATCATCGAGGACCGTTTCCATCTCGAAGGCCGCCAAGGAATGGCGCTCGAGTACTTCGGCGGCGCCGTCAAAGGAACGGTTGGCTCTGGCTTCATCTACACCAACCACGACAGTTTGTCGGTGGGTGTCGGTTGCCTGATCGAGGAGTATCTGCGCCTGAACATGGCGCCCTACGACATGCTCGACGAGTTCAAGGCCCATCCGATGATCGCGCCGCTGTTGCGCGGGGGCGAGACGGTGGAGTACGCCACCAAGATGATTCCCGAGGACAGCTACGATTCACTCTCGGACCTGTATGAGGACGGGCTCCTGCTCATCGGCGACTGCGCCGGGTTGGTGAACCCGTCGATCCACCACGAGGGCACGAACCTGGCGATGGCCTCGGGTGTGGCCGCGGCGGAGGCGGTGCTGTCGGCACGCAAATCGAACGACTTCTCCAAAGCCCGACTGGCGGAATACCGCGAGCGCCTCGAGGACTCCTGGGTGATGAAGGACCTCAAGCGGTATCGCGACACGGTGCATTTTCTGCTCGAGAATCGGGAGATGGTGAACGAGTATCCCGACCTCGCGATACGTCTGATTCGGCGCTACTTCACGCTCGACGACACTCCCAAGGACGACGTGATCAAGGAGCTGTGGAAGACGATACGCAGCGAGGTGAATTTCCTGAAAGCGGCGCGCCAGATGTGGCGGGCACGCAAGACCATGCTGTGAGGGGCTCATGTCAATCGACGTCCGCGAGTATCTGAAGCCCCATGTCCACATGTCGCTCGAGGAGCGACTCGCCCTCGTGAAGCGTCGCTTCGCCGACGAGAGTCACATCAGCGTCGATCAGGAGGCGTTTCGCGCCGACGGGCAGAAGGCCGTGCTCTTCATGTGCCCGGCTCAGGTCTTCAAGTTGAACCCGGATGACGACAGCTGCATCGTCAACTACGAGGACTGCCTCGAGTGCGGTACGTGTCAGGTAACACGGCGCTACGTCACTTGGAACAACCCGCAGGGTGGCTATGGGGTCACCTACCACTACGGCTAGTCGCGACCAGATCTAGCTGCGCGGCGGAACGGGCGAGCGGCGAATAAAGGCGCGCAGGAATTTCTCCTCGCGCAACACGCCGAGGTATTCGTTGCGGGTGCTGATGCACCAGGCCGGCAGGTCGATCTCTATGCCCGCGTCGTCGGCCAGGATCATCGCCACGGCGCCTGGCGCCATCGATGTGGCGGCGTTTTGGGTGCGAATCACCGGCTCCGGACAGAAGGTCCCACGCGCGTCGACGACAACGTCACATCCCTCGGTCAGAGCAGCGAGGTGGTCCTTATCGAGAGCGCCGTGTACGTAATCGCGCAGGCTGCCTTTCGTGCGCTTGGAGCCCATTGCTATCTCTACCTCAGTACTAGATTCGTATCTCGTCCAGCTGGCGATCTTCGCTGAGCGGCCGTACCAGGAGTTGTCCCTCTTGGCCGTCAACCTCCCAGAGAACGGGGACTTCGGCCTCGCTACGGCCGGCGCTGTAGCGGGCAGTGATCTGGCAGGTGAATTCCAGATCTGCCGCCGACATCGGGCCCTCGATCAGCGTGAGTGGAGAACTGAACGCCTCCAGCCACACGCTGCCGCGACCTTCCCTGAAACGCTCGAGGAAGTCGTTCTCGGACTCGTGGCGCCCGACGATGATCTTGACGTCATCGCCAAGGCGAAAATGGCGGCCAACCTTCAGCAACATCATGTCGTCGGGGTCAACCTCCGGCCCGTTATGCGTCAGCAGATCGCGCAGTTTGCGGGCGTAGTTCTCGTCGGGCAGGAAGCAGCAGCCACCCGCTGGCTGCGGGTAGTCGACTAGCCCGAACTCGTCGGCGAGTTGCATCTGCTTGAAGCGGCCACGACCGACGATTCCGTGCAGTTTGTCGCGATCGACCCAGCCTCTTTCCTCAGGAATCGTGGGCGGCAGGACCTGCGCGGACAGCGGTCTCAGCAGCAGGCCTTGCAGGCCTGTCTCGATCTCGATCGCCTGCATGGGAGGGCGACGCTGGCTCATCGGCCGCTGCCCCAGGACCTCGCCGGTGAAAACGAAATCGTAGCCCCGCTCCTCCATGATCTCCTTTGCTCTCTTCAGCATGAAGATGCGGCAGTCGATGCAGGGGTTCATGCCAGAGCCGTACCCGTGCTTCGGGTTCAGCACGACTTCCGGCAGGTAGCGATCCTTGATGTCGATGATCTCCACCGGGACTTCCAGCTGGGCGCCCGCGTGCAAAGCGTCGTTGCGGTAGGGCTTGTCGCGGTTATTGGAGTTGCCCAGCAAGCGATGGCGGTCGGCAACACAAAACCCCGTCGAGAAGTGCAGGCCGAGGACCTCGATCCCCAGGTTCTGCATGAGGTTCGC